>CANPMS010000060.1 GCA_947575275.1 uncultured Clostridium sp. | reverse complement strand
GTCCTCCGTCATGGTTTTATGGTCGTGGCAGCTCTTACAAAGGCTCTGCCAATTGCTCTCATCCCAAAACAGCTCTGCATCCCCTCTGTGTGGGATGATGTGGTCAACCACGGTTGCTTTCACCAAGCGTCCCTGCTCCATGCATCTGACGCAGAGGGGATGTGCTTTCAAGAAACGTATCCGTGCTTTCTCCCACCTGCCATCGTATCCCCGGACGGATGCGCTGGCTCGGTCGGAGGCGTGCAGCTTTGCGTGTCCCTCACAGTACATCCCGTCCGTCAGCTTCGGGCATCCGGGATGCTTACATGGTTTCATCGGTTTCCTCGGCATGGCGTCACCACTTCTTCACGCCGCCGTAATACTTGTCAGCGATTGCCTCCTGCTGGTACTCCGGCAGGCTCCGCAGGCGTTCACTCACTTTCTCCAGCGACTGCGCCTGTTCTTCCCTCGTCTTATGGAAGTGGCAGGTTCCGCCTCCACACTTCCCACATCTCAAAATGCTACAGTTCCCATCCTTCATAGCGAAACAATCCATCGATAACTCCTTTCCACCCTTTCCGCAAAAGAAAAGGACAGCGGTGAAAGGATAAAGCCCGCTGCCCTGTGCGGAGGCGTGAAAAAAGCCCCGTGGATTATCCATCAGGGCTCCCTACACTTCTTCGCATCATAACCATAGCACAATATTTTTTCCTTTGCAATAAACCAGCCGTCCACCTTTAGTCTACCGTCAGTCTACCATCAGTCTACTTTCCGGCGGCAGTAAAGCCAGCAACCCTTGTAATTGCTGGCTTTCTCCCATAAAATTTTTACCCCACCCGGCAAAAAATAAATTTAAAATTTTTCAAAAAAAGTTTTTTAACTCAGCATAAACGCCGTATCGCTGTGTTCCCGGATGCTGTAAATGGTCTCCAACTCCTCCAGCGCCTTCTTCCTGTACTTGCCGATCATGGAGTGGGAAACCTCGTATTTCTCGGAAAGCTCCTGCCACTCCATCCCCTCTATCACCATGTCGGTTATGATCTCCGGCAGTTTCCCGCTTAAGCAGCTAATCCCGAAACGGAAGAAGTCCATTTCCTCTTTTTTCTTCTGGTATTCCTCCAAAAGCCCGTCAAACAGGTCATCGTCCAGCTTATCCGCCACCCTGCGGTAATTGAGGGCTGCGGATGCCGTGCGGTCTGACGGTCCGCTGGTCTGCACCTTTTCCCCCTCATGCCCGGAAAGGCACATGGACTTTATCACATCATCCGGCTCTATCCCTTTGAAATTGGTTATCCTGAATTTCAGTATTTTCAGTTCCTTCTCCCTGGTCTGGTATTCGCTGAACATCCTTCTGATTTCTTCCCTCATTTCCTTCCGCCTCCAATCCTCGCTTTTACCGCATCCACAAGTGCCGACTGCCCGCAGTCCTTTTTCTCCAGCGCAGCCATTACCCTCTCATCCAGTGTGCCTTTGGAAATCATATGGTGGATCACAACCGTCTCCTCCTGCCCCTGCCGCCACAGCCTTGCGTTCATCTGCTGGTACAGTTCCAGAGACCATGTCAGCCCGAACCACACCAGCGTGGAGCCGCCCGCCTGCAGGTTCAGCCCGTGTCCGGCTGACGCGGGATGGATCGCCGCCACCGGGATTTCCCCGGCATTCCATTTCCGCATATCCTCCGCCGTGTCCAATTCCACCGCCCCGGTGCGCTCCATGATCCTCTGTAAATCATGCTTGTACCAGTACGCGATCAGAACAGGCTTGCCATTTGCCGCCTCGACCAAATCCTCTAAGGCTTCCAGCTTGCGGTCATGGATGTGCCTCACGTTCCCGTTCTCATCGTAGACCGCACCGTCCGCCATCTGTAAAAGTTTGTTGGAGAGTGCCGCCGCATTCACCGCGTCAATGTCACCGTCCGCAAAGGGAAGGAGCATATCCCGCTCTAGCTGCTCATACAGAGCCATTTCCTTTTCGGTCAGAATGACCTCCACACGGTTATAAACACATTCCGGCATATCCAGATAATCCACGGCCTTCATGCTGATGCAGATGTCGGAGATTAAATTATAGATCATATCCTCCGCACCCTCCCGCGGCTTATAGGAAAACACCATCTCCCGGCTGCGCTTGTCCGGCACGAAGAACCGCTCCCGGTAGCCGCCGATGAACCGCCCAAGCCGCTGCCCCATGTCGAGGATGCCGATCTCCGCCCAAAGGTCGATCAACCCATTCGGCGCGGGCGTCCCGGTCAGCCCCACGATGCGCCGCACCATCGGGCGCACTTTTTTAAGGGCCTTGAACCGCTTCGCCTTATGGGACTTGAAGGACGAAAGCTCATCGATCACCACCATGTCAAAATCCCATTTATGGTTTTCCACCAGCCATTCCACGTTTTCCCTGTTGATGACATACACCTGTGCTTTCCTGCCAAGTGCGGCTATGCGTTCTTTTTCCGAACCAAGCACCGCCGACATCCCCATCCCGGAAAGATGCTCCCATTTCTCCAGTTCGGAAGGCCATGTTAAATAACATACTCGCAAGGGCGCTATAATCAAAATTTTTCGAATGTCAAAATAATCAAACAGTAATTCCCATATGGCGGTGAGCGTGATCACCGTTTTTCCCAATCCGCAATCCAAAAATAATGCACTCACCTTATGGCTTATGATAAACTCTTTTGCATACTCCTGATATTCATGTGGCACATATCTCATCCAGCAC
>CANPMS010000059.1 GCA_947575275.1 uncultured Clostridium sp. | reverse complement strand
AGAGGGGAAATCTGACGGAGATTATCCGGGATGACAGGGCGATATACCGTTACCGCTATGATGAGACAAACCGTCTGGCAGAGGCGGTGAATGGCAGCGGTCAGGCAGTGCGCTATGAGTATAACGGCATGGGGAATCGGACAGGCAGACGGGAGTACAAGTTGGAGGGCTTTGCAGGAGGCGGGAGTCTGACGGAGAATCCGGCTCTGCCGAAAGACCCGGTAAAGGAGACGGAGTATCTACTGGATTTGACAAAGCCGTATCATAATCTGTTAGAGCGGAGAGAGGCTACGGAAGGTGAGATTGCGTCCCAGATTTATAGCTGGGATTCCAATGTGGTTTATGCCACAGAGGGAGAAAGCGCCCACCTGTATCTGCAAGACGAACTGGGAAGCCCGGTGCGTCTGGTTGGAGTGCAGGAAGATAATTCAAAGGGAACTCAACAGACGGTCTATGGGTATGATGAGTTTGGAAATGATTTGTACGGAAACCAGGGGGAGGTGCAGCCGTTTGGGTTTACGGGGTATCAAAAGGACAGTATAACTAATACCTACTTTGCCCAAGCGAGAGAGTATCTGCCGAAGGAGGGGAGATTTGGCGGAGAGGATTGGATAAAGGGCAGTATTGCAAGACCCTTTACGCTGAATTCATATGGGTACTGCTGGGGGAATCCGGTTGGGATGGTGGACTTAGATGGAAAAATTCCATCACAGACAGCATTGTCAGCAAATTCTGATTTAAATACATCGAATAGAGGCAAAACAAATTATTCTTTATCGGATAATTATATTCCCAATACGTCAATTAGGAACTCATATGAATCTATTGAAAGGGATTATACCGGTGTTATATATTTAAATGCTCAAGCTGGTGCTGCTGGCATGGGGCATAATGCGATATTATTGATTGAAGAAGGGGGAATAGGAGAATTGTATAGCTATGTAGGAACAGGTTCACCTTCAGCAGTTGCAGGATTTAATGATGCTTATGTTTATAATGCAGAGGGGATTGATATTTCAACCATATTTCAAACAAATGATAGTGAAATTTATGGCTTTAGAGTTAAGAGAAGAGATGGAAAATATGATATGGATTACTATAACAGAGGGATATATATACCAATTTCAAATGATCAAGGGATGGCGATAAATAGTGCAGCAATGAACACAATGTTGTCTGTTAATGGGCGCACGGATGGAGATGGGGAGGATAATTATAAATTATTATGGAATAATTGTGATGATTACTCACGTGACTGGTTAAAAGCAGGAAATATTTATTTACCCCATGGAATTACACCCAATATGAGTTATGATAAAGTAGTAGAAACAATAGACTATTGGGAACAAAATTTCTCAGGTACGATATATGAGGGCTGGCAGTACGGTGATTTGGCAGCTTTGTGGTCAGAAATAGATAAATGTGAAGGTCAAGATTAGGGGGTAAAATATGAAATCTTTAACCATAGTATTGAAGAACAGAGCTTTACCTGCAGTCCTCTTTTTAATAATATCGGTGCTTATATATAAATATACGAGTGTGAAACAAGAATTAAAAGAAAATCTTGTGAACGAACCACCGATTGTCTTTTCAGCCAGCATGAGCGGTTATGGGGATGGAACATATTTGTATCATTTAGGGAGCGATACCATAGATAAAATTTCTGAAGAGACGTTTGATGAGTTAACTTATAATAAAGATAAAACAAGACTCATTGTAAAAGTGAAGAATAATGATTTTTTGGGTATTGCAGAGTACGACTGGAAGAAAGCAGAATTTATCCCCATCATGTCTATTGAAGAAATACAACGGAGTGTTGGTAAGTCAGAATTACATAATGATATTACGGGCTTAAATTGTTTTGGGGGCGGATATTTGTTTTGGTATGATGGAATATGTCTTTTAGAGAAAGAAGATACAAAATGGAAGGTTCGAAAATTGTATAGGGAACAAGGCATTGATGATATGGCTTTTGTATGGAATCCAGTTTCAGAAATTCTTTACTTTACTGGGTTTCAATATGAAGGGGGTAATTTTAAAAGTTATGATATAAAAACAGACAAGGTGAGTCCTGTATTGGAAGATAGGGCATATGCGTTTGATGTTTCCGCAGATGGTAAGAAAATTATGTATCATAATGATAAAGGTTGTTTTATGTATGATACACATGAGGAAAAGCAGAGAAAGCTTTTCAAACTCAAAGGATATAAATATATCGAGAAAATATTAATATCACAAGACAGCAGGTATGGACTTTGTAGTTACAGAAGTTCTGAAATAATCTCTACGGATTCTATATTTAAATTTTGCGTTACAGATTTAAAAACAGGAAAAACATATAAGATAAAGGATTGGGATACCACGATTGGTATAATATATAGTATGGATTGGTAAGCCGTCAGTACCTATCACCAATTTACAATGAAAGGATATTGTCCAACAGGGCAACACAAATAGCCTAACAGCAAGGTTAAGTAATGAAAAAGAAAGTGGTATACATAATTATGCTTATGATGAAGCGGGTCGAATGAAAAGCAGGACAGACCGGGATGGCCATGAGACCAGCTACCGCTACACTGCAAGAGGGGAGCTGAAGCAGATTACCTATGGAGACGGAAGGAGTGTAGCATACAGCTACAACGCTCTGCGCCAGCTGACGGAGATTAAGGACTGGCTGGGGATTACCAGAATTGAGCTGGATGAGGCAGACCGGGCAAAACAGATCACGGATTATAAGGGGCGGCAGGTCTGAAGTATAGTCAAGTAAGTAGACACGATTTTGGATAATTTTCTCTGGAGACAGA
>CANPMS010000058.1 GCA_947575275.1 uncultured Clostridium sp. | reverse complement strand
ATGTTATCAAAAAAGTTCACGTTTAACTTGTACTTTTTCTTGACATAGCACCAAGTGGGACTATGACAGCCTAGGGCATCTGAAACAATCATCCGGCGGCGGGTTCAGCTACCGGTATGAGTACCGGCCGGACGGGAAGCTTTTGCGGAAAGAATCGGGAGGAAGAACCATTCTTGCCTGTACCTATTACCGGGACGGCAGCCTGAAGACTATGACCGATGTGACCGGGAAAACGGTGACCTACGGGTATCGCTGTGACGGGAAGCTTTTGTCCATCCGTGATGAGGCGGGGGAGGAAATCGCAGGCTACCGCCATACCCCGGGCGGGAAGCTAAAGGAGATGGTGCACAGAAGCGGCGTCAGAACCCAGTACGAGTATGACGCTGAGGGAAACCTGTGCCGCCTGAAATCAGAATCGGGGGACGGGACAACCCTCTGTGACCTGCGCTATGAGTATGACGCCAATGGGAACCGGACAGCGAAGAGAGGAAGCATGGCGCTGCCAGGTGAGGACGGCACAGTGAAGCAGCACCTTCGAAATATCCGCTACGGCTATGACGGGATGGGGCGTCTGGTTTCGGAAGCAGAAGGAGACCGGGAATGTACCTACCGTTATGATTTGTGCGGAAACCGTCTGGAGAAAGAAAGCGGGGATGGAAGGGAGCGTTATACCTATAACCGGAAGAACCAGCTGGCAGGGCGGGAAAACCAGGCAGGAAGCTGGAGCTACCTGTACGACAGCCAGGGAAACCTGATCCGGGAGACAGGACCGGGGCGGGATTTGCACTATGAATACAATGCCAGGAACCGTCAGACCAGGGTGCTGTCAGGAAGTGGCTGTATCCAGGAAAACCTGTATGACGGGGAAGGTCTGCGCGCCGGGCTGTCAGAGCATGGGAAACGGAGCACGTTTGTGTTTGCAGGCGGTGAAATCGTGGCGGAGCTGGAGCACGGGGGACGTGCAAGCCGGTATATCCGTGGATATGGAGCTGCCGCATTGGAGCGGGAGGGAAGCTATTACGGAATCCACCAGGATGAGCAGCTGAGCACAGGCTGGATAACAGGGGCGGATGGGAAGATTGAGAACGGGTATGAATACGATTCCTTTGGAAACCTGTTAAGAAGCAGCACAACAGTGCCCAACCGGATTCTGTATGGAGGCCAGCAGTATGACCCTGCGACAGGGCAGTATTATCTGCGAGCAAGATACTATAACCCGGTGGTGGGGAGATTCCTGCAGGAGGATTCATACCATGGGGACGGGCTGAACCTGTATGCGTACTGCAGTAACAATCCTGTGACTTACTATGACCCAAGCGGTTATGGGCGTGAACATAACAGCCGGGCGAAGGAAAATGTAAAGAAGGAAAATGTCACTGTAAAGCAAGGGGAGAATGGTGTTGAAGGGGGAAGAAAAGCTGATTTAGGAAATAAATTAGATTACCAATTTGGAAAAGCAGGAGGAAACAAGCATAACATTGATAGAACTAATGGTTTAAAAGCAGAAATGGATAAATTAGGTTTTGCAGATACACCAGAAAATCGTTCCTATTTTGAACAATACTATAATGATGTTTTAAATGATTCAAGTAATATAGTGGGAGTTCCAGAAACAGCATCATATGTGGAAAATGGAGTGACACATTACTATACCGTTACAACTAGAGAAAGTTTGTTAATAGGTAAGTATGGTGGAGCAAAGGTAGTTACACATTGGGATGGAAATAGGCTATTAACAATAAAAATAGGATCTGGAAAGCAAACAAGATATAATCATGAAATTTGGAAAGAAGGTTATTGATATGAATAAGATTATCAGTTTGGAACAAATGACAGATTGTGAGATGTATAATCCTATATTGACATTAAGTGAAGATTCGGATTATGATAATCGATTTTGCGTAATACATACCAATGTGGGTAATATTGCATTTTCATATTATGATTTGGGAATTGCTCCCGATTATATAATACAAGACACAACACTGTTTTTAAGTTTTGGAACAAGTTATTATATTCTAGATTTAAAGAGAAAATGCATATTATGTAAATCTGATGATGTATTATCTGTCATCTTCAAAATTATAAAATTTGATGTGCAATCATGCATTGTATTTGTAGGAGAAATGTTTTTGCTATGTTTTAGTTTAGAAGGAGAGCTGATATGGAAAAATAGTTATAGGAATACAATATTTGATTGGTCTGTTACGGATAAAGGGCTTTCCATAGTTTTTGAGAATGATGAAAAGTGGATAATTTCATTAAAAGATGGGAATGGTATCCGTATAGAGCAAAATTAATTGTGTTTATACTTTAGAATGCCTAACTTCCTAAATCTCTTTTTAGTCCACCACTAGAGGAAATGAAGTGTTGGGAATTATGTGATTTCCTGTTCAAAGGATGTTCATTGAAATTGTGTATTTTCATTAATGGGTACTTTCTGAAAGTAGAACCCTTTATCCATGAAATGATGCGCTAGTTTCATTTTCATACATAATATGTTCTGCATTAGCTTTAGCAAAAGTTTTATCAAATCCGGATTCATTATCCTGACGGTGGGACAGAGCGGTTCTTCCGTGACGGCAATGGGAACTGCCTAAAGCATGTACTGCCGGAAGACTATGACCCGGCAACGGATGACGGGGAAGATTTACGGGCCGGACTGTCAGAGCATGGGAAACGGAGCACGTTTATATTTGCAGGCGGTGAAATCGTGGCGGAGCTGGATCACGGAGGAAGTGCAAGCCGGTATATCCGTGGGTACGGGGCTGCGGCATTGGAGCGGGAGGGAAGCTATTACGGAATCCACCAGGATGAGCAGCTGAGCACAGGCTGGATAACAGGGGCGGATGGGAAGATTGAGAACGGATATGAATACGATTCCTTTGGAAACCTGTTAAGAAACAGCACAACAGTGCCCAACCGGATGCTGTACGGAGGTCAGCAGTATGATTCAGAGTGAAGTATAGTCAAGTAAGTAGACACAATTTTAAACAATTTTTTATTGGAGAC
>CANPMS010000057.1 GCA_947575275.1 uncultured Clostridium sp. | reverse complement strand
TCCTGCCCGTAGTGGTAAATATCCGTTCCTCCTGTCACGTTCTCTCCAAGACTCAGACCTCGGAACTCCACATGGTTAAGCTGACATGTTCCTCCCGGCTGAAGGTCAATGCCTGCGGAAGAGCCCTCCAGGATGTTTGAGCCGTTTAACGTGCCCACGCTGGTGGTCTTGCTCCTGACATTCACGTTGTTGCTAAACAGGGTAAATGTAGACACACTGTCACCGGTTGAATCCTTATATCCGCCAATCAAAATGCCGCCTTCATTCACTGTTACCAGCGGAGCCTCCGCCTGCACTCCATCCGCCTCATACAGAGGATTTGAGCTGTCTGTTTCATTGGAGTGGCCGTCAAGATATACTCCCATAAGCTCCAGCGTATGTCCGCTGTTCACCTGGAACAGCTCCTTCAGCAACGTCGCCTTGTTGTATCCATCATAGATTGGATCGGCGCTGTTGTAGCCCTTCGGCTGGGCATACCGTTTAAAGTACACCTGTCCCTTAACAGGAATCTGTGGCGTGCCGGTGTCCTCATAGTATCCTTCGTAATGGAGCAGGCCTGTTTCTGCATTCACCCTCTGCAGGTTCTGAATGGTGATTTTATTCGGTGAGCCTGCATCATTACTCAGCTCCACTGTTCCCACAACAAAAACTACATTTCCGTTATCCTCCAAAGGATTTGCGTTCTGTTTTGCCTGAATAGACTCATACACCTTCTTCAGGGTCTTAAAGGCCTGTTCCGGCGTGCTTCCGTCATTGGCATCATTTCCGTTTTCCCCATCAAGATAAATTGCGCCCCGCTGCTGCAGCTCAATTACATTGCGCTCCGTCTCCCGGTAAATAATGCTGTACATCGCCTTGACAGAGTCATCAAATGTGTAGTATTCCATCTGAGTCACCCCGGGAGTATATGTGTCAGGATATTTTACACACATACGTTTATTGTGATCATTCTGGATGGAAATCTGCAGCGGCACAGCCGGAGTGTAGGTTTCCTTCGGCTCTACATAAGCAGCCGTGGTGTACCCGTTTCCTGCCAGATAAACCTTTCCGCTGACAGAAGGCGCCCCGTCCAGAACCAGATGCCCGATTTTCAATGGATCCGTCTCATCTGCCGCCAGATAGACAGCCGCCCCATAGGCTGCTGTGGTATCCAGAATCTTTCCTGCGCTCATATTGAGCGTTCCTCCCGAGGCGATATAAACTGCTCCTCCCCTGGAAGAAAGAGATATCTGCTGATTATAATCTGGATCGGTGTAGGAGCCGATGTTATGGTTCCGCGCCAAAATCGGTTCTCCTCCGTTTTCCGCGGTAAACGTAACGGTCACCCCGTCGGGAATTGAAAGCAGGCTTTCGCCGTTCAGACTCTCCGAATCAATCTCCCTGCGCCCATAGATGGATATTTCCCTCATCTCCAGATTCCGCTGCGGTTCTATCAGCGTCCCGTGATACGGAAGATTTCCCATCGTCGTCGGGTTGCCGTTGGCGTCATATACATCAAACCCTGTATAACGGCACATGGATGCGGTACTTGGAAGGCTCCAGACCGTCTCCGCCGCAGTATTTGTCACTTTGCCGCAGACATAGATGACATAGTAATCCTTGTCGCCTCCGTCCGAAGCCTCACCGACCTGTTTTGCTCTGGTAAACGTCTGTACTGCCTGCTGGGGGGTCAGCCCCGTATTGCCGTCACTGCCGCCCTCTCCGTTAATAAACACTTCCTTCTTGAGAATCAGGCATTGGTTCTCCTTAATCTGGGGATTGTAGGCGATAGGAGTCTCTGCCTCTCCCTTGTAAAGCCCATAGTTGCTCATCACCACAAACGATGACAGGTTCTGGGCTGTCTGCAGCTTATGAATTCCGTCGGGAACCACTACCTCGCTTCCCTTGTGGTATTGGTTAGCGCCCGTACCCTGGTTCAGGCACAGCTTGTAGAGACGGCCTTTCTGATAAATCTCGCCGCTGAGGATAATGGGAGCGCGCGTGTCGGTGAGGTAGAAGGCGTCTCTGACATCGCAGCCTCCGCCCTTCAGTTCAAAGTTCCTTCCGTTCACATAAACCGGAGACCATTGTCCGTAAAGCCCCACACCTGCAATGGTTGTATCTGCCTGATTGTCTTTGATCACTCCGCCTGAAAGGGTGACTGCACCCGTATCTCCTGTCAGGGAAGATTCATAATAAATAGCGCTTCCCTTTCCTCCGGTGTTATTCTGGATATTTCCTCCGGTAATCGTTGCATACGAATTTAACAGAGACAGCGCGCCACCAAAACCCAAAGCAGATGGATTTTTAGAAGTAGGAGCAGTGGTGTTTCCAGAAATCGTACCACCGCTCATGCTCAACTTACTGCCGCCCGTAAATAAAGCTGCCGATGCATATGTTGTATAGATTGAAGTCACGTAGATAAACTCGTTGTCACAAATCTGTCCTGACTTGAACAGAACATTTGCGCCGCTACAGTATAATGCACTTGCAGAGCAAATACTATTTGTAAAGTTTCTCCACTCGGCCTTCATCCCACGGATGATGCCGCCGTCAATCTCCAGTGTTCCACCTGACACAATGATTCCTACGGCAGCCAGAGCAGTGTTTATGCTCTTTCCGTTCTGTACGATTGCTCCTCCTCCCAGCACGCAGCTTCCGCCCGCACCAATCTGTATCATCTCTGAGACGTTATCATTTACAGCCACATTTTCTCCATTTCCATCAATGGTGATATTACGGAATACTGCCTTCTTATTTGTGGAGATAGAAATCATACGACCGCTCTTGTATTTACTGTAACGCTGTACAAGAGGAGTCCAGGTCTGGTGGCTCTGGGCATTGGTCACAGTGCCTCCCTGGTCAAAGGACCAGTCATTATCCGGATGCGCCGTGCCGGAGTCGTCCGTCCAGTCACCAATGGTAACTTGACCGCTGATGATCACATTGGCTCCCGATGTAAAATACCCGGTTTCCAGCAGCTCTCTTGCCCGGTGGAACGTGCGTACCGCCGTGGACGGGCTGTTTCCGTCATTATTATCGTTTCCCGCTCCTGACAGATACACATTATTCTCACCCTGCAGAACCAGATTCGGCTCGAGCGCAATGATGTTCTTTTCTGCCGCCAGACCGTCGGCCAAATCCTTGACAAAATTTCTCCAATACGGCGTGGCATCCGGAACGGTCGCTCCCTGTGAGCTGTCCGGAACCACCACAGGTTTCCCTAAGAACCCTTCCGCCAGATGCAAATGGAATCTCTTTTCCTTCGGAAGCGCCGCCGCCAGGGTCAATGGGTTCCCTGCATCAGCAAGGTGGATTCTCCCCCTTATATTAATTGATGGTGACTCCACGAAGACCTTTCCTTCCGCGTAAATTGCATTCCGCTCGCCGGACGGCTCTGTCTCTGCCACTGTGGCGTTCCCTTTCAGATGAAGCTCACTGCTTTTGCTTAAAGAGATTTCAGGCCATGGGGTACCGTTCTCAGTATAGTTATTATCCCTGACAGCCGCATCACCCTCCAGGGTAATCTCCCATGGATTGGGATAGGCGGTATTGTTGCTTTGACTCAGATGGATTCCATCCCCTTGCACGAATCTGGAACCATTCGTGCCTCCTGCCCCGTTTTTCTCTATACGGCTTCTACCCCTCATAACAATCGTACCTGTATTTGGAGAGTAGGTCGAACCATTTGTCCGCTGGGAGAAAA
>CANPMS010000056.1 GCA_947575275.1 uncultured Clostridium sp. | reverse complement strand
TGCTTTCTGCTCATCCGTAAACCGGCAACGGAAAAGCTGCGCCCCGCCAAAATCAGCTCCCTGGAGCTTTGCCCCGCGAAAATCCGCCCCATGGAGGGCGCTTCCTGCCAGGCTGGCACCTTTCAGGCAGCTTCCCTGAAAACGGGCTTGCTCCATGCGTCCCAGGCTTAAGTCCGCTCCCTCCAGATTGGAATCCCGAAAATCACAATACCGCAGATCCTGGCCCGGCAGCCGGCAGCCGGAAAAATCCAACCCACGCAAATCCTGATAATGATACGTCTCCTGCTGATTCTCCTTTAACCATTCCAAAAGCTTTTCCCGATCCTTCTCTTTCCTCTCCAGGAAAACCAGCTCTCCCGGCTCCAGGCATTCCCCCACACGGATCTGAATTTCCGCCCCTTTCTTTAAGCTCACAAATTCATCCTGTTCCGTTGCCTCTCCTAAAGCGTAATAGATCAGCTCCTTTGCATACTGCTGGAACAACGGCAGAAACCGCACCATAAATCCTTCCACCTCCAGAGGCGCAATCTTTCCCACATACCGCTGTGCATCCTCCTTCAGCTTCTTCTCCAACTGATGATAAAAGCAGAAGATAACCGACAGATCTGTCATTCCAGCCGGATTCCCTTTCCCAAAATACCAGTCCGAATTAAAAAACACAATCCGGTACCGGTAATCCTGACGGCAAAAACCGGTCCGCAAAAACTCCATTGTTATGTAAGCACACTCCATTTCCGGCTCATGCTCTTTTTGAGAACGGCATGCACTTCGAAAATCCTCGATAAATTGAGCTCGAAACTGCTTCTTCTCCTGTTGAAATACCCGTTCCATCTGCCGTACCATTTCATTCCATCCCGGTCTGACGCAGGCTTGCTCAAACTGTTCAAATGCTCCTGACCGATTCATTCCGCCGCTTCCCCCGGCAATCCTTTATGGTTGCAAGAATCATTGTACTCTTTCATTCGGTTTCCTCCATTCCCTTTCTCAGAAAGATTTATCCCTTAAGTCAGGTGTTTTGAAACGTTAAGTCAATATTTCTTAATACTGCCCAAAACAATACATAGTTCCAAGCATACCTTCCGCAATCGTCACAAACTGTTTTATTCTACCGCAAATTTTACATTTTCCCCTTTACATGTCATGAATAGCAACTTTAATGTAATAATTGGTCAAAAAACATCAAACATGTAGGTTTTCATTCATAAAATCATAATCATTTTGGGCTTGTGGATTTAACCGGCATTCTTCGCGTAACTCGCTGCACCATTTGGAGATGATAGCTTTGGATACGCCATACTCTGCTGTGATGCTTTTGTAAACGCGTCCTTCTTCCTCATGGAGGTGTACAATCTCCTTTTTAAATTCTGGTGTGTAATTCTGTGGCATAATAAGCATCTCTTTCTTTGTTATTCTCAGTATATCTTATTAGCAACTCTTATTACAACTTTATTGTAGCGCTTCAGAAAAAGCCAGTAGCTTTTTTACGTCTACTGGCTTTTGCCTTATTGTTTTAAATTATAACATATCAGAATGAAGTATATTATCTACTTCTATCAAATCTTTTCTAGTATATCGAAAAAAGAACATTTCTTTATCCAAATATTTTTCGACTTTTTTTCTAGGGATATAATATTCATCATTTTCTACTAATACCTTTACCATCTCCTTTGTTCCAACCATCTCATTCTTACTAAGAATTTTGCATATAACAGTTTTATCCTGCATATTCTGAACAGCATTACCAAATAATTTTATTTTACATTCGTACTCCTTCCCGATTGTTAAAAAATCAAAATTTATGTCACTAATTAAAGAAGAATCATCAAAGCATTCCTCAATTGTTCCCGTATCAGAATTTTCTAGCTCTACGTTTCTCGTCATTTCATCCTCACTAATAGATATTATTTTATACATATAAACCTCCTGTCAATCAATTGGATAGAAAGATACTACAAAACCATTCGTACCATATGCAACTCTATAACTATTTCCATTAAATGTATAGTCTGCAAATAACCCCTTGGCATTACTTCCAGTCCTTATTGGATTTGTTGATAATACATTCTCTAACAAATTTGGTATATCACTCACACCTTGCGCTGCAAAATCATCTGCATGTCTCTCTAGTATATGTGTTAATCCTGCCTTACTATTACCCTCTTCCAACCACATTAATTTCCCATCTGGGTTTTTAATGACCGTTATAACGTCATCTGGATTATATTTAACACCACTACTAGCTAATTCATCTAGTAAATTAGTCTTACTACCACTCTCAATAACCCCACTTCCCCTCTTTAATACCTCCCCTCCTTCCAACACATCATCCACCGCACCCTCAACCTTATGAATATTCACCCCGCCTTCATCCATAATCTCCAGTGACTTTCCCTGCTCTTCCAGCCACCCTTTCACCATGCTGTAATCATCCAGGTTATCTCCCCCCGGTCCGCTCATCTTCCGTGCCAGGTCACCTAAAATATCATCCGCCTTTTCTGCCGCTTCTTCTGCTGCTTCTTTTGCTACTTTCCCTCCAAGCGTCTTCTTAGCTCCCCTGGAAATCCCCCTTTTTATTCCTCCTCCTGCATCGGATACCCTGTTCAACAGCTTTGACGCCTTCCCAGCATCTCCCGCCTTGTCCCCTGCCTTTGCCGCTGATAACGCCCCGGCAGAGTATATGGCTGAAAACACCTCAAATACAACAGCGCCTGCCACACGGCTCCGGTCTTCCCAGCCTCCGTTGATCAGATTCTCGTCCACCGCCTTCATCGCCGCTTCCTTAATCATCACATATGCCTCTTCCCGGTTCGCCAGCATACTCACAATCCCTTCCGCCGCTCCATAGGGATCCGCTATCATCCCGCCTATCCCATCCACCGTTCCCAGCGCTCCGGTACCCACAAATCCGTTTACAAACGCCCCCGAAACAGATGCCAAGTTCGACGAATCACCGGACTCTTCCCGGTCGCTGGAATGGAATGCCTCCCCAACAAAATCCGAGACAAATGGAGTGTCTTTATTATAGACACTGTTTCCTATATTGTCACCCAGTTTCATGACCCATCCTCGGATTTGCTCATACGCTTCCTTTTCGCTTCCATAATTCGGCACCTACTCCGCAACCGTCCTCTTCACAAATGTAGTAGCCCCTCGAATCAAAAGCTGGAATGAAAAATCCCTCATTTTAACTCGTACTAAATCTTGACGGATGATCAACAGATGTTCTAATTCTACCTCATATTTTTTGAAAAAGAGATTTAGAGATCTGGGGGTTCTAAAGTATAGCCTTAATAAATATTAAATTTATTACATACTATTGATAATTCAATAGGGTGCAAATTTATTTTAAATTCCATATATTTTTTATCACAGATTTTTATTTCTTTTAATTCTACATCCTGCATAAAATACGGAATCTGTGCAAGAGTGAATTCTTTCGAGGCTCTATCTTTAAGACACTCAACTGCATGCTCAATTTTCACTTTATAACATTCTGCAAAATGATATGTAATATCCCTTTCATCATCCTCAAATACCAATTTCACTTCATCGCCGAAATAATTACAATCTAATGACTTAATTCTTGCATCCCAATAATAACTATCTTCAATTTTCTTTATTAATTCTTGTATCATCGTGTCCTCCTAGTTTTTATATGGTATATGTCCATCAGGACTTTTTCTATCTACAATATTTCCTAAGCTATCTAACAAATTTCCATCTTTATCATACACATGAACATGTGGATATTGAGTTACTTTATCTGGTGGATCAATCCTAATACGCATTTTTCCTGCTTCATCCTTTATATGGACAAAACCATTATGCTCTGTATATTGCCAATCATCTGGGATAGCGTCAATGATTTCTTGTTTCGTCAGATTTGGTATATCGTTTGTATCAAAATTCTTTGCAATATTACCTCCAGCGCCACTTCCCCTCTTTAATACCTCCCCTCCTTCCAACACATCATCCACCGCACCCTCAACCTTATGAATATTCACCCCGCCTTCATCCATAATCTCCAGTGACTTTCCCTGCTCTTCCAGCCACCCTTTCACCATGCTGTAATCATCCAGGTTATCTCCCCCCGGTCCGCTCATCCTCCGTGCCAGGTCACCTAAAATATCATCTGCCTTTTCTGCCGCTTCTTCTGCTGCTTCTTTTGCTGCTTTCCCTCCAAGCGTCTTCCTTGCTCCCTTGGAAATCCCCCTCTTTATTCCACCTCCTGCATCGGATACCCTGTTCAACAGCTTTGACGTCTTCCCTGCATCTCCCGCCTTATCCCCGGCTTTTGCCGCTGATAACGCCCCAGCAGAGTATA
>CANPMS010000055.1 GCA_947575275.1 uncultured Clostridium sp. | reverse complement strand
TGGATGATCCTTATGGGAGCGTGTACCTGCATGAGGGAATGTACGAAGAGGCCATCCGGTTTTTGGAGGATCGGATGAGCCAGCATGGCGGAGAGGTTGATTTGATTGCCATGTACGATGAGAATGACATGGAGGGAGCTTACATAAAAGCAGCGCTGGGCCGTCTGATGGTAACTTGTGATTTTAAAGATATTGCAAAGTATGAAAGCAGTGTACGGAGGATGGAAGTCAGCCATGGAAAAGCAAATCCAGAGCTGAATCCCCTGATTTTAAATCAGGATTTGCTGGAGTTAATTAAGCTGGACGCTAGGGAGGCAAATGAGAGAATCGGGAAAAAGGGGTTTTTCCGGTGGCAGGAGGAGAACAGAAAGCCCGGAGATATACTGATGGAAGGAAGCAATAACCTTGCGTATGGGCTTATGATGTATCATAGCGCCAGGGTGGAGATGGACGCGCTGAGTAAAAGTGCACAGCAAAGAGACGTTAAGCCGCCAAAGAAGGCTGAGCAACAGGAGAAAGCTAAGCAGCAGGGGGAGGCGAAACAGCAGGGAGATATTAAGCAGCAAGGAGAGCCGAAGCAACAGGGGATTATTAAGCAACCAGGAGAGGTGAAACAACAGGGAATTACTAAGCAGCAAGGGGAGACGAAACAACAGGGAATTACTAAGCAGCAAGGAAAGGCGAAGCAACAGGGAAATATTAAGCAGCAAAGCGAAGTGGCATGGAAGGGAGGGCAGGAAAGTAAGGTTGTAGAGGGGGGAAGTGGGGCTAAAGGTATAGATGATGTACTAGCAGGAGCAAAAGAAACAACAAATAATACTGGTGTAGCAAGAAATTTTGAAAAATCTGGTGGATTTGAAAAAGCTTTAAAGGACTTTGAAGCATTAAAACCATCAAATGTCAAAGATATTCAAACACAGTATGGTTCTGGTAAAGTGGGATATTTAGAAGATGGAACATCTGTTGTTGCAAGACCAGGAAGCAAAACCGGCGGACCAACATTGGAAATTAAAATTTCAAATAGTAAAATTTATAAAATAAGGTATTAGTTAAAGGAGGTCATTTCAATGGAAACATGGAAAAAGGTGTTTGAAGGGAAAATACCGAAGGATAAATACCAGATATTATTGCAGAATGGAGAAAAAGATGGTTTAGTAATTACTCTTTTGTCTGAAAAACATAATGTACTCATTAATTTTGGTGCAGTATCAGCAATTAGAATGTTGGATGAGGGAATAGTACTTAATAGTTTATTTAACGATGAACAAATTAGAGATTTTCGTAATAGAGGATTTGATAATATTATTTATCAAATAATGGACGGAGAATTCGATGATTTTGTTAGAAAAATAGGGGGAGAGTTATGCGATTGTTTAAATTTCAAGCATTATGTATTAATTTCATTGAATTTTATAGTAGAGATTATTACAGAATGGGAACCTGATATAAGTATTATAGAATTTGATGGAGTTAATTAAGCTGGACTCTAAGGAGGTAAACGAGAGAATCGGGAAAAGGGGGGTTGTCCGTTGACATTTTAGGAAGATCCATATGCTGCATCAGGCGGTACACTCTGCCGACACGGATGCGAATGCCATAGTCACGCTCCAGGATATATCTGGTCTTGTAGGTGCCGAGCCGTTTATCATAGTCTGCGTAGATATGCAGGATAAGACGTTTTAAGTGCTGGTTCTTGATTGTTCTGGGAGCAGGAGCGGAATGGAAATGCTTGTAATAGGTACTCCTGTTGACCCGAAGGACGCGGCACAAGGTCTTGATGTTATGCTGGAAACGCAGGGTATGTACGGCGTCTAGTCGCTGCTTGAGTGTGGCGTGAATATGGCAATCGCTTTTTTTAAGATGAGATTCTCCTCTTCCAGCTGAGCATTGCGTTTTTGAAGTGCCTTGACCTATTTGCCGAGAGCGGACTGAGAGACACCGTACTCCTTGCAGAGCTGAGTCTGTGTCTTACCATTGTGGTAAAGGGATACGAGGGATTTCTTGAAATCCTCATCGTATTTGTTGGGGCTGTTGTTTGCCATGTGGATACCTCCTTTTGGTATTCACTTTATTATAATGGATGGTGCATTATTATGTCTACATTTTTAGTATAGATACAAGGTTGTAGAGGGGGGAAGTGGAGCTGGAAAAATTAGAACTCAAGCTGAATTAGACGCTTTAGCTGCCGATCCAGCACATGGCGGTAAGATAGGTGCTAAGTCAATAGCAGAACGAGATGTCGGGCTTGGACTTGAATCTCAAGGCAAGGTTAATTCACTAGTCAGGGATCCAAGTGGCAGTGCTGAATTTATCGATACCATTACAGGTCAAAAATGGGATGTTAAAGCCTTTAATTCTCAATATGCACCTAAAGGCTACAATCTAACTGATGCTATGGCTAACATAAAGAAAAGTTTGGCGGCCAATGAAAATGTTATGCTAGATACAAAAAACTTAACGGCAGCTGATCTACAAGAACTTATAAGTGAGATTGCAAAACAAGGATTAAGTGATAGAGTATTAACATGGCCGTAGAGGAGAGAATGATAATGAGTGATTTTAAGATGCCAATAGAGCATGAGTTGTGGCTTAAAACTGATGGAAAGGAGGGACAGCAATTTAATCTATCGGGTAAGGATTTTTCTAATGAAGATTTGACAAATTCAATAATAATTGATGTAATCTTTGATGGTGTGAATATGGATTATGCTGATTTATCTTATTCCAATTTAAGTTATTGTAGCTTCAATTATGCAAGTTTAAAAAATTCGATTATAGTAAAAGCAGAGGCTAACGATACAACTTTCGAGAGAGCCAAATTAAATAATTGCAATTTTTTTCGTACTACATTTATTAGAACCAATTTTAATCAAGCGGATTTGACAAACACTAATTTTTCAGGAACGTTATTAAAAGAAGCCGATTTTTCAAATGCTATCCTTGATAAATGTTTATTTGCTGGAGCCAGTTTGTCTGGTGCACGAGGTTTAGAAACTGTAAAATTGGAATGGATTGATATAGGACAAAATGGGTGCATCAAAAAGTTATATGGTATAGAAGCCATAAGGTGGTTGCAAAGAGAAGCAGAAAAACCGCTTTAAGTTCTTTCGCCCGGCTTTGCCGGGCGATGTCCCCAGAGCTTATGCTGCTTTATGGCATAAACTCTTTAACCTGCACACTTTTCGACCCTGGCAATATCGGCGGATTTGGAATGACATGGAGGGAGCTTACCTAAAAGCGGCGCTGAGTCACCTGATGGTAACTTGTGATTTTAAAGACATTGCAAAGTATGAAAGCAGTGTAAGGAGGATGGAAGTCAGCCATGGAAGAGTAAATCCAGAGCTGAATCCCCTGATGTTAAACCAGGATTTGCTGGAGTTAATTAAGCTGGACTCCAAAGAGGCAAACGAGAGAATCGGGAAAAAGGGGTTTTTCCGGTGGCAGGAGGAGAACAAAAGGCTTGGAAGCATCTTGGAGGAAGGAGTTAATAATTTTGCGTATGGGCTTATGATGTATCATACTGCCAGGGTGGAGATGGACGCTCTGAGTAAAAGTGCACAGCAAAGAGACGTTAAGCCGCCAAAGAAGGCGGAGCAACAGGGAAAAGCGAATCAGCAGGGAGATGTTAAGCAGCAAAGTGGAGTGACGCAGAATGGAGGTCAAGAAGGTAAGGGGGTAGAGGGGGGAAGTAGAAGTATTAGAGACCAATTGTTGGATTCGGTTTCTAATGATAAACTTAAAAGTTGTATTAATGAAATGTATCGTCCTGGAGCATCAATAGGGGATGGTGGGTTAGCAGATGCAATTCGATATGAACTGACAACAGGACAGCTGGTTGGAGGAAAATCACATATTACAAAAGGTTTGGAAAGAGTTAGAAATCTAGAAAACATAATTGCAAAACAAAATTTGAGTAATGCCGATTTAAAAATAGCAACGGATTTGTTAAATGATTTGAAAGAGGTGTTAAAGTTAGGAGGATATTGATGAATGCGAAACAATTGAATCAACTGTTAGTTAACAAATTTCCTAAATTAGAGAAGGAATATCATAAAGAAGTGGATTGGCAAGAAGGGGATGAAACAGGTAGCCATGTTGTATATGGAGATGTGTTTGCTCCATATATAGAAAAGATTGTTGCCGCAAACAATCAAGAGGAATTGAAACGGGTCTTCATCTTTATTGAAGAAATTTTGTTAAAAAATGAAAAGTATTCTGATGAAGTTATTATGTTTAGTATATTGGAAAGAATATTGTGTGATAAAGGATTGTTTCAAAACTGCAGAGAATATTTTGGAAAATGTACAGAAGAGGTAGTTAAAGAGATGCAATGATATGTACCAATTTGCTGAGACCGTTCAAATTGGATCTGTTGACAAGCTCGGGACTATCCCAAAGTTTGTTTATTTATCGCCTGGCTTTGTCAGGCAATGTCTTCCAGGCTGGGTGGCAGAAAGCTACCCAGCCTTTAACTTGCACACATTTTCGACCCTAACAATTTCGCTTGATTTGGAGTAAAATCCCCTTTATTCACATTGGGTAAGAAAGCCTAAATACAACCTCATGGCACATCTTTTTTCCCATCTGTACAGCAGTATGTTTTTAAGGCAGTATAAAATCCGTATTGACATGATGGACAGCCAGTTTTATAACGATTCGGTTCCTTCGGTGTCTTATTGGGATGCCTGTGGAATATATCGTTTATTTGAAAAGGACATTGGGGCAATCAGGGAGCAGCTTTGTCAATGTGTCCCAAGAATCAGGGA
>CANPMS010000054.1 GCA_947575275.1 uncultured Clostridium sp. | reverse complement strand
AGCATCTCTGCTTTTTAAATATTTAGTTGTAACATATGTATTGTAATCCTACAGGAGTGGGAGAAGATGCTATAACATCAAATTGACATTTCCCCCTCAGGGTGTTAGACTTATCTCAATCAGGATAACATGCAGACGGGGAAATGTCTGCGTTTGTAAGGAGATAAAAGCGATGTTGGACGGAAAGAAAGTATTATTCAGCGGAATGCAGGCAACCGGTAATCTGACGTTGGGAAACTATCTGGGGGCATTAAAAAATTGGGTTAATATCTCGGATGAATATGAGACCTTTTACAGTGTGGTGGACATGCATTCCATTACGGTTCGCCAGGATCCGGCGGAGCTGAAAAAGCGCGCCCGCAGCCTGCTTACGCTGTATATTGCCGCAGGTCTCGATCCCGAAAAAAACTGTATTTATTACCAGTCCCATGTATCGGGGCATGCAGAGCTGGCATGGATTCTTAATTGTTTTACTTATATGGGCGAGTTAAACCGCATGACCCAGTTTAAGGATAAGGCAGCGAAACATGCGGATAATATTAACGCAGGTCTGTTTACCTATCCGGTACTAATGGCGGCAGATATTCTGCTCTATCAGGCGGATGTGGTTCCGGTGGGAATTGACCAGATGCAGCACCTGGAGCTTACCCGTGATGTGGCCCAGCGTTTTAACGCTGTTTATGGCGATGTGTTTACGGTACCGGAGGCATACATCGGAAAGATGGGTGCGAAAATTATGAGCTTGCAGGATCCGGCCAAGAAGATGTCCAAGTCTGACGAAAATCCCAATGGGAGCGTGTATCTGATGGATGACCCGGATACGATTATGCGCAAGTTTAAGCGTGCTGTCACAGATTCTGAAGCTGTGGTGCGTTACTGTGCAGAGCAGCCGGGAATCCGGAATCTAATTGATATTTATTGTGTTTGTACCGGAAAGACTCCAGCAGAGACAGAGAGGGAGTTTGACGGGAAAGGCTATGGAGATTTTAAGGCAGCTGTAGGTGAGGCGGTCGTAGGGCTTCTAAAACCGCTTCAGGACAAATTTGCCGAGCTCAGCAAGGATAAGGTTTATCTGGACAGCGTGATTAAGCATAACGCCGAGAAAGCTCAATATTTCTCTAACAAGACTTTAAGGAAAGTACAAAAAAAGGTGGGCTTCCCAGAGCGTGTTCGGTAAGATGCGCTTGAGATTGCAGTATCAGAAGGAAAAGGATTGCAAAATATCGGAATTTTCTGAATGTAGAGGAAAATTCCGATATTTCTATTTATCCCTTTTTAAATTCCGATGCCATTTTGCTGCATACTTCTTCATACCATTATGTATGGAGGGAATACGGCATGAGAGAGTGGTATCGAATTTCGGCGGAGGATGCACTCCGAGAGACAAAAAGTGGAAGACAGGGGCTTTCGGTACAGCAGGCAGAGATGCTTCGTGCACAGGTAGGAGAGAATGTATTGCAGGAGGCGGCTCGGAAAAAAGCGTGGCAGGTATTCCTGGAGCAGTTTCAGGACTTGCTGGTTGTTATTTTAATGATAGCAGCAGTGATTTCCATGTTATCTGATAATGCGGAGAGTACAGTGGTTATCTTTGCAGTAATCATTATGAATGCAGTTTTGGGCACAGTCCAGCATGAGAAGGCGCAGGCTTCGTTAGACGGATTGAAGGCGCTGTCCTCACCGATGGCAAGGGTGTTGCGGGACGGGAGGCAGATGGAAATTCCATCAGCACAGGTGGTTCCGGGTGATGTGGCGATTCTGGAGGCGGGGGATTTGGCGGTGGCAGACGGACGGCTTCTGGAATGCCACCATCTTCAAATGAATGAAAGCTCCCTTACAGGAGAATCCACCGCAGTGGAGAAGCAGTGTGGAGTTCTTAGGGGGCAGGGAGATGTGCCTCTGGCCGAGCAGAGCAATATGGTGTTTTCCGGTTCTCTGGCAATTTCCGGGCGGGGTGTAATGGTAGTGACTGCCACAGGCATGGAAACAGAAATCGGAAGGATTGCATCTATGATGAATGCGGCGGAGGAAAAGAAAACTCCGCTTCAGATAAGTCTGGACACGTTCAGCGCCCATTTGGCCATGATAATCGTTGCAATCTGTGCTCTGGTATTTTGCTTAAGCCTTTACCGTGGGACAGGAGTGCTGGAATCACTGATGTTTGCAGTGGCGTTGGCCGTAGCGGCGATTCCTGAAGCGCTCGGTTCTATTGTAACAATTGTACAGGCGATGGGCACTCAGCGCATGGCACGGGAGCATGCCATTATCAAGGATTTAAAAGCAGTGGAGAGTCTGGGCTGTGTGTCAGTGATTTGCTCTGATAAGACAGGCACACTGACGCAGAACCGGATGGCAGTTCAGCATGTGTACGTGGATGGGCGGGTATATTATCCGCCGGAGTTAAGCATATATAACCGGGTGCATCGTTTCCTGCTTTATGTATCGGCGCTGGATAATGATGCGGTAATCGAGACGCAGGCAGAGCAGAAACACGGCAGCACGGTGAACCACGAGGAAAGACGATTGGGAGATCCCACAGAGCTGGCGCTTTTAGAGCTCTGTGCCAGGTCGGGAATCGATGTAGAAGAATTGCGCCGGCAGCTGCCACGGTTTGGAGAAATTCCCTTTGACTCGGAGAGGAAATTGATGAGCACTTTGCACCGGAGCGATGGAGAATCTCTGCTGCTGACGAAAGGGGCCATGGACGTTCTTATGGAGCGGTGTGACCATGTGCTGACTTCCCGGGGCGTGATGCCTTTGACAGGAGCATGGAGGCAGCGGTTTCAGTCGCAGAACATGGAGTGGAGCGCACAGGGACTTAGGGTGCTTGCCATGGCATACCGGACGTTCCAAGGTGAAGAAGATGATGACATGGAGCATGGCTGCATCTTAATCGGCATGGCTGCGATGATGGATCCTCCGCGGATTGAGTCGCGTCCTGCAGTTCTCTCAGCACGCCGTGCCGGAATTCGGACTGTGATGATTACAGGAGACCACAAGGTGACAGCGACAGCCGTGGCAGAAAAAATCGGGTTGTTTGCGCCAGGTGATTTGGCAGTAACGGGAACTGAGCTGGATCGTATGAGTAATGATGATCTGAGGCAGAAGCTGGGGCGGATTTCCGTTTATGCGCGGGTGTCTCCGGAACATAAAATAAGGATTGTGGAGGCATGGCAGCAAAAAGGACATATTGTGGCTATGACTGGCGACGGGGTGAATGATGCACCCGCTCTGAAAAAAGCCGATATTGGTGTGGCTATGGGGATTTCCGGGACTGAGGTTTCAAAGGATGCAGCATCAATGATTCTGACAGACGACAATTTTGCCACCATTATAAAGGCAGTGGCAAACGGGAGAAATGTGTATCGCAATATTCGCCACGCAATCCAGTTTCTTCTGTCAGGTAACATGGCAGGTATCTTATGCGTGCTTTATACGTCTCTTCTGGCTCTTCCTATGCCTTTTGCACCGGTGCACCTTCTATTTATCAACTTACTGACCGATTCTCTGCCTGCCATTGCCATTGGAATGGAGCCGCAGGAAGAGGGACTTTTGGAGCAGCAGCCCAGAGACCCTCAAGAAGGAATTTTGACTGGCGCTTTTCTTGTACGGATTATGGCGCAGGGTGGGTTGATTGCAGTCTGCACCATGCTGGCATTTCACATAGGAATTGAGACAGGCGGTGCAGGGACTGCCAGTACCATGGCATTTGCTGCACTCACCTTGGCACGTCTCTTTCATGGATTTAACTGCCGTAGTGACAGCTCGCTGCTTCATCTCGGTTTTTCCGGTAACCTTTGGAGTCTTATGGCATTTGAGGCAGGTGTTTTGCTCCTGGCAGCAGTGCTGTTTGTGCCGGGGCTGCAGGTATTATTTGCAGCGGCAGACTTAAGTCTGCGCCAGCTCATTACAATTATTGTGCTGGCAGCAATTCCCACAGTGGTAATACAAGCGGCAAAGACGATAAGAGAGGCGTTGATGTAGACCTGATTGTTACAGGAAACTTACTTGGAAAGGTGAATGATGCTTGCAACCTTGTTGTTCCGGAGTTATAATTAAAAAAATTGGGAAGACAACGGACACAAGTGATAGGTAGAATGGGAGGCAGATATGAGATTGGTGACATTTCAGGCAGGACAGAAAATCAGAGTGGGCGTACTGAGTGAGGATGGAGGCTGGGTGTTTCCTATCGAATCGATTGGACCAGAGTACCGAAGCATGCTGGATGTAGTAAAGCAGATGAGCGAATCCGAATTTCAACTGCTGGAGCATGCTTCCAGACGTGAGCCTTATTCAATTCCAGGCGCTGCACAGCTTGAGGAGGTAACATTGCTTGCCCCGATTCCTGTGCCGGAGCAGGATATTATCTGCCTGGGCATGAATTATATGCAGCATGCAAAAGAGTCGGCGCAGTTTAATAAGGAAGAATTTAATGGGCAGTGTCCGTATGCGGTGTATTTTTCTAAACGTGTCAATCGGGCTTCAGCGGACGGCGATCCGATTCCGTCACATGAAGATATTGTGGATGGCCTGGATTACGAGGCAGAGCTTGCTGTTATTATTGGAAGAGATGCAAAAAATGTGCCTCCCGGCCAGGTAAAGGATTATATCTTTGGCTATACCATTATGAATGATGTAAGTGCCAGGAATATACAAAACAGGCATAAGCAGTGGTATTTCGGGAAGAGTCTGGATGGCTTTACACCCATGGGACCTTGCATCTTAACCACCAGCTCTGTGGAATATCCGCCCCGTCTTGTGGTTCGTTCCTATGTAAATGGGGAACTGAGACAGAACAGTAATACGGAGAAGATAATTTTTGGGCTGGATCATATTATCAGTGAGCTGTCAAGGGGTATGACTCTTCGCTCTGGAACCATTATTTCCACTGGAACCCCGGAGGGTGTGGGTATGGGCTTTGATCCTCCCCGCTTTTTAAAAAGCAAAGATGTGGTAAAGTGTGAGATTGAAGGAATTGGAACGCTGACTAATTCGGTAGAATAAGAAAAAAGGAATGAAAAAATCCCCGCAACACCATTGGCGTTGCGGGGGTAATTGTTATAATTGCTCATTAACCGAAGTATCTCTTTAACAGACCCTCAAATGCTTTGCCGTGACGAGCCTCGTCGCGAGCCATCTCATGAACAGTGTCATGAATAGCATCAAGGTTTGCAGCTTTTGCTCTCTTTGCCAGATCGAATTTACCTGCGGTTGCACCGTTCTCAGCCTCAACTCTCATCTCCAGGTTCTTCTTGGTGGAGTTAGTTACGCACTCACCCAGAAGCTCTGCAAACTTGGAAGCGTGCTCAGCCTCTTCATAAGCTGCTTTCTCCCAGTACAGACCGATCTCTGGATAACCCTCTCTGTGAGCAACTCTTGCCATAG
>CANPMS010000053.1 GCA_947575275.1 uncultured Clostridium sp. | reverse complement strand
AGCATCTCTGCTTTTTAAATATTTAGTTGTAACATATGTATTGTAATCCTACATTAACAAAATGTAAAATTTCTCCAGCTACTTGACGAATCTGCGTTGTATGTGTATAATAAACTCGTAACATATTTAATAAACATGTAACAATTTGAAAACAATAGTTAACGAGTTTGAGGTGACAGGAATGAAAAAATCTGTACTGTACATAGCAACAGCAATGATTGTAACAAGCAGCCTGATGTGGGAGAGTCCGGTGGTTTCTTATGCAGAACCAGCAGTAATGGAGCGGGCAGTAAATGTATCCCGTGTGCTGGAAGTGCCGATGCAGTTGGCCGAGGAAGACGTGGCTGCAGCCCAAAGTGGTCCAGCGGTGGAAGCTCAAAGAGCCCGCGAGGAAGCAGCGGCAGCAGAAGCTGCAGCTAAAGCGGCCGAAGAAGCTGCGGCAGCGGAGGCAAGTGCCCGGCAGAATTTGGTCAATTATGCGTTGCAGTTTGTAGGAAAACCATATCGGTCAGGCGGCAATGATCCTCATACGGGGGCAGATTGTTCTGGATTTGTTAAATATGTGATGCAGCATGGCGCTGGAATTACCATGAACCGTACATCAAGCGCACAGGCAACCCAGGGAAGGGCAATCAGTTCCAGTCAGATGCAGCCTGGGGATTTGATTTTTTATGGAAATGGATCCAGAGTCAACCATGTGGCAATGTTTATTGGAAATGGACAGATTGTTCATGCCTCTACTCATAAAACCGGAATTAAAATTTCTAAATGGAATTATCGTGAGCCGTTAAAGATTGTTAGTATGTTTAGTTAAAGCGGCAGGAAATAAAAATAGCGAATAATTTTGCAGAATTGCTCCATACTAATCCTGTAACAAATCCATGGGATTAAAACAGGAGGTATGAATTATGAGAGACAGTTACAACGATATGGATAACAGCAGAAACAGCCAGAATTCCAGCCGTAACAACAGCCAGAACTCTAGCCAGAACAACAGCCAGAATTCTAGCCAGAATAACAGCCAGAACAATAATCAGAACAACAGCCAGAATTCCAGCCGTAACAACAGCCAGAACAACAATCAGCGATAAGCATTCTGGTGGGAAAAGCCGTTCCGAGATAGGGACGGCTTTTTTGCTTTAGGCGCGAGAGTCCGGATTTCGGGACTCTTTGTTTCCTTTCGGAACTCCTTTTACATATAATAGAAATAAGAAAGTGATATGGTGGTAGGAGTATGTGGTATTTAATCAGCGTGGCTGATTTGGAACAATATTTGGACGAGGGTCAGGAAATATTCTTGGTAGATATGCGGGACAGGGGGGCTTATGAGTGTGGTCATATTCTGGGTGCCGTCAATATACCAGGTAATGAACTGATGGGAAGGCTGTATGAACTGCCCAGAGAAAAGCTTATTGTGTTATATTGTTATCATGGACCAAACAGTATGCTGGCGGCGCGTCAGTTGGCGAAATTGGGTTATGAAGTTGCAGATGTGTATGGAGGAATTGAGGCATATCGTGGGAGGTATATGGTTTGACGCAACGGAAAAGGTAAGATATTATCGTTGACAATCCGTTGGTCAGCGTTATAGAATAATATCATTGGGTAAGCGGTATGGATAAATTTGCAAGGAGGTTGCTATGAAAAAATATATGTTTGCATCTGATATACATGGTTCGGCTTATTATTGCAGAAAGATGCTGGAGGCATATAGAAAATCCGGCGCTGATCGTTTGATTTTACTTGGGGATCTCCTGTATCATGGTCCCCGCAATGACTTACCCCGGGAGTATGCCCCGAAGGAAGTCATTTCTATGCTGAACGAATACAAAGATGAGATTTATGCTGTGCGGGGCAACTGCGATGCTGAGGTGGATCAGATGGTTCTTGAATTTCCCTTAATGGCGGATTATGCGATGCTGGAATTGAATGGTTTAACTTTCTTTGCAACCCATGGGCATGTGTTTAATCAGGATCATATACCACCGCTCAAGGTGGGCGATGTTCTGATCCATGGACACACCCATTGCTTAAGAGCAGAGAAGCGTGGACAACTATTTGTTTTAAATCCTGGTTCTGTATCAATTCCCAGGGGCGGTAATCCCGCGACTTATGCTGTTCTGGAGAATATAACCGCCCGGATTTTGGATTTCCGTGGAAATGTGATGAAGAAGCTTGCGTTAAGGTGAGAGAGGATATTTATGTCAATGACAGTATATGAGCTGATTGCACCATGTCATTTTGGTCTTGAGGCGGTTCTCAAGAAGGAAATTATGGATTTGGGATACGAGATTTCTCATGTAGAGGATGGCAAAGTGACCTTCTTAGGCGATGCAGAGGCAATTTGCCGGGCAAATATTTTTCTTCGTACCACAGAGAGGATTCTTTTAAAAGTGGGGAGTTTTCAGGCAGCCACATTTGAGGAGCTGTTCCAAGAGACGAAGGCGCTTCCCTGGGAGCTGATGATTCCGGTGGACGGAAGGTTTTGGGTAAAAAAGGCAAACTCAGTGAAGAGCAGGCTTTTTAGTCCTTCTGACATACAATCCATTATGAAAAAGGCGATGGTGGAGCGTATGAAACAGGCATACGGGGTTGAAGTGATACCGGAGACGGGAGCTGATTATCCAATCAGGGTATCGCTGTATAAGGACACAGTAACAGTGGCACTGGATACAACAGGGGAGTCTCTGCATAAGCGGGGATACCGCAAGATGACCAGCAAGGCGCCGATTGAGGAGACACTGGCAGCAGCTTTGATTATGCTGACACCCTGGAAGGGAGACCGGATTTTGGTAGATCCGTTCTGCGGAAGCGGAACCTTTCCCATTGAGGCAGCCATGATGGCGGCAAAGATAGCGCCGGGCATGAACCGTTCCTTCTTGTCCGAGGAGTGGAAGCATATGATTCCGAGAAAGTGCTGGTATCATGCGATAAATGAGGCAAATGAGCAGGTGGAGGATACGGTACAGGTGGATATTCAGGGTTATGACCTGGACGGCGATATAATCCGGGCAGCTCGTGCCAATGCGGAGCTGGCTGGTGTTGCCCATCTGATTCATTTTCAACAGAGAGCAGTCAAAGATTTGAGCCATCCAAAGAAGTATGGGTTTCTGATTACCAATCCTCCCTATGGTGAGCGGATTGAGGAGAAAAGGAATTTGCCGGCATTGTATACACAGATTGGAGAGCGTTTCCGTGCACTGGATTCCTGGTCAGCTTTTCTCATCACGTCCTATGAGGATGTGGAGAAATATATGGGGCGAAAAGCAGACAAGAACCGCAAAATTTATAATGGTATGATGAAGACGTATTTTTATCAGTTTTTAGGTCCAAAGCCTCCAAGGAAAAGGTCTGATGTGTGATTTGATGAAAAGATGGAAAAGGTGGATTTGCTTCCTTATTCTTTTGATGATGATTGTTCTTGGGGGGTGTGTCGGAGAGACGCCGCTGCCAAAAAGTTATGATGCGCGCGGGAGCGGCCGCACGGCTCCGGTAAAAAATCAAGGCAATCAGGGAACCTGCTGGGCACATGCGTCTCTGTTGGCGCTTGAGAATCGAATTCTTCCGGGGGAAACGCTGGATTTTTCAGAGAAGCATATGATTCAGAACCCTTATTTTCCACAAGGTTCGAGCCAAGGTAATTATATTATGGCAATGGCATATTTGTTATCATGGCAGGGACCGGTTTTGGAGCGAGGTAATGATATACAGGCTAAGGCAGCGAAGCATGTGCAGGAAATTCAAATCCTTCCAGAGCGTGACCATGATGCAGTTAAGCGGGCGGTTTATGAAAATGGAGGGGTGCAAAGCTCCCTCTATGCAAGTGTAGATGAGAGAGGAGAGAGATCTGAGCACTATAATCCTGACACAGGGGCATATTGCTGCCTGGAGGATGCTGTACCAAACCATGATGTGGTTATTGTGGGCTGGGATGACAGCTATCCCAAAGAGAATTTTTTGCCGGATGTGCCGGGAGACGGTGCGTATCTGTGCCAGAACAGTTGGGGAACCCAGTTTGGAGAGGACGGCTTTTTTTATGTGTCCTACTACGATGGGAATCTGACGAAAACAAATATTGTCTATACTTCCGTGGAATCAGACACCAACTATGACGTTATCTATCAGAGTGATCTGTGCGGGTGGAATGGGCAGATTGGATATGGAAGCGATACTGCATGGGCGATGAATGTATACGAGACCGGGGAAGCAGGAGAACAGCTGGAGGCTGTGGGGTTTTATGCAACGGATAGAGGAACTCAGTATGAGGTGTATATATATACAGACATACCTGAGAAGCCGGGCAGCTCAGACTGGGAGGAAGGAAGTGCCGGGAGAATGCCTTTGGCAAAGGGGAGACTCGACTATGCCGGCTACTATACGGTCGGGCTTGACAGGCCGGTGGAGCTGGAAGCCGGAATGAGATTTGGAGTGATGATAAGGCTTATAACGCCTGGGGCAGTCCACCCGATTGCGATTGAATATGATGCCGGAGACGGTCAGAGCGTGGTGGATTTAAATGACGGTGAGGGCTATATCAGCCCGGATGGTCTGGTATGGGAGCATGTGGAGAGCGCACAGCGCTGTAATTTGTGTTTGAAAGCATACACAACAAGGCAGCATGGGGCGAAAGAAACTGGAGAGACAGAAGCGTTAAAAAGAAGTGGTTAATACAGGGAGAGCATATGAGACACAAGATTATATTTGCCACAGGAAATGCGGAAAAGATGAAAGAAATCCGGCTGATTCTTGGAGACCTGAGCTGCGAAGTGGTTTCCATGAAGGAGGCAGGAATACAGCTGGATATTGAGGAGAACGGAAAGAGTTTTGCTGAGAATGCAGAAATTAAGGCCCGCGCAGTCTGGGAATGTACCGGCGATATTGTACTGGCGGATGATTCTGGTCTGGTGGTGGATTACATCGGGGGTGAACCGGGGATTTACTCTGCCAGATATATGGGAGAGGATACCTCTTATGAAGTTAAAAATCACCAGATTATCCAGCGTCTGGCCAAGGCGAAGGGAAGTGAGCGGGCGGCGCGTTTTGTGTGTAATATCGCTGCCGTTCTGCCGGACGGTCAGGTTCTCCACACGGAGGCGTCTATGGAGGGTGTTATTGCCGACGAGCCGGCAGGAGGAGGCGGCTTTGGCTATGATCCGATTCTTTATATTCCGGAGTTTGGAAAGACCTCAGCGGAGTTGAGCATCGAGCAGAAGAACAAAATCAGCCACCGCGGGAAGGCGCTTGAGGCTATGAAAGCAGAGCTTAGCAAGGTTTTTGGGAGGATGGAAGCCTGATGAAGATATTGATTGTGAGCGATACCCATCGCAAGGATGACAGACTGGAGCGTGTGATAGCAAAAGAGGCGCCGCTGGATATGCTGATACATTTGGGTGATGGTGAAGGAAGTGAGCATTATATCGGGCAGTGGGTGAATGAGGGCTGTCAGTTGGAAATGGTAATGGGCAACAACGATTTTTTCTCTTCTCTGAATCGTGAAATCGAGCTGGAGCTTGGCAGCCACCGGGTGCTTCTGACGCATGGTCATTATTATAATGTGTCTCTGGGGGTGGAGATGCTTCGCCGGGAGGCGCTTGACCGCGGCTGTGATATTGCCATGTATGGCCATACCCATCGTCCGTTCCTGGAAATCAGAGATAATATTACGATATTAAATCCGGGAAGTTTGTCTTATCCGCGTCAGGAGGGGAGGCAGCCATCTTATATGATTATGAAAATAGATAAAGAGGGAAATATAAAATATAATACATATTATTTTCCTGAATAAAACCTGTTGACAAAATGAGCAGTGTAGGATATAATAATACTCGCGTTGTTTGAAAGTTACAGAGAGCTGACGGACAGGCTGATTTTCACGAATCCGGGGTGTGGCTCAGCTTGGCTAGAGCACCTGGTTTGGGACCAGGGGGTCGCAGGTTCGAATCCTGTCACCCCGATTTGAAGAATACAGCTGTTGGATAAAATTTCATAAGTTTTTGATTATGCGGGTGTAGTTCAATGGTAGAACACCAGCCTTCCAAGCTGGATACGTGGGTT
>CANPMS010000052.1 GCA_947575275.1 uncultured Clostridium sp. | reverse complement strand
TTCACGAACTTTGCCGCATGCACCACTTTTGGAACCGTTGCAGCAACTTTCTTCACACTGACCCTCACAATGCAGTTCCCTCCCGTTTTTCCATTTGTTTTCCAGACCTTCTATTCACCAAGCTGTCCCTTTTGCTCATCCGTCAATGACAAAGCTGCTTTCTGCTCATCCGTAAACCGGCACCGGAAAAGCTGCGCCCCGCCAAAATCAGCTCCCTGGAGCTTTGCCCCGCGAAAATCCGCCCCATGGAGGGCGCTTCCTGCCAGGCTGGCACCTTTCAGGCAGCTTCCCTGAAAACGGGCTTGCTCCATGCGTCCCAGGCTTAAGTCCGCTCCCTCCAGATTGGAATCCCGAAAATCACAATACCGCAGATCCTGGCCCGGCAGCCGGCAGCCGGAAAAATCCAACCCACGCAAATCCTGATAATGATACGTCTCCTGCTGATTCTCCTTTAACCATTCCAAAAGCTTTTCCCGATCCTTCTCTTTCCTCTCCAGGAAAACCAGCTCTCCCGGCTCCAGGCATTCCCCCACACGGATCTGAATTTCCGCCCCTTTCTTTAAGCTCACAAATTCATCCTGTTCCGTTGCCTCTCCTAAAGCGTAATAGATCAGCTCCTTTGCATACTGCTGGAACAACGGCAGAAACCGCACCATAAATCCTTCCACCTCCAGAGGCGCAATCTTTCCCACATACCGCTGTGCATCCTCCTTCAGCTTCTTCTCCAACTGATGATAAAAGCAGAAGATAACCGACAGATCTGTCATTCCAGCCGGATTCCCTTTCCCAAAATACCAGTCCGAATCAAAAAACACAATCCGGTACCGGTAATCCTGACGACAGAAACCGGTTCGCAAAAACTCCATTGTTATGTAAGCACACTCCATTTCCGGCTCATGCACGGTTTGAAAACGGCATGCACTTCGAAAATCCTCTGCAAATTGAGCTCGAAACTGCTTCTTCTCCTGTTGAAATACCCGTTCCATCTGCCGCATCATTTCATTCCATCCCGGTCTGACGCAGGCTTCCTCAAACTGTTCAAACGCTCCTGGACGATTCATTCCACCACTTCCCCCTGGCAATCCTTTATGGTTGCAAGAAGCTTTCTCAAAATCTCCTTCCACTGCTTCTTCCCGTCTCTGCTGCAGTCAAAGCTCCCCATAATCATCCCTCCCTTTATACCACGGAAAAACAGCACATGACAGCAATCCTCATCCACCACCGGGATGTCCCAGGAAAACCAGCAGACCCGTTCCTCTCCTTCCCCAATGACAGGTTCCGTTTCCACCTGAGAAGCCGGATACATCTGCTTCACTTGCCGTTGCACCATTTCTGAAATTTCCTCCAGATCCCCCTCTTCCAGCTCTCCTTCCATCATGCTCATTCCCAGGACCACCTCCCCGGTCTCATCACTGACCAGCCAGTCAGGTCTGTCCGGATCCGGATATTTCACCTGCACCAGCTCCTCTGTCATCGGCTGCAAAGCCTTAGGCAGCAGCATCACTCCGCTTCCATCTAAAATCTTCCGCTCCTCCAACTCCAGCTTTTCATATTTAACAAGGATATACCCTCTTTCCATGGTCTTCTCAATCTCATATGGATTCTCTTCCTTCTCCTCCACAGACCTTCTAATCTGAATGATTTTCTCCGCATAAATCGTCCCCATAAACTTATCCTTTCATCTGTACCAGCTCATCCATTACAATCGCTGTTTTCCTTGTGCACAGCCGAATCCGCTCCCCTGCATCCATCTCAACGGTTTCCCCCATGCACCAAAAACTCTCCCCTGCATCCAGACGTATCTCCTTGCTGCTGTGGATTTGGATTCCCTTTTCCGTCATTTCCAGAGAAACATGATTCTTTCCTAATTGGATTCCAATGGATTTGGGCGTGGTCTTTAACTCCATTCCTTCTTTTGTTCCCATATAGGTATTTTCCGGCTTCTGTACCTTTTTATTTTCTTCCCCATCCGTTCTTTCCAGCCCCGAAACATATGCCTCCGATTCATCATCCGAGGGAAACATCAGGGCTGCACGGCTTCCGATTTCCGGCATACAGTGCCAGTCTGTCCGCCGGAATGGATACCAGCAGGCTTCCTTCTCTTCCTGGCTGCTGTCAATATCCAGGTGAAGTTTTACTGCGCCCTCTTTGACTGCCAGCACGGTTCCCATGATTCTGCTTCCATGCAGACTTTCGTTTTTCACCGGGATTACCGGAAGCCCGTCTTGTGCCAGCAGACGATATTCGTAAATCATTTCCCCTTTTAGAAATTGACCGGAAACCCCATAGACCTGAAAGGAATGGTTGTTACAAGGAATCCAATCCCCAATGGGAAAATAATCCCTGCTCTTCACAACATACTCCGAAAAGGAGGAGTGCCAACTTTTATCCCTTTGGCGGAAACGCAGGTGATCCTCTATCTGTTGTTTCATTCCCAAAACAGCTTCTCTCTCCCTTTCCGCTCCATCCTTTCCCAGTCCCACATAAATCCTTGGCTGATTCCCTGTATCCTCCACAAACACATTGCTTCCATACTCCGATGCCAGCCGCTTGATAAATTCCCAGTCGCTCTCCTCATACTGGATTTTTGGCGCAGAAATGTTATCCGGGCGCTTTTCCCCCACAATCATCTGACCTTCATATGGCTTTAGAATCTCCTCCATCAAACCGCTGTACGTAAGATCAGGCGACTGAAAGCTCCGGCTTTTTCTTTCCGTATCCATCAAAATGCTGAAACTGGCTGCTTCCAATTCCACCTCCTGCCTCCGGTCTCCCTTTAAGCAGAATGAAACCAAAATACCGCAAAAAATCAGCTTTTCCTCCTCCCTCTCCCTGACAAAAACCTGGATTTTGCTGTGTCTGTCCATGGCAAAAAATGCTTCCATCTCATCTTCACAGGTCCACCCGGAAATCTTTATTTTAGAATGTTCGCCCTCTCTTTTACAAAAACTCAACTGTGTCAGGCTCTCCAGAAGAAAAGGAAGCTCCAGCCTGACAACACCAAAATCATTCATGTTTCCTGCCTCCTTTCCGGTGCCCCCATAACAGAGAAAAAACGAACCCCATACATCTGTCTCCGAAGTAAATTCTCCGCCAGTTCCAGAGATACCAGCAAATACTGTGTATTTATCATAGCTGCCTTCCACATGTGCAGATGTCTGCCTGGTTCTGATGATAATACCAGGTGCTCCTGATCGTGATAAAGCTCCTGAACCAGGCAGTTTTCCTCTTTCACATCCACGTTCCAGTATACCCTCTGGCTTCGGTACTCAAAATCAGTAAAAAAAACAGGAACTGCTTTCACCAGACATCCATAAACATCCAAAATCTCCTTCATCTTTTCCGAGACGCAAAAAAAGGTTTTCTGCAAGGTTCTTCCCCGAATGAAATCAGGAAGCCGATCCGCCGGCGCCAGTTTCAGATAAGACACAAACGGCTCCTCTTTTTGGAATCTGCCGTCCCGAAAATTTACTTCCCTTCCCATGTCCGCCCTGTTATCCGTTACCATAACAAAGTATCCCATCATTCTGTCCCCCATCAGTTGATTCTCACATCCGGACCGGCAATGTCAATCTTGCTGTCCATCTGAATGGTTCCTTTTTTGCAGTGCAGAGAGATTCTCTCCGAAGCTGAAATCTCAATCTCATCCTCTGCCTCCAGGCGGATCCTGCCTCCGCTGGAAACCGTAATATCCCCCTTGCTGTATATCTCCACTCCATTATCCTCATGGAGGGTAATCTGAGTCTTCTTTTTTCCGGTTTTCCTGTCCTCACAGATAATTTCTACTGATTCCGGTGTGAATCGGATCTCCTTCCCATAAATAGTACGGAAAAATTTAATTTCCGGGCCAGCTGTCCTTTCTTTCCCTGCTTTCCCATCACGGGAGGATCCGGTCCCTACCGCTTCCGATTCTTTTTTTCCCGGAAAATAGACCATTACCCTGTCCCCTTTTTCCGGCATACAGTACCATCCGCCTTCTCCCCCGGCCGTGTACAATGTCTCATAGGGAAATTCCCATGCGGTTTCCACATCCTGAGTTGTATCAATGTCCAGTTTCACCTTAATCTTATCCCGGACTGATGTCAGCACTTCTGCCGGGATGGATATACCTCTTAGATGTTCTGCATATTGTTTCGGCTGTCCCATTCCCTTCTCCGTGTAAAGCGTATATTGGAAAATAATCTCCCCTTTTTCCAGGCGCCCATCAATCCGCCCAATGTACAAGGGTGTGCTATGATAGGTTACACGGGAGCCTAATTCATAATAGCTCTGGCTCTTCATCCGAAACCGAATGGAATCCACCTCGCCATAATCCTGGTAGCCTCCGGCAGACCACTCCCGGTATTGGTCAAACCGCTTTTCAATCCAATAAGAGAACTGCTCCAATTTTCCCGCATCTATTTCCTTTTCGACACCAAAAAAAATCTTGGGGGAACCAAATCCACTGGCTGCCAGGATACTTCCGTTAAAATGGGATGCCATTCTTTTAATAAATTCCCAGTCCGTTTCCTCGTACTGTACAATCAGCTCCCCTGTTTCCTTTCCAAAAGACAGCCGGTCAATCAAATCCCCGCCGTCATATTCCGATACGATCTGTTTCACAAGACTTTCATAAGTCATGTGAATATTCTGGAAAGAACGGCTCTTTTTCTCCAAATCCATCCATTTCGTGGCAGAATACAGCACCATCTTAAACGGATGGCTGCTCCCATCCTGAAAAACTGATAGTTCCCCAAGAATACCAACAAAAAGTAAGGTTTTTTTCTCCCCTGCCTCTCCCCCGTCCAGAAAAATCTCCACCTGCTTTTCCCTGTTATTCTCCCGGACAAACTCATCCCCCTTCCCGTCTGCTGCCATTCCTTCCAGAATGCACATGGCATGAGCATTCTTTTCCTGATACATCTCAAAACGAGAAATGCTTTCCACCATTGCTAAATTTGTCTTAAGGATTTTGTTCCCCATCTCTGACATGATTTCCTCCCATGTTATAAATCTATTTTGATCATTCCACCACACGCGCAGGACAGAATACTGGTACTGAGAAGCGCCTGCTCTCCACTTATTTTCACGCTGCTGTTCCCCAACAGCCATGGATTCAAAATAACCGGTACACACGGTACGGCTGGATCGTCCCGCATACACATCCCAAAAGCAGTAATATTCACTCCCGTTTTACAGTCCTTCACAGTCGCCACATTTCTGCCGCCAATACAGCTGCCATGGGATGCGGCAACACACAGACTGCTTTTTTCAGTCCCAAGGGTGCAGTAAATCGGATCTCCATCTTTTACATTGTACTCTTTCATTCAGTTTCCTCCGTTCCCTGGCTCAGAAAGATTGAGCCCTTCAGTCAGGTATGATAATCCGCCTTTATTCTACCACAAATTTCATATTTCTCGGTCTATCTGTCATATATAGCAACTTTAATGGATTAATTGGTCGAAAAAACCCCTATAAGGCAGCAGCCAAATAGAGGTTCTTTGTCAATATTTCTTTTTTGTAAAGGATGCGGCAGTTATACTGCATCAGAAGCTAGCATGAGAAATCCCTGATTTTAACTTATACTAAATCTTGACAGAGAACCATCTGACTTCTCTGCTGCTTCTTTTGCTGCTTTCCCCCCAAGTGCCTGCCACACGGCTCCGCTCTTCCCAACTTCCGTTGATCAGATGCTCGTCCACTGCCTTCATCGCCGCTTCCTTGAGCATCACAAATTCCTCTTCCCAGTCACTGGAATGGAATGACTCCCCAACAAAATCCAAGACAAATGGAATGTCTTTATTATAGACACATCAACGATTTTATGGCATTCTTGGGTTATTTGGAGTGGGTATATGTGATTCAACACCAGAAAATCAGACTCGCCCAGATTGATTCAGAGAATCAGGCTGGAGCCTTCCAGTTTCCTTCTCCATGTTTCTCCCAGTCATTCTCTTACCCCTGCTGTAACGCACCGTGACAGCCTGTGTTCTGGTTTTAAGGTTCAGTTTAGAAACGTACCATGGGGCATGTATTCTGGCTCGTTGATTCGATATGAAGTAAACAATTCTTCTCCAAATCAGTCAAAATCACTAGGATCCAAATATGTGCAGATTAAAGGAGCTATGCCAAAATTCGATACAGCTCCTTGGTACATCACCTGGCAAAGTAACATGAATACATCTACAACTGAATTAAATATTCGTAATTTGCTCTAGAAACGGCTATTCCTGTTATATATTCAGACACATAATTCTCTACATTCGTAAAGTCATAAAAGTCATCCTGTTGATAAATTTTTTGAATATTCTCAATCGCTTTTCTAAACATTTTTTCACTCAGTTTTACATTTGATTCATTTTTTAAAATATCTCCTAATGCTTTATATGGATAAACAAACTTATCCAGACTGTAGACAAAGTCCTGGCAAAATCCGAGATTTTCTACATTTATAACCGCT
>CANPMS010000051.1 GCA_947575275.1 uncultured Clostridium sp. | reverse complement strand
GAGGTACTTAGAGATTATTTAGGGTCAGTGTAACATATGTTTGACAAACCCACAATGTTATAGCATCTTCTCCCACTCCGCTTCCTTAAATCCCACTAAAACACAGTTCTCCGCCACAATCAAAGGGCGCTTTACCAGCATGCCATCAGTGGCCAAAAGTGAAAATTTCTCCTCATCGCTCATCTCCGGCAGCCGATCCTTCAGCTTCAGCTCCTTGTACTTTAGACCACTGGTGTTGAAAAACCGTTTCAGTTCAAGACCGGAGCGGGTTACCCAGCTTTTCAGCTCCTCTGCTGTGGGATTCTGCTCCACAATATGGCGGTCCTCAAACACGATATTATGTTCCTCAAGCCATTTCTTCGCCTTCTGGCAGGTACTGCATTTTGGATACTCCACAAATAAAATCATCTTATTGTTCTCCTCTCATTTTTTATTAGTTAAATAAATTCGTCTTATAACCTCTTACAAGTCTTTAACTATCGTTTAATAATTATATTAAATTCACATTAGCAAAATCGGATAGTGACAACTGATTATTATTGTAAATAAATCTGTTTTTCTCTCCCGTTGTAGCATAATTTGTAAGCAACGCTTCTATCACGGGATTTCTATTTTTTTCCTTTGCCCCGACATAATAAAAATGTTCCTGAGTAATCTTGTGACAAAAATACCATACTTTCTCTATATATTCATTTTTCCGATAATCATTATGTTCCCATGTTGACAACATAAACATAGCCTTTGAAGCTAAAAGTTCTTTGCATAAAAACATCTCCAACTCTTCATCCCAACTATCATAATAATCGACATGCCGACCTATGTATGGAGGATCACAATAGATAAATGAATTATCATTTGCTAATCTTATAGTTTGTTCAAAAGATTGACAAATAAAAGACCAATCATTGTTTTTCAGTAATTCTTCAGTGTGAGCTACCTGGTTTGTTATTTTTGTGATATACGCCTTTGAAAAACGTTGTGGTTTGTGCCCGTATGGGACATTAAATGCAAAATCCTTATTAAATCGTATCATGCCATTAAAACAGGAACGATTAAGGAAGAGGAAATCCAGTGGATTATGTTTTTGATTAAAACGGTCACGTACCTCATAATAATAAACAGCGTCTTTTCTTGATAAAATTTCACCTTCTTCTTCCAGAAACTGCCTGACAATGTAAGAAGTAATCTTCCCTGTTTTAATCTGATTATAAAATCCTATAATATGAGGATTTGTGTCTGCAAAAATTGCAGTAGATGGCGCAATATTGAATCCAACAACCCCCGACCCCATAAATGGTTCAATCCATATAGTTTTTTCAGATAAAGAAACGTTTTCTTTTATCAAAGGTACAATTTTAGTTTTTATACCTTGCGTCTTTATTGGAGGTACATATACTTTATTTGTTACCATGTGCTTTTCCTTTCGTTTTTGGAGCTTTCGGATTATTCAAACTTATTGGCAATCCTCTATAACTCAAATACTCCAAAAAAGAAGATAATTTTTTGTGTTCTCCCGTTATAGTAGGAACCTCCATTTTTCCAAAATTTGCCCAATAATCATCAAATAGTTCTTCTCCAGCTTTTACAAAAACACCATTACCCGAAAGAATGTCATCAATGTTTTGAATACTTCCAATATTTGCAGCATTACCACTGCCACCCTTGTCACTTGCTATACGCCATTTTTCTTCCGCAAAAAAAGTAAAGTTACGGATTACTGCTGGAATATTTTTCACTTCATCAACCGTATAAATTCTGGTTTCTTCAAACTTATCAATCATAGACCTTGTATAGATGATACCCAAACAAAAATGACCACTATAATAGTTATATGGGTACTGAATATTTTTTGTACTTGTTCTATTGATAAAATACTCTCCGTGTGAGCCAAGTGTAAATCCATTACAAAATTCAGGATATTCTTCATCTCTGTAGGTCGTTTTTAAATCAACTGCAAATTTAATATCTGGATTACATTGGTTAATAAAAGTTAAATCTGGATACCAATTTTGATATGTAGCTAATTCTATATCATATCCGATGCTTTGTGCAAATGACAAAAAGTGTGGAAACAAATGTAATTCTAAGATTTTTGATATAATCTTTGTATCTGAGGAAATCGTATGTATATTGCTAAAAACATCAATAAACCCACGGATAGCCCACTCATCATTCAAGGAGATTTGCGCAGCTAATGAAGCAGCAAATCTTTTTAATTCTTTAGTAAATATATTCTTTTCTTGTTCATTTTTCATAACAATATAACCTTTCTTATATTGTAAACTTCCAAATTATATTTAGAAAATTATAGATTCCGCAGTAAGGATTTAAAAAGCCTTATGGCATAAAGTATTAAGAGTACAAATGTAATTCAGCAAATTCCATTCAGCTCCTGATACAGCCGCTTTGCGTAACTGTCAGTCATACCGCTGACAAAATCCGTCACCAGAAGAAGCCTTAAATACAACTTCTCCCTCTCAGATTTACCGTCAGAGTGAATCCGGTACACCTTTATGAAATTATCAGAAATCAGCGTTACCAGTCTCTGCTGCACCGCCGTCATCTCTTTTTCCTCCGGGGAATCCCATTTAATTACCGCATCTACAAAACGCCCCAGCAAAAAGTCAAAAATCGCGTCTGCGCCTACCTCCAACTTCATAATCGGCCGGGAGGTGAATGCGTACTCGTAAGCAATGTTTCCCAGAGCTTTCATCATTGGTGCGCCAAAGGTGCCATAAAATAAATCCTTGTCCCATGTGCCCACCATGATTTCATCATAATGGTCGATAAATCCGTTGGCGGCGCAGGAAATCATCTGCCCCTGAACTGATACAACCCAGTTCTGGATTGCGTAGGTCTCCGGCTTCTCATGATTAATTTCCAGCGCTTTTTTATATCTCCTTTCCAACCATCCAATCATATCCGTGCATGGCTTGGCCTCCCCCTCACATCGTTTCTTAAGCTCTTCCACCAGCTGCGCATAGGTAAGACATCCCTTCTTCATCGCGTCCTCAATATCCGCTGTCCGGTATGCAATATCATCTGCTGCTTCAAGAAGAAATGCCAGCGGATGGCGTCGTCCTGCAGTTCCATTGCCGCGCTGAACCTGCTCAAATACATCTTTATCCGCATAAAAGTAACCCATCTTCTTCTCTCGGATTTTTCCGCTATCCTTGTTAATTTCCAGAGAAGACACCGGATATTTAATAATGGTGCCAAGCAGTGCCTTGGTCAAATTCATTCCATGCTCATCCACCAGGTAATGGAGCTTCGTTACAAGGCGAAGCGCCTGACTGTTCCCCTCAAAATAGTAGAAGTCCTCACGCATCTGATCATCTAAGACTTCCACAAGCGTCTTTCCCTGAAACGTCAGCGCTTTGAGATTCTTCTTAAACCAGTCCTGAATCGCTGTCTCCCCAAAATGTCCAAAAGGAGGATTACCAATATCATGGATTAACCCGGCACACTGTAAAATATCACAGACGGCCGCCTTCTTTTTCTCGTCAAAATCCGGCTCCAGTCCAAGCTGAATGATTCTCGCCGACACGTTCTGACCCAGGGATTTACAAAAGGAAGAAACCTCCAGGGAGTGGGTTAAGCGGGTACGGATAAAGTCACTCTGATCCAGAGGAAATACCTGAGTCTTATCCTGAAGACGCCTAAAGGAAGCGCTGCCAATAATCCGGTGATAATCCTTCTCAAACTCCGTCCGAAAATCACTGTCTGATGCTGTTGCTTTTGTGGGAACTGGACGGATACGTTCCTCACATAACAGTATATTCCAATCCATTACCCTCTCCTCTCATTGTACTTCCACAAATTATACCACCTTCTCCACTTTTTGGCTACCCACAACACAGCCAGAAGTGCAATTCCTGCAAAAAACAGTATGAATCCCAGCCCCACAGCAAACAACAGAGCCCTTGTAATCTTCTGGTACAGCTCTCTGAGTGTACCGTCTGCATGAACATCCATCACCTTCGTTTCTTTTTTCGATTCCATCACAGACTGTTCTTCCTGTATCCCTTCTGTTTCCTCCAAAGCTTCTGCTGATTCCTCTGCAATCATGCTGTGCCCTGGGATCCTGAAAAGCCCCGTATACCGCACCTGATAATCCCTCAGAAGCTTTTCTCCCACAGCCAGCCCATTACGGCAAAGAACCCCATCCTCATCCACATATTCCGCACCGTCCCACAAAAGTTCTGTAATCCGGTATTCATTGCCTGAAAGCCCCAGCATTCCAAGCAGCTCCCTTCCACAGATTTCCGGCTCCGGCGGCTCATTCCCTCTGGGAATTACCTTATCCCCAATCTGGTAATATTCTGCATCGTAAATATAAAACGTAAGCGGAACGGAAAAACCCTCACTCCAGCACTCTCTGAGCACCTCTTCCGCCTGCTTTTCACATACGATAGCATACTCTTTTCCATCCTGCTTTAGCTGCACCTGAAAGGTCTTTGGAATATGGGCTGCCCCCTCCACCTGACGGTAAATTACATCTCGCACCACCTCTTTCATCTCCACTTGGTACATTTCATCCTCCGTAAAATCTGTACGGACATCTGCCCAAGCTTCCAGACAACACACCACTGCCATCTGCACCAAAATCAGCACAACCCAAAGAGCCATCTGCACACTTTGGGTCAGCCCTCTTTTTCTCTCGTCCTCTCTTCTCATATAACACCCCTTTTCTCCGGCGGCAGACAGACGAATTACACCGCCAAAATTAACATTCAACAGTTACATAAACTCTTTGGAGCAACCGATTCAGAACAAAACGGTCTTTCAGAATTCTGTCAAGAGCTGACAGAAAATGTCTTCTCCCAGGAAAAAAGATAACCTGGGAGTTTTATTATAAATCAATAAAGTAAAATAATCAATCCCCATAAACAAACTTAAATAACTGCTTCAATTCCTGGTATGCCGGGAAACCTTCCAGGGATTTCAGCCCTTCCAGCACCCCTTCCATATACCATTGATGACTCTCACGGCTCTTCTCGTTAAACCGCTGCCATATACTGTCCCCCATAACCATATAATCACGTGCGGTACTGCGCATATTACTTAGCTTGTCCCCCAGGGTCAGAATTTTCATCTCAGTGGACGCATATTGTAAATGTGCAACCGTAGAGGCCTTCCGTTCACGCCAGGATAATGATTTATCTTCCGTCTCTGCACGTACCAGAGAAAGAATCCTGCTGCCAAACTGAGCCTCCAGCTCCTCAGGCGTCACAGACGTATCCTCCAAGACATCGTGCAGATAAGCAGCCGAAATCACTTCCTGGTCTTCCGTCATCTGCGCCACGATTAATGCCACTTCCATGGGATGATAAATATAGGGGATTCTGCCCCCTTTACGCATCATGCCCTCATGGGCTCTTTCTGCAAATTTTGCCGCTCTTCTTATCATACATGAACCTCACAGGCTTTCCAACAGCTTCCTATAAAAATCATACCACAGAACCTCTTCGTGGGAAAGAGGCATCGTAAGAAAATGTTTACTTGTAAAAACCCTATTTTTCTGATATGCTTATGAGCAGAAAACAAGGCACATTTTTATACATACCGCCTTAGAATAAAAAGGAGCGTCTTATGGAGCGTTATCAGAATTCTTCTATGCGAAAACATGGCAGATACCGAAAAAAACAGCAGTCAGGGTGGCTGCAGGTTCTGTTATTCTATGTCCTGCCGTTTCTCGTTTTTAATGGCATTTTACTGGTTTGTGTTATTGCAAAACCAAAGGTTCATATTACAGTATCTGATACGAATGATTATCTATCCACCAATGCAGCTATAACCATTGAGTCCTGGTTCCCCACCAAGTCCGTCAAAATGGTGATGGACGGCGAGGAATTAAAGCTTGAAAAAGGCAAAAAGCGCACCTATACGGCTACCATCTACAAAAACGGTTCCATCGAGGCTTCCGTAGTCAACTGGAATGGTATGTCCACCTCCGTCTTTGAGCATGTGAACGTTCTGGACGATCTCCCGCCTGCCTTTAGCCATGCGGAAATTACAGACGGAGTTGTGACTCTCACTCTGTCTGACAGCCAGTCAGGAATCAATTTTGACTCCATCTACGCTGTAAACTCCGATGGCGTTCGGATTAAGCCTCTGACTGCAGACAGAAACAAAAATACTCTCACCTACGAGATGATCCCATCCGGGCTGTTTGTTTACGCTCAGGATAAGGCAGGCAACGAGGTTCGCGGAACATTTACCTCCCACAAAGAAGGAACGGTTGAGAAGCTGGAAGGCAGCGCTGAAAATTTAGAAGAGAGCGGTACAGGGGCTTCAGATACTGCAAACACGGAAGCGTCGCAGATTACTATTGATTAACTGCCATATTCTTCAACCGCTTCAGTCTTTTTCCGCTATATCTGCCTTTTTGCCGGCACGCCCATAGGCTTCTGCCATCTGTCGGCATACCTCAACCAGCTCCTCCCCCATGGCATCCCTTGTCATACGCCACCTCCAGTTCTTGCCCAGAGTGGATGGCTCATTCATCCGGGCCCATTCTCCCAGTCCAAGATAATCCTGCACCGGGATGATTGCCAGCTTCGCCACACTGGAAAGCGCCAGACGAATATAGTCCCAATGAATCTCTCCCTGGGGAGTTCTGGCATTTCCCAAGTAGCGGAAGGCAAACTCCCGCTCCTCCTTATCCAAGCTCTGGTACCAGCCTTGCAGTGTGGTATTATCATGGGTTCCTGTATATACCACACAATTTTTTGGATATTTATGGGGCAGATATATGCTGTCTTTCGACTTATCAAAGGCAAACTCCAAAACCTTCATACCTGGAAATCCAGTCTTCTTCAACAGCTTCCGTACCGACGGCGTTAAAAACCCCAGATCTTCCGCAATAATCGGAAGAGACCCCAACTTCTTTTTCATTACCTTGAACAGCCTGTAACCTGGTCCCTTCTCCCAATGTCCAAACTCTGCAGTTTTGTCCCCTGACGGAATCGAGTAGTACTCATCAAATCCCCGAAAATGATCCACCCTTATCACATCATACAGCTTAAAACTGTACTCCATACGCTTGAGCCACCAATGATACCCTGTTTTTTTATGATAGTCCCAACGGTAAAGGGGATTGCCCCAAAGCTGCCCTGTCACTGCAAATGCGTCAGGAGGACACCCTGCCACGGCCACAGGTCTGTATGCCTCGTCAAACTGGAACAATTCGGGATGAACCCAGCTATCAGCTCCATCAAACGCTACATAAATCGGAATATCCCCGATAATACGAATCCCTTTTTGGTTGGCATACTCCTTAAGCTGCTCCCACTGTTCCTGAAACAGATACTGCTGAAACTCATAAAATGCAATCTCGTCCTTCAGCGCTCTCCTCCAGCGCACCAACGCCTCTTGCTGACGAGTCCGTATATCCTCGTCCCACTGACTCCAGCTCTTACCACCAAAGGCATTCTTCACCGCCATATAAAAACAGTATTCCTGTGTCTCTAAGGAAAGCTCACCACAAAGCAGCTCATAAATCTGCTCCTCTTCAAGCCCTGACTCCTGCTGCTGTTTTTTCCAGCGCTCAAACGCCCGCCTAAGAATGGGAAAACGACTGGAATACAGCTTTTCATAGTCGATGTCCTGAGGGTCGTCTCCAAAATCTGCCTTCTCACACTCGTCCCTTGTCAGGAGTCCATCCTCAATCAACTGTTCCAAATCGATAAAATATGGATTTCCTGCAAATGCAGAAAACGACTGGTAGGGTGAGTCCCCGTATCCTGTCGGTCCCAAAGGTAAAACCTGCCAATAACTCTGCCCTGCTTCTACAAGCCGGTCCACAAACTCATATGCCTCTTTAGAAAAAGCCCCAATTCCATATTTTGATGGAAGACTCGACACCGGAAGAAGCATTCCACATGCACGCTGCATAATACACGTTCCCCTTTTCTGTTTCAACTGGTCAGCGCCAATATCATTCTTCTGCGCCAATACTACTATTATATCAACTTTTTGCCTGCTCTACAATTTGAAAAACCATAACTGCTCAAAACTAAACATTCTGGGCATACTGAATACAGCGGCATCGAAACTGCCGGTTTTACACAGAAGGGAGAATCCGTTTATGAATCCACTGAATCTTATACAATTAAAATCTGCATGGGATCACTTTAAAACAAACCATCCTAAATTTCCTAAATACTTAAGTACTGTCTATCAGCGGGGTGTACAGGAAGGAAGCCTGTTTGAATTCAGAGTGACTACCTCCGATGGAGAAGAGCTTGCAGCGAATCTCCGCCTGAAGGCGGAAGATATAGAGCTGTTTCGCAAACTGGTGGAGATGTTCCAATAAGGACATCTCCGGTTATCACTACCATTCATTTAAGTTTTATGTTATAATCAAAAGCATCATGTTACACACCCAGTAAACCAGCAAATAAGGCAGGTATTCCATATGGCAGGCAAGAAGGCTCTTCTAGTCACTACCGTAAGTGGCTTTGTTCCACAATTTGAAATGAATAATGTAAAACTTCTTCAGGACATGGGATATGAAGTGCATTATGCTTCCAATTACCACACTCCTTCCTACGGAACTGATAATCACCGGCTGGACGGGACAGGAATTATCCGCCACCAGATTGACTTTGTCAGAAGCCCGTTTAAGCTTGCCAACTTCCATGTTTATCGTCAGCTCCGAAATTTGATGAAGCACGGGCATTTTAATCTGGTTCACTGTCATACCCCTATGGGGGGCGTTATGGCGCGCCTGGCCGCACACAGTACCCATACCGCCCCGGTTATTTATACCGCCCACGGCTTCCATTTTTTCCAGGGCTCTTCTCTGATGAACTGGTTATGTTACTATCCTATGGAACGTTTCCTTTCCCGTTTTACTGACCAGCAGATTTGCATTAACCATGAGGACTATAACCGTGCACGCAAAACATTTCATGCCAAATACGTAGATTATATCCCTGGCGTTGGCATCAATTTAACGTGCTTCCCCACCTACAATGCTGCCGCCGTTCTTAATAAGAAAAAAGAACTGGGAATTCCTGCTGACAGGATTATCCTGCTTTCCTCAGGAGAGCTAATTAAACGGAAAAACCACGAAACGATATTGAGAGCCATTGCCCAACTGACAGATACCTCTTGTATTCATTATGTGATCTGCGGTCACGGGAAGTTGGACGCATATTTATATGAACTTACCCAAAATCTTGGAATTACAAACTGTGTCACATTCCTTGGCTACCGTCAGGATATTTTAGAAGTGCTGCAAACAGCCGATGTTTTCCTGTTCCCCTCCTATCAGGAGGGGCTGCCTGTTGCCCTGCTGGAGGCAATGGCAAGCGGTATTGCAGTTATCTGTTCCGATATACGCGGCAATCGGGATCTGATGGGCGAATCCATGTCTGAGACTGCCTCCCTGAAATTCTGCCACGGAGGAATTATGGTGAAAAAGGCAGATAACACTGCTGCCTACTGCCAGGCACTCTGCCATCTGTTAAATGCCCCTCAAAAACTGAAAGAGCTGGGTATGGAAAATAGAAAACGGTGTGAGGAATTTGGAGAAAAATCTGTGACAGAAAAAATGGAAGAAATCTATAAAAGGCTGTCTCACTAAAGTTATGGTATTGCCCGGCAAGGAAATCTGTGCTATACTCCATTCACTGGAAACCATAGAGCTAAAGGCGGCTTTACCCCTCTTACTTTTCGGGAGGGTATAACAGCCCTCCCGACGAGAGAAAGGAGGGCAATACAATGTATGTTACATATCAGGATTTGATTGATACCAGATAAGGATAAATTTTTATTTTGTGAAATATAAATGTGTGGGTTTGTCAAACATATGTTACACTGACCCTAAATAATCTCTAAGTA
>CANPMS010000050.1 GCA_947575275.1 uncultured Clostridium sp. | reverse complement strand
CCCCAATCATTATCATAGAAGATCTGAATTTACAGACTTTTCTTCATACACTCGATTTCAACCTAATTGATCCCTAGAATCAGCAACAGCATCTTTTACCACACGAATATAATAGTCATTTTGGTGCGCGTCAACAGCTGTATAATGAATACATACATCTGTAAGACCACCCATCATATAAAGAGTATCCACATGAAGCCCTTTCAGTAGAATTTCTAAGTCTGTTCCGAAAAATGCGCTATACCTACGTTTGGAAATCAGATATTCACCCTCGATAGGATAAGTGAGTTTGGCATAATCGGTATAAGGTGAATTCTCCATGCAGTGAATGTCCTCTGAACCGTCCAGTTCACGCCTGAAGTCTACCATATTAGGTCTGTGGACCTCTTTAATCTAAATAACCGGAAGCTTTTTCGCCCGGAACACATCCAGCGCTCTTTTCGCATTGCGGATACATTCCCATCCGGGAGCATCCATGTTTGATTCGTTCATTTCCACAAAATTCTCCTGCTGAATATCAATGACAAGCAGTGCACTTTTTTCTTCAATTTTCATACTTTTTTTCCTTTCTTTGTTCATTTTTATATATTACAAATCCAAGCAACGCAACAAGAATTTCCGTTACAGGACATGTATACCATATGCCAACCATTTCCCATAAAAAAGACAGGAGAAAAGCTGTTGGAATCACTAAAACAAGACCTCTTAACACGGATAGGATATGGGATGGAAAAGCTCGCTCTATCGATGTGAAAAAAGTAGCAAGAATGATATTGTATCCTACAAATGGTGCTGATATAAAGTATAACCTCAATCCCGTTACTGCAATCGCTTGAAGCTTTACATTATATTCGCTATTAAAAACGATTGCAATTAGTTGTGCAAAAACAAAAATCAACAAATACAGAATAGCGGACAATGCTAATATAGTGAATATGGCATAGCGCAGTACTGCTTGAATTTGTTCTCTGTTCCCACCTCCATAAAAACGGCTGATAAGTGGTTGCGCCCCTTGGGCAACTCCTGTATAAATTGCAACAACGACAAGGGAAATATTTGCAATAATGCCATAGGCAGCAACACCAATATTTCCTTCTAAATTCAAAATAATTGCATTAAAAGTAATCATCACAATTCCAGACGAAATTTGTGCAATCAAAGAAGGGAAACCCAGTGATAGATCCCATTTGACAATTTTTATACAAATTCCTGTTCTTATAAAATGGAACGAATTTTTATTTTTTTCCCAATGCGGAAGCATTATTAAAATACTTATAACTGGTGACAATCCCGTTGCAAAAATCGCACCCAAAATCCCCATATGCAAGGGAAAAATAAAAATATAGTCTAGTATTACATTAAAAAAACTTCCAATAAGCATTGCACACATAGAAAGCTGCGGATTTGCATCATTTCTGACAAAGCAAAGCAGCACATCATTCAAAATGAAAGCTGGGGAAAAAAGTAACAGCCACCGTAAATAAGTAACCGTCATTTCCAATACTGCCATATCTGCACCTAAAGCGAGAGCTAACTGTCTTGAATAGAAAAAGCCGGGCAACATAAATACGATTGAAAACAAAACAGCAAGATATATGGTGTTTGTATAAATTTTGTTCACTAACGCTTGATTTCCTTGGCTCTTGCAAACGGAAAATTTTGTTGCTCCGCCCATGCCAATCATTAACCCTGTACCATGAATAAAATTATAGACTGGAATAGCAAGGTTTAGTGCGGTAAGCCCGCTTGTGCCTAATCCTTTTGAAACAAAGAATGTGTCTGCTAAAATGTAGCAGGACACGCCTAGTGTTCCGAAAACACTTAAAATTGTATATCTGGAAAATTCTCGCATACAAGACGGTTGTTCCATACGTTTATCCTTCTAATTAGAAAAAAATAACGCCAGTACTTTCTATCTTCAATGGCCTAACGATAGAAAGTCTGACGCTTAACACCTTACCCGGCGGCAAGGACGCATAATCTATTTTAAGTTTAACACAAAAAAGCAACTAAATCAACCCCGCCCCCGCCCTTCCTTATGGGACGTAAAATGAAATTTTAAATTCCACTCCTTCAATGGGGAGTAGAATTTACCTCTGCACAGTTGATATTTACTCTTGCACACAAAAATGTTATAGTTATGTCTCCTTCTGACAGCAGTAGAAGGAGGAACTTTATGAGTAAACATATCCCTGGCAACCAGAAACATCTCACACTCAATGACCGTATCTATATTGAAAACGAACTGAACAAAAGTACTTCTTTTAAGGTTATCGCGAGGTTCCTGTGCAAGGACCCCGCCACTATCTCCAAAGAGGTTAAGGCTCACCGTCTCTCGGACTGGTATCATAAAGGCATCTTTTATAATGCTAAGAATTTCTGCGTCCACCGCTATCACTGCAGAAAGACCAATGCCTGCGGCAAGATCATCCTGTGCGGTGTGAAATGTGCCTCCTGCCCCACTTGCAATCAGACCTGTAAGGATTTTCAAAAGGAGCTCTGTAAAAGGCTGGAAAGGTCACCTTATGTCTGTAATGGCTGTGACAAAACGATTAACCGCTGCACCATTGCTCACAAATACACTTATAATGCCCGTTTTGCAGACAGGAGGTATCGAGAAAAACTCCATGATTCCCGGGCTGGCATCAACCTGACAAAATAGCAGCTCCGCCAGAAATATTGATCTGAAACGCAAAACCCGTTTCAAACCCAGAAAGTGACACAAAACTCAGATCACGGATTAGGCTGTTTTTACAAACAGGTTCTATCGTGATTTCTGTTCTCTGGAACTACCTGCTTTTGTGGAGATGGACACCGTACATTCATCAAGAGAGTCAAAAAAGACTCTGCTGACCATGTTTTTTACAAAGGAGAAACTGTTTCTGGTCTTTCTTATGAATCGCTGTACCAAAGGCGCCGTACGTCTTGTATTTGACCGTCTGGAAAAACGTATGGGTACCTATGAGTTCGTTTCTGTCTTTGAATATATTGACTGACCGCGGCTCGGAGTTTGGGGTGAACCTGACGCCTAAGCTGCTCCGCTTTAACCACTAATCAACTGATCGAAATCTGCTGTCAGACTGGAAGTAAACGTTTCACATTTTTGAAATGTGACCGATGGAATTCAGTCTTACACACTGCTTTCCAGTGGTCCGTTTCCCATGCGCAGCAATCAAGTATTTTTCGATAAGTTGAGTTAATTATAGCAGAAAACAGGAGATTTTGCTCAAAAACCTCCTGCAAAATCAGCAAAAAATAACATATGGTGGAATTTAACTCTGCACCGGAATTTAAAATTTCAAGTCAGCAACCAGATTTATTACCTTCTTGCGCCCAGGCGGAAACCATCAATAAACATCTTTGAAATTTTAAAGGGTACAGTATCAAGTTGCTCGTCCATAATTTTGATAAACTTATTATGCAATGGTGGTTTCAGTTTTTCAGCTCTTCAATAAAATCTGCATAATGCTCATACTGCTTTTCAAATGATTGCTCCAACCCTGTAAATTTAACAAATTGCTATACAGTTAATTACAATGTACCGTCATTATGCCGTCAATATATTTTTTGCCATCATTTAGACATTATAATGAGGTCATAACATCAAAGAGAGATTTATGTACTGGATTACAAAACAGAACATAGACAGTATTTTGCTATGGATTTCAGAAATTTTAAGGGGAAAGTCAATGAAATACATATTTCTTCATGGATTAGGACAAACATCATCAGACTGGGATAACACGATTACGGTTATGGACAATAAGGAGAATATTATTTGCCCGAATTTATCAGAATGGCTTACGGATAGAAAAACATGTTATCTTACGTTATATCGCGCATTAGAAAGTTATTGTGGAAAATTCAATGAGCCTTTGAATTTGTGCGGTCTTTCTTTAGGGGGTATTCTTGCTATGCAATATGGCATTGAACACCCTGAAAGGATAAATTCTTTGGTGCTAACAGGAACACAATATACAATTCCCGGTGTTGGTGGTATGCAGAGATAAGGACAAAGCAAACAAATCTGCTTCCATGAACATGAAAGAATTGATACCCTATGCAAAAAGATAATCCTATGGAATTGGGAAAACAATTAAATATGTTTTTCCAATCGACTATCAATCAAGAATAAAAAAGAACGGGGCGCAGACAGCAAGTGAAAAACTGTCCGCGTCCCGCTTTTCGCAGGTGTGATTTTAGTGTAAAAAATCAAGCGTCCTTTCTTGAAAAATGGAAGACAAGAAGAAGCCCTCCATAGCAAAAAACGAAAAAGCTGATTCTGATTGCTGTGTCAATAAAGGGCGGAAGACCGCCAAAGGAAGGATGGATTCCAGAGAGAAAATAGTGGATTCCAACTGCAACCATTAAGAGAGCGGCAGGCTTTACAATCATTTCCCAGGCGTTCCATGTGAAGTCCACCAGCTGCTTCAGAGACCAAAGGTGCATAAGCGCCAGGGTAAGTTCGCTGATCAGCATCCCCCACAGATATGCCATAATTCCAAAGTGCGGAATGCCCAGAAGCACGAAGCAGATGCGAAGAAGCAGCGCAGCAGTGTTCTGGAGAAAGGTGGTGCGGGTTTTTCCCAGTCCGTTTAAAATACTTCCCATGGTGGTGGCAAGGTAGAGGAATGGACAGAGCCAGGCGAGAATCTGAATAAAACGCCCTGCATCCTGGTCATGGAAAACGCTTATGCCCAAAGAATCCCCAAACAGGACGAAAATTCCGATGCACAGGATTCCCATGTAGAGGCTGTATCGCAGAGATACAGAGATGCTGGCTGTAATGCTGCTCTTTTGTCCTTCGGCCTGAGCTTTCGCCACAGTGGGAAGAAGAAGCACAGCCATGGAGTTGGTGATTGCAGAGGGAAAGAGAATAAAAGGCAGGGCCATACCGGTCAAAACACCGTAAATGGCAAAGGCATCGGGACCAGTCAGCCCGGAGAGTTTCAAGCAGCCTGGAATCCATACCGCCTCAGCGCTGGCCAGAATATTCAATACCAGACGATTTCCCATGAGTGGCAGCGCCAGTGCCATTAAAGGCGCAAGTTCTTCGTAAAACGGAAGTAAATGACCTGCAAGGTGGGCTGCCTGCACGATGCTTTGTCTGTCCTGTCTCTGAGGCGGAAACAGGCACATGCTGAGAAACGTGAAGGCTGCTGAAGCCACTTCTCCTATTAAATGACCAAGGACTGCAAGGTGCACGGTCACCACATGCCCTGAGGCGATCCAGGTATCTGCCAGAAAGAATACCAGTGCCATACGGATTACCTGCTCCGCAATCTGAGAGAACGCGGGAACGCGGGAACGCTGCATTCCGTAGTAATATCCGTTGATGCAGGCGTGGAGCGCCGCAAAGGGGACAGAGATTCCCATCAGAGGAAGATAAGGGGCGCACTGCGGTTCCATAAGGACATATGTAGCAAGAACGTCCGCATAGCGGCAGATAAGAATGGCAAGTGTCAGAGACATGCACAGGGATATGGAAAGCCCCGCCTGAAAGATTTTGCGCCCGCGAGCGGCGTTTGAAGCAATAAGCTGGGACAGGGCAGTCTGTATGGAGCCGGCGCATAGGGCAAAGCATACGCCGAAAATCGGGTGAATCATATTGTAAAGTCCAAGACCCTCAGCTCCGATGGTTCGTGACAGAAAAATGCGGTAGAAGAATCCCAGAACCCTGCAGGCGAGACCGCTTCCGGTCAGCAGGAGTGTGCCTGTTAGGAAGGCACGCCGCTTCGGGGTGAGTTCAGACAGCAGATTCATGGCAGCTCCAAGCTATGGAAATTATTATAATTTATGAAAACAGGGCGTAGACTATGCCTGGGAAGAAGTTGTTGAGGGAAGAAGAAAAAGTAAAGTATAATTCCTATTGAAATACTAGGAAATAAATGTTATACTAATCCCATCGTAAAAAATCAACTAAGAAAGGCGGATTAAAATAGATGAAAGAAACAATATATTTGGATAATGCCGCTACCACAAGAGTGAGAAAAGAGGTCGTGGAGGCAATGGTTCCGTATTTTACGGAGCTTTACGGAAATCCATCGTCTGTTTATGAGTTTGCCACTCCGGTGAAGCAGGCTGTGACGGAGGCGCGGGAGACAATCGGAAAATCCATTGGCGCCAATGCAAACGAGATTTATTTCACTGGCAGCGGCTCAGAGGCTGATAACTGGGCATTAAAGGCGGCAGCGGAGGCGTATCAGAACAAAGGAAACCATATTATTACCAGTAAGATTGAGCATCATGCAATCCTGCACACCTGCGAGTATTTGGAAGGGCGGGGCTTTGAGGTGACATATCTTGATGTGGATGAGAATGGTGTGGTGAAGCTGGAGGAGCTGAAAAAAGCAATCCGCCCAACCACGATTCTGATTTCCATTATGTTTGCCAATAATGAAATTGGCACCGTTCAGCCAATTCAGGAGATCGGACAGATTGCCAGAGAGCATGGAATCTTATTCCACACAGACGCAGTTCAAGCGTATGGGCATCTGCCGATTCATGTGGATGAACTGAATATCGACATGCTGAGTGCCAGTGGACATAAGATTAACGGACCAAAGGGAATCGGATTCCTCTATATCAGAAAGGGCGTGAAAATCCGCTCCTTTATTCACGGCGGCGCTCAGGAGAGAAAACGCCGTGCAGGAACAGAAAATGTACCGGGGATTGTAGGCTTTGGAAAGGCAGCGGAGCTGGCTGTGAAGGAAATGGAATCCAGAAGGACGTATGAGGAGAATTTGCGTGATTACCTGATGGAGCGGGTGATGGCTGAGATTCCATACACCCGGATCAACGGCCACCGCACAAATCGGCTGCCCAACAATGTAAATGTTGCGTTTCAGTTTATTGAAGGCGAATCGCTGCTTATTATGTTGGATGCAAAGGGGATTTGCGGCTCCAGCGGTTCCGCGTGCACTTCAGGTTCTCTGGATCCGTCCCATGTGCTTTTGGCCATCGGTCTGCCCCATGAGATTGCCCATGGCTCTCTGCGCCTGACTCTGAGTGAAGAGAATACCAGGGAGGAGATTGATTTTGTGGTAGACAGCGTGAAAGGGATTGTAGAACGGCTGCGGAGCATGTCACCGCTCTACGAGGATTTTATGAAGAAACAGTCACACTGATTATAAAAATAGTAGAAGAGAAGGAGAAAAAGGCTGATGTATACAGAAAAAGTAATGGATCATTTTGAAAATCCCAGAAATGTGGGAGAAATTGAGAATGCCAGCGGCGTAGGCACGGTCGGAAACGCCAAGTGCGGGGATATTATGAGAATTTATCTGGATATTGATGAGGATCAGATTATCCGTGATGTGAAATTTAAAACCTTTGGCTGCGGGGCTGCGGTGGCTACCAGCAGTATGGCCACAGAGCTTGTGAAGGGAAAGACTGTGAGGGAGGCGATGGAAATTACCAACAAAGCGGTGATGGAAGCACTTGACGGATTGCCCCCTGTTAAGGTACACTGTTCTTTATTGGCGGAGGAAGCAATCCACGCGGCGTTGTGGGATTATGCTCAGAAGAACGGGATTGAAATTGAGGGTCTGGAGCAGCCAAAGAATGATATTAGTGAACACGAAGAGGAAGAAGAATATTGATTGATTCATGTGGGAAAAAAGTAGTAGTTGGAATGTCAGGCGGCGTCGATTCTTCGGTTGCCGCCTGGCTTTTGTTGCAGCAGGGTTACCAGGTTATCGGCGTTACCATGCAGATTTGGCAGGATGAGGAGGAAGCGGCTGTGCAGGAGAACGGAGGCTGCTGCGGTCTCTCTGCGGTGGACGATGCCCGGGCGGTTGCGTGGAAGCTTGGAATCCCCTATTATGTGATGAACTTCAAGAGGGAATTTAAGGAAAATGTCATGGATTATTTTGTGGAGGAATACCTCCATGGCCGTACTCCCAATCCATGTATTGCCTGCAATCGTTATGTGAAATGGGAGTCGCTTTTGAGGCGCAGCCTTAATCTGGGAGCGGATTATATCGCCACAGGTCATTACGCCAGGGTGGAACGGTTAAAAAATGGCCGCTATGCCTTGAAAAAATCCGCCACGGATGCCAAGGATCAGACCTATGCGCTTTATAACCTGAGTCAGGAGCAATTATCACATACGCTGATGCCGGTGGGGGAATTTACAAAAGCAGAAATCCGTCAGATGGCCGAAAAGATAGGTCTAAAGGTGGCGGATAAGGCTGACAGTCAGGAAATCTGTTTTATTCCTGACAAGGATTATGCCAGATTTATCGAAGAGCAGGCGGATCATGTGCCGGCGCCGGGCAATTTTGTTGATGCAGACGGAAATGTGCTGGGCCGCCACAAGGGAATTACCCACTATACGATCGGGCAGCGCAAGGGTCTGGGACTTGCTATGGGATACCCGGTATTTGTAAAGGAGATCCGCCCGGACACTGATGAGGTGGTCATAGGGGGAGCAGCAGATGTATTTACGGATACACTGATTTGTGATAAAATGAACTGGATGGCTGTGGACGGGCTGCACGGGAAACCTATGCAGGTCACAGGAAAGATTCGCTACAGCCACAGGGGAGCACCCTGTATTATTCGGGAAGTGGGAGAGGACTTGGTAGAGTGCCGGTTTCTGGAAAAGGTTCGTGCCGTCACGCCCGGACAGGCTGTGGTGTTCTATGATGGGGATTATGTTGTAGGGGGAGGAACAATACGATGAGAAGACAGATTATGATGACAGGCATCCTTATGTCAGTGGCAGTGCTTTCTTCCGGCTGTCTGGGAAAATCATATGAGAAGACCGAAATTTTGGAGAGCAGTGCGGCGTTTGAACAGGTGTCTGTTCCGCCAGCGGAGTCAAGTCCTAAGGAAGTGGGGATTACAAGAGAGACCGCCCCGCTGCCCGCAATGGAGGAGAGGGATGAGACGGTGTATGTGGACGCGGTAAATTTGAATGTGCGTGTATTGCCTCAGCCGGGAGCGGAGGTGGTGACCCAGTTGAACACCGGAGCAGAACTGAAGCGCACCGGGTACAGTGAAGGATGGAGCCGGGTGCTTTTAGATGGCAGAGAATACTATGTGTCATCCCAGTACCTGACTGCCGCAAAGCCGGAAGTATCTGAGGCTGGAGCTGCAGCCGTGGCGGAGGGAGGCAGTGTCTCCTTAAATCCAGAATGGAAGTATGCGAATTATTCCAAAATTAATTCAGGTCAAGCGGTGCTGTACCGTTCTGAGGCTTCAAACCGCAAGGGGAAGGTAGTCTGTGTTAATGCGGGCCATGGAACAAAGGGAGGCTCCAGCGTCAAGACCCAGTGCCACCCGGACGGAACCCCGAAGGTGACAGGAGGAACCACCGGCGCAGGTGCAGTTACGGCAGTGGCAGTGTCTTCCGGAATGCAGTTTTCTGACGGGACTGGGGAGGCGGAGGTGACTCTTGCCATGGCGAAGGTGATGAAGGAAAAGCTTTTATCCCGAGGCTACGATGTGCTGATGATTCGTGAGAGCGATGATGTGCAGCTTGACAATGTGGCGCGCACTGTGATGGCAAACAATATGGCGGATTGTCATATTGCCCTCCACTGGGACTCCACTACAAGCAATAAGGGTGCGTTCTATATGAGTGTACCGAATGTGTCCTCTTACCGCAATATGGAACCGGTAGCCTCTCACTGGCAGGAGCACCATGCTCTGGGCGACAGCCTGATTGCAGGATTAAAGGGTGCAGGCATCAAGATTTTTTCCAGCGGAAAGATGGAGATGGATTTGACACAGACCTCCTACTCGACAGTGCCCTCTGTGGATATTGAGCTGGGAGACAAGGCCTCCGACCATTCTGCTGCGACCTTGGAACAGTTGGCAAATGGGCTGGCGGATGGTGTGGAGCTGTTTTTTGGAAACTGATATAGTGTGTAAAAAACAGTGTGGGTTTGTCAAACATATGTTACACTGACCCTAAATAATCTCTAAGTACCTCA
>CANPMS010000049.1 GCA_947575275.1 uncultured Clostridium sp. | reverse complement strand
TACTTAGAGATTATTTAGGGTCAGTGTAACATATGTTTGACAAACCCACACATTTCATCTTCCTGTCACAGGAAAAATATCAACATGCACCCGGCAATAAAGGCCCATATCCCCGGTGCCCTAAGCAGGGTGCGCAAAAACCCCCGCTGTGGATGCTTCCATGCAGGAAACCAGGTCAAATCCCGCAGATAGAGAAAGAAAATGGTCACTGACGCAATCATGCTTGCCAATATCATAAGCCCCAAAACCATCACACCCAGATACGCCCAAAGGGCTTCGCTTTCCATTCCGCGGATTAAAAGCAGCAGAACAGGACCACCCATAATATTTATGACCATATGAAGCAGAATATTGTAACGAATTCTTCCCGTACTGCTGTAAATATAAGCAAAAACCATTCCCAGCGCCGTAGCATAAAAGAACTGGTGAAAATTTCCGTGAAACAGACCAAAACTCAAACCTGAAACGATCACAGCTGTTTTCTGTCCAAAGGGCACCAGGCGGTCAACCAGCATCTTCCGGAACATCAGCTCCTCCATAATCGGAGCCAGGAAAACCGTAAGCACAACCACCATCCACAGCTTCATGTCTCCCAACACCTCATACAGCGGATTAACTTCCTCCATTTCAATGAATAAGTGAATTCCATACATAATGATCTGTCTGGGCAAATCTGCAACATACGTAACTCCAAAACAAAATATCATCAGAACAAAAAAAGTCCCGAATTTTATACTCTGCGGCTCTTTTTTACGCCAGGAGGGAATTCGGCGCATCAAAAGATAAAACACCGGAAATCCAAGGGCATACACCGCAAGATGCCCAATAACCGTGAGCACATTGAAATCCAACTTAGCATCCGGTCTGAGAACCTGCATCACTTGCGCAGCTCCAATAACCAACAGAATCCCAACCATGGCAGCTGCCTCAAACGCTATATATGCCCATCCAATCCTTGATAAGTACTTTCGTGAATCCATATCCTTCCTCCATTTGCACTTTCTTTCTGCCAAACAGATTATGAATCACCATCCCTCCTAGTATAACCCTATATCTCTAGTTTGTCTACCTTGGACGCTCTCGCCTCCACTTCCTCCTTCTGAATATCTCCGGGAGCCTGCTCATAACGGGCGAACTCATACTCATATGTACCGATGCCTCCGGTCATAGAGCGGAGCGCCGTGTTATAACCAAACAGCTCAGACATGGGAATATCCGCCTCAATAATCTGCTTATTGTGATGATCCGAATTCATGCCCAGCACCCGACCGCGTCTGCGGTTCAAATCCCCCATCACATCACCGGTAAATTTATCTGGAACCGTAACCTTCAGAGATGCAATCGGCTCCAGGAGAACGGGATTGGCATCCATAAAGCCTTTTTTAAATGCCATCATCGCAGCAGTCTTAAACGCCATCTCAGAGGAATCCACCGGATGATAAGATCCGTCCACCAGCGTTGCCTTCACACCGACTACCGGGTAGGCGGCAAGAGGTCCCTTCATGCAGCTTTCTGCCACGCCTTTTTCTACTGCCGGGAAATAGTTTTTCGGAACTGCTCCTCCAAATACCCGCTCCTCAAATATATAGGTACGCTCCAAATCTCCGGAAGGCTCAAATTCCATCTTAACATCTCCATACTGACCATGCCCTCCAGACTGTTTCTTATATTTGCCCTGAACCTCCACTTTCTTACGAATCGTCTCGCGGAACGCAAATTTAGGTCTGCTCAGCTCAATCTCTACTTTATAGCGGCTTAAAAGCTTGCTGACAACCACCTCAAGCTGCTGGTCTCCGATGCCGTAAAGAAGGAGCTGGCGGTTCTCCTTATCGTTTACAGACTTTAAGGTCAAATCTTCCTCCATCAGCTTAGAGAGCGCAGAGGACACCTTATCCTCATCTCCCTTTGTCACGGTCTTATAGCGCATGTATGTATAAGGAGTGGAAATCTGCGGTTTATGATACACAATCGGCGCGGAGCGCAGCGCAATCGTATCTCCGGTCTGTGTCACACCCAGTTTTGCAACGGCTCCTATATCTCCTGCTCTCAGCTCAGGAACCTCAATGGTATCCTTTCCACGAAGCAGGTAAAGCTTTCCGACCTTCTCCTCCGCATCCTTATTAACATTGTAAATTGTGCTGTCCGGCTTTAAGGTTCCCGTACATATCTTCATCAGGGAGTATTTTCCGATAAATGGATCAACGATAGTTTTAAATACCCGCGCGGACAGGGATACGGAATCGTTGTATTTTGCAGTAAACCGCTCTCCAGTGGACACGTCCACACCGATACACTCAAACTTATCCGGTGTTGGCAGATAACGGTCAATTACCTGCAAAAGAGTTTTAAACCCCTGGCAGTTAACTCCCGAGCCCATCAATACTGGAACAATAGACCCGTCGATTACATGTTCCCGAAGCGCGCTCTGAATCTCTTCTACAGAAAATTCTTCCCCGGAGAAATAACGCTCCATATACTCCTCACTGGTCTCCGCCACTGCCTCTAAAAGCACGTCTCTTGCGATTCCAAGATTCTTCCGGGAGTACTCGGGAATCTCGCATTCCTCATAATCACTCAGATTGGTAAACCGTCTGCCTGCCATTTTAACCACATTTACATAGCCAACAAACTTCTCATTCTCTCGAATTGGAAGCTGGAACGGAGCAATGCTTCTTCCAAACCGTCTCTCCAGTTTGAGCACCAGTTCTCTGAAACTTGCACGGTCATCGTCCATATTGGTGACAAAAATAATGCGCGGCAATTTCAGCTTATCACAAAGCTCCCAGGCTTTCTCAGTTCCGACCTCAATTCCCGCTTTACAGTTCACAACAATAACCGCCGCGTCAGCAACGCTTGCAGCCTCCTCCACTTCACCAACAAAATCAAAATATCCCGGCGTATCCAGCAGGTTAATCTTTATCATCCCGCCATCACCCTGGTACTCAATGGGAATCAGGGATGTGGAAATAGAAAACTGGCGTTTCATTTCTTCCTTGTCATAATCACTGATGGTATTGCCATCCGTGATCTTTCCCATACGTTTTGTAACTCCAGTTACCAGCGCCAATGCTTCTGCAGCTGTGGTCTTGCCAGATCCCCCATGACCAAGCAGCACAACGTTCCGGAGCTGTTTTGTTCCATAAACGTTCATAACATTCCCTCCTATACACCAAGTTTAGTTTTATGATGATATTTTACTAAAAAAGTTTGAAAATTTCAAGTTAAACATACGATTTGTACAAAACATTTTCAGTTTAATCGTTTAAAGTAATGAATTATTGACAAGTTTTATCAGACAGAGTAGAATGAGGTATAAAACAGATATGAAAAGCTCAGGGAGATTTTCCGATGAAGGACACGGTTTTTGGTTTTATTGGCTTTGGGTTAATTGGCGGTTCCATCGCAAAAGGAATCCGCAGGGCAAACCCACAAGCTGTCATAATGGCGTATATGCGCTCACGCGCAAAGCTGGAACAAGCCCGCACTGATGGCATCGTGAATGTTATTTTGGACAGACTGGACGAACAGCTGAAGCAATGCGACATCATATTCTTATGTACACCTGTAGAGTACAATGCCCAATATCTCTCCGATGTGCGTCCCTTCCTGAAACCAGGCGCCATCATAACCGATGTAGGCAGCACAAAAACAAGCATTCACGAAGCAGTCACCTCACTTGGAATGGAAAAGATGTTCATCGGTGGGCATCCCATGGCAGGTTCTGAAAAAACAGGCTATGAAAATGCCACAGATCATCTTCTTGAAAATGCCTATTACATTATTACTCCCTCCTCATGTTCCTGCAAAGAGGACACGGAGCGCATGGTGCAGCTGGCAAATTCCATCGGCTCTATCCCCATTGTGCTGGATTATAGGGAACACGACCGGATCGTTGCAGCAATCAGCCATCTGCCCCATCTTATTGCCTCCAGCCTAGTAAATCTGGTAAAAACTTCCGACACACCGGAGGAGATTATGAAACGGCTTGCGGCAGGGGGATTTAAAGATATTACCAGAATTGCCTCTTCCTCTCCGGAAATGTGGGAGCAAATCTGTATGACTAATGCAGAAAATATTGCAGCCCTTCTGGAAGACTACATTACTTCCCTGGAAAAAATCCTCGGTGCATTAAAAGCGCGGCAGAGTTCTGCTGTCTACCAACTGTTTGATTCCTCCAGAGCCTATCGCAATTCCATCTCTGACCAATCCCGCGGCTCAGTGGATCCGGACTACTCTTTCACAGTGGACATCGTAGACGAGCCAGGCGCTATCTCCACTCTGTCCTGCATCTTAAGCGCCCGTGGCATCAGCATCAGCAACATAGGAATCAATCATAACCGAGAGCACGGAGAGGGAGCCCTGCGCATTACCTTCCGCAATGAAACTGACATGCAGCAGGCGTGGAAACAGTTAGAAAAATATAATTATGAGCTGATTAAAATACAGTAACAGGAGAGAAGACATGAAATTCAAACAATGCAACAGGCTTCACGGTGAAATAACCGTCCCCGGCGACAAATCCATCTCCCACCGCAGCGTAATGTTTGGCTCCATTGCGCAGGGAACCACAGAAGTTTGTAACTTTTTGCAGGGAGCAGACTGCATTTCCACCATCTCCTGCTTTCGTCAGATGGGTGTGGAAATCGAAAATCAGGGTGATACCGTCCTGATCCGCGGCAACGGGCTGCGGGGACTGAAAAAGCCGGATCAGGTTCTAGACTGCGGAAACAGCGGCACTACCACCCGCCTGATCTCCGGCATTCTGTCCGCTCAGAATTTTACTGTCACCCTGACCGGGGACGCCTCTATCCAGAAACGTCCCATGAAACGGATTATGGAACCACTCTCCCTTATGGGAGCACAGATTAACAGCATAAACGGAAACGACTGTGCTCCCCTTGAAATTACGGGTCAGCCTCTTCATGGCATCCACTACCGGTCGCCAGTCGCCTCCGCACAAGTAAAATCCGCCATTCTTCTGGCCGGGCTTTACGCAGACAGCAATACTTGCGTAACAGAGCCTTCTGTTTCCCGCAACCATACGGAGCTGATGCTAAAGAGCTTTGGTGCGGATATACGCACAGAAGGAATCTCTGCCATCATCACCCCCGCAGATGAGCTGTATGGACAATCCATCATGGTTCCCGGCGACATCTCTTCCGCCGCATTTTTCCTGGCTGCAGGACTGCTTGTTCCCAACTCGGAAATACTCATAAAAAATGTGGGAATCAATCCCACCCGCGACGGCATCCTGAGGGTATTAAAGGATATGGGAGGAAATCTCACCATGATGAACGTCCAGATGTCCGGAGAACCTACTGCCGACATTCTTGTACGATCCAGCGCCCTTCATGGCGTCACCATTGGCGGCGAAATCATTCCCACACTAATTGACGAGCTTCCTGTATTGGCTGCCCTAAGCTGTTTTGCAGAAGGCAAAACCGTAATAAAGGACGCGGCAGAATTAAAGATTAAAGAATCCAACCGGATTGAAGTTATGGTTAAAAATCTAAGCGCCATGGGCGCCAAGGTAGAGGAGACAGAGGATGGGATGATTATTCATGGCGGCAAACCGCTTCAAGGCGCCGTCATCGACAGCAAACTGGATCACCGCATTGCCATGACCTTCGCAATCGCCTCGTGCATGGCAGAAGGAGAGACGGAAATCCTCGGCGCAGAATGCGTGAACATTTCCTACCCAGGTTTTTACGAAGATCTGGCACGTCTAAAACAATAATCCTGTAAAAATTTAATAAGTATTTCCTGCAGCGCTCCGTCTCTTTCTCAGAGCCGGGCGCAGCCCCCTCTCCCTTCTCTTCCTTCTTTTTCAAGGTATTTCCTTCCTTTAAGATTACTATTTTCTTACAATATTCTTCCAATTTCTCCAATACCCCTAAAATTCCCTTGGCAAGATATTTTTCCTGTTGTATACTGATAATAATTGTTTTTAAAATATCGAGAATTACGATTAGGAGAATCCTACATATGAAAAAGACCTCTTTGCGCTTAAAAGCGCTCGTGCTCAGTTTAATTTGTGCGGTACTGGCTTCCCTAGCAGTTACTCCTGCTCTGGCAGAAATCATTGTTCCTCCACTGTACATTGATTCTTCCGGACAGCAGGCAGGCTCCTCTTCAGGAAATAACTCCGGGCAGCAGGCTTCCTCCCCTTCGGCAGGCGGTCCGGGACACCAGACTTCCTCCCCTTCGGGAAATGCCCCCGGACAGCATGGCTCGTCCCCTTTGGGAAATGGCTCTGGACACCAGGCGTCCTCCCCTTCGGCAGGCGGCCCGGGACACCAGGCTTCCTCCCCTGTGAAAAATGACTCTGGACAGCAGACTGTTCCTCCTGCAGAAAGCGGTCCCGGACACCAGACTGCAGCTCCTGCGGAAAATAATTCCCAACAGCAGGCTACGCCTCCTGCAGATCATTATACAGAAGATCCTACAGGACCTCCTACGTTATGGATTGTTGGCGATTCTACTGCATCAGCCTTTGACGACACCTCCTACTACCTCCCCCGCTACGGCTGGGGCACACAGCTTCATTTGTACCTGCAGGGGCTGGATATCCGCAACCTTGCAGTGTCCGGAACCAGCTCCAAAAGTTATCTTGACACGGAGCAATACCAGACTCTTCTTCAGAACATAAAAGCAGGCGACTATCTGATGATTGGCTTCGGTCATAATGATGAGCGGGCAGAGCTGGGACGTTATACTAATCCCAATGATTCTCTGTCTGTAGTGGGTTCTTTCAAGTACTATCTTTATGAAAGTTATATAAAGATCGCCCGCGACCGTAACGCCACGCCGATTCTCGTCACTCCGATTGTGAGGCGGAATGTGGCCAGTAACTATGCTGGTGAGAGTGGCCATATCACGGATACCATAACAAACGAAGAGGGTACATTTGCCGGGGGTGACTATGCAAAATCCATTTGGCAGCTTGGAGTGGGCAAAAGCGTTCCTGTACTGGATTTAACTGCACGGACAAGGGATGTCTATGAGCAGCTGGGAGCCGATGGCGTGAAAAACCGTCATGCCTGGACCTCAGAACGGGAGGTCAGCCTTGACAATACACACACGAACTTGTACGGCGCCGCCTGCAACGCCTGGTTTATCGCTGATGAGCTTTTAAAGTCCAACTGCAGCTTGAAAAACTATGTAATTGAAAACCCGCAGGTTCCAGAATACACAGATGCAGCCTTAAACCCCAATTACCAGTCAAAATCTTTTACAGCCCCATCAACGGTAAGCAACATTTGGAACATGGCAGGCGAGTGGAAGGGAACGGTATTCGGAAATATAGAAGGCTACGAGTATTTAAATAATATGTATTTCAGCCTGCAGTCAGAGACAGACGGCTCCATTCATATGATCTCCGGCGTCGACTCTCCAATCGTCCGGAACCGGCAAACTGGAGGCATTTCTCCGGGAAACGATGGTATCGCCATGTATTATCAGCAGATTCCGTCAGACCAAAACTTTACTCTGTCAGCTGATGTCACCATTGAGAGCTACAACGCAAGCATTCTCAACTCTTTTGGGTTGATGGTTCGCGACGACATCTACCTGGATACTGTGACCAATGACACGTTGGGAGACTATGTGGCAGCAGGACAGCTTCATCTTAACTCTGATTCACCCTGGAACTGTTTTGCCCGCAAAAGCGGACAGCTTATATCCGGCGGCAATTCCACAACAACCTATCAGCCGGGGGATACCGTACATGTGGAAATCCGCAAGGGAAGCGATGGCTACACCTGCATCTTCGGTGAAAATCCACCTGTTTCCGCTGGGTTCGATTTCCCGCTGACTGCAGTGGATTCTGAATATGTCTACGTTGGCATGTTTGTTGCAAGAAGCGCCGACGTAACCTTTCGAAATATAAATCTCGTACTTCAATAAAACCAAAAAGAAAATCGCCGCAGATTTTAAAAATCTGCGGCGGGGATCATGCATACTACTTTGTCAGAACTTTTTTGTGATAGCTTTTTCTTCCACAGTGGGGACACCTCATTTTCCTGCTGCGCCATATGTGAGGAGCAAAGACTACCGTTTTCATAGATGGTACATATCTGGTATGACAATTTGGACATTCGTAATATCCGGCATCATGTTCCAACTTAACAGCATAACAGATACCCACCATAAATATCGCTGCGCCCGCAATGAGCATAAAGATTTTCCAAAAGACATTCTCTACGGCAAAACATGCCGCAAATACCAACACCATGAACGAGATGGAGCAGGAAAAGCCGATTATGGTTTCCAGAGACAACAGCATTTTATTGTTTAGTTCCTCTTGTTCCTGCAACTGCAACAAATTTTTCTCTGCTATTTCTTTATAGTTTTCCATGTTTAGCCGCTCTCCACTCAGGAGTTCATTTACGTTTATTTTCAGAATAGTACATAGCTCCAACATGATGGAAGTATCCGGCATACTTTTTCCCGTTTCCCTTAATTAAAGATATTGTTGGGTAAAAAAGAAAGGCCAGTCGATTTTGCCGATGAAGCGGGTAGATTTCTACTTCCTGCTCACGGCTTCCATCCTCGCCCTTGACAGCTTCATGGACAGTTATTTTTTCAATTAGAGTGTTCAGAAGTTCGGCGGTCAGCTCCGCAGTGTTGACATACTGCTTCATCAGAGCAATCCACTTTTCAGCGTCCGTTGCGGTCTGTACGGCGGCTTCCATCGTTTCGTGAAGCTGCCGGATTTTTGTCTCGAGCTCCTTTTGCTCATTCTGGTACTTCTCGGACAGCATATTGAAGTTATACTCGGTTATGCGCCCGGCAGACCAGTCCTCGTACATTTTAGCAAACAGCCCGTCAACCTCGGCTTTGCGCTTCTCTGCCTTTTTCAGTTCCGCAGCCTGCTTTTTCTTCGCAGAGTTTCTTTCTCTGTCGCTGACATTAAGCAGACGTTTCAGCAGCTTGTCCTCGTCTTTCTGTGCCAGCACAGACCAGTATTGCAGTCTTGCAAGCACATAGGCATACAGCACATCATAGCGGATATAGTGCATGGAACACTGGCGTAATCCCTGTCCGTTCTTGCTGCAATGGTAGTAACCGTATGGGTTTTTATTCTGCTTGTTTTCCCCATAGGCTAAAGACCATCCGCAGTCTGCACATTTTATCAATCCTGCGAAAATCTGTGTCGTACCATTTCTGCGCTTCCTGCGTCTGCTTGCAATCAACTCCTGAACTTTTTGGAACGCTTCTTCGGAAATAATGGCTTCGTGGGTATTTTCCACACGATACCATTATTCCTGCGGCTTCCGCACCTTTTTCTTATTCTTGAATGAAATGTTGCTCTGCTTGTTGTGAACGCTGTGACCGATGTAGGTTTCCTCTTTCAAAATGCTCTTGACCTGTGCAATCGTCCACGCATAGGCTTTTTCTGCGGGCGCACCGGCGTAGATATTGGCGAAAGTCCCGTATCTTTCATAGTTCAGCCAGCCGGGGGTAGGTACTTTTTCCTCCACCAGAATCCGTGTAATGCTGGCGGCTCCACGCCCGTGTACGGCAAGGTCAAAAATCTTCTCTACAATCCAGCGTGTTTCCGGGTCGATCAGAAGATGCCCTTTTTTGTCAGGGTCTTTTACATAGCCCAGCGGTGCATAGGCTCCATAGTGTGCGCCATTTGCAAACCGGGTGTGCATGGCAACCTTGACCTTTTTACTGGTCTGCCGGGCGTGCATTTCATTCAGGATGTTTAAGAATGGGGCAAGCTCGCTTTCTCCGTTGATGGTGTCCACATTGTCATTTATGGCAATGTAGCGTACTCCCTTGCTGGGGAAATAGATTTCCGTGTACTGACCGGTCAGAATATAGTTTCTTCCCAGACGGGATAAATCCTTTGTGACAACGCAGTTAATTTTCCCGTCCTCGATGTCATCAATCATCCTTTGGAAACTTGGGCACTCGAAATTTGTCCCGCTCCATCCATCGTCAATGTACTCGTCTACAACGGTCAGCCCATGCTCTGCGGCATACTACCTAAGCATCATGCGCTGGGTCTGGATGCTGCCGCTTTCTCTCTGTAATTCATCGTCACGGCTCAATCTCAAATATAGTGCGGTGTTATAAATCGTTGTATTGTATAGTTGTTTCACAGTTAAAATCCTCCTTCTAAAAGAAACAACCCACGCTTATACAATACTCGCTGGTACAAGTATATCATAAGCGTGGTCTGATTGACAGTCGTTATTCCATATTTTTTCAGGAAGCGGCGGCAGCGTGCTGGATCACATCTTCCAGCAGGCTGTTAAGCGGCTTCCCGTCTTGTGCGAAATGCTCCGATACCTTGATACGGACTTTCCCCATGACAAAATACTGGGT
>CANPMS010000048.1 GCA_947575275.1 uncultured Clostridium sp. | reverse complement strand
AACTAACGGGTTTCATAACTCCATCGGTGCCTTTCGTAGAAAGGCGGATTATATAGATGAAACTGAATGAGGGACTGATTGGCCGTACTTATCTTGTAAAAAGTGTGGTTGTGAATGATACCATTACACGGCGTCTGGAGGCGCTGGGTGTAAACGAGATGACATCTGTAACTGTTTTAGGAAAGAAGGGAAGCGGCTCTGTTATTTTTAAGGTGCGCGGAACTCGTCTGGCAGTGGGAAAGCGTATTAGCGACGGAATTGAAATTTCAGAGCTTGCGTGGAAATAGAATAGTACGAAGGAGGATATGCCTTATGCAGGACACGAACCGTCATCAGCAGGAAATCCGCGTTGGTTTTGTGGGAAATCCTAACTGTGGCAAGACCACGCTGTTCAACGCTTTTACAGGTGCAAATTTAAAAGTGGCCAACTGGCCGGGTGTTACCGTAGAGCGGGTGGAGGGCAAGACAAGCTATAAAGGAAGGCCGATTCAGGTGACTGACCTGCCGGGAATTTATAGCCTGACCTCCTACACGATAGAAGAAATCGTGACAAGGCGCTGTATTGAGGAGGGTGAGGTAGATGTTATTGTCAACGTGGTGGATGCCTCCTCCCTGGAGCGGAACCTTTACCTGACAATGCAGCTTTTGGAGTTGAAAAAGCCGGTTATCCTGGCGCTTAACATGATGGACATTGTGGAAGAGCGCGGTATGGAAATTGATTTGCACCGGCTTCCGGAGATGCTGGGACATATTCCGGTGGTGCCAGTGTCCGCCAGAAAGCGCGTAGGTCTGGACGTGCTGATGCACGCTGTGGTTCATCATTATGAGGAGGGGCCTCAGCAGGTTGTGGTTCACTACGATGATGAAATTGAGGAGAAAATCTCCCGTATCGAGCATATTCTGCGGACAAAATATGGTGAGATGGAGAATATGCGCTGGCATGCGGTGAAGCTTCTTGAGGAGGATCGGGAGGTAATGAATGACCACCCGGTAGACGTAAGCCATATTGTACAAAAGAATTACGAGAAAAAGATTATCAACCAAAAATATGATTACATAGAAGAGATTATAGATGAGTGTTTGTTTAATAAGGCAGAGAAAGCGGCAGCCACGGATCGGATTGACCTTTGGCTGACTCACCCAGTAGGGGGAATTCCGATTTTTCTCGGAATTATGGCAGCAGTGTTCTTTTTGACTTTTACTTTGGGTGATTTCCTGAAAGGATATTTTGAGATTGGACTGGAGTGGTTCTCGGCATCTGTACTGGATTTGCTTTTGCAGCTTCATGTGTCGGACTGGCTGATTTCCCTGGTGGTGGATGGTATTATTGCGGGGGTGGGCGGAATCCTTACCTTCCTGCCAAATATCTTTATCCTGTTTTTGGCGCTGGCGTTTCTTGAGGACAGCGGCTATATGGCCCGGGTTGCGTATGTGATGAATGAGATTATGGGGCGGGTGGGACTTTCGGGGAAGGCATTTCTTCCGATGCTTCTGGGCTTCGGCTGCACGGTTCCTGCGGTGATGGCTACCCGTTCACTGGCAACGGAAAGGGACAGGAGGAGAACCATCCTGATTACCCCGTTTATGTCCTGCTCTGCAAGGCTTCCGATTTATGTATTGTTTGCAGAGATGTTCTTCCGGGAGCATGCAATGCTGGCAGCTTATTCTCTGTATGTGATTGGTCTGCTTATGGCGATTCTGGTGGCATTTATTCTGCACAGGCTTGATCGATCCGGTATGGAGGATACGCTTCTGATTGAGCTTCCGGAGTATAAGACCCCCAACAGGAGGACAGTAGTAATCTATGTCTGGGACAAAGTAAAAGACTATCTGATAAAAGCCGGTACGACTATTTTTGTAGCTTCCATTGTATTGTGGTTTGTGATGAATTTCGGGATGGGGGGGTATGTGTCAGACGTGACAGACAGCTTCGCGGCTGTGATTGGAAAGATTTTGGTGCCGGTACTGAAGCCTGCAGGACTTGGTACGTGGCAGGTTGCAGTGGCGTTGATTTCCGGTCTGTCAGCAAAGGAAGTGGTGGTGTCCAGTTTCTCTGTGCTGTACGGAATCAGCAATATCAACTCTGCAATGGGAATGGAGCAGCTTTTATCGGTGATGGGAGGTGCGGGGTTTGGCGCCGCCAACGCTTACGCGCTGTTGGTGTTCTGCCTTTTGTACTCTCCGTGTGTGGCAGCAGTGGCGGCCATTAAGCGTGAAACACAGTCCTGGCGGTTTACTGCCGGTCTGGTGGCGTTTCAGATTGCAGTAGCGTGGCTGGGAGCTGTGCTTGTATATCAGATTGGGAGCCGGCTGTAACTCTGCCAACCGCATCTGGAGCATGTGACATAATGGTGAGCCGGTCGTCAGCGCGGGTGTATAAATAGACCTGGTTGGACAACTGATCTTCCGGCGGGACCTCCTGGTGATTGATGGTGGTGACCATAGCGCTTAACTCCTCATATGATGTTTCCTGGTGATTGGGAACTAACAGGACTTCGTGGATACTGGATGGCAGGATAACCAAATCTTTGCCCAGACTGTCTGCGAAGTCCTTTAGTGTGTTGTAGTATAAAAGGCAGCTGGCGCCATAGAGCGCATTTGAATTAGAGAGTACATAGAGGGGGGCTTCCCCGTCTTTTCCCAGTAAAAGCTGTTCGATATAAGAACCATCGAAATCAGCTCCCAGGTTTTCCCGGGCAATTTCCTTCATCATATTCACCATACTTCTGATTTCAGCAGGATATTCCCTGGGTGTATTTTTGCGAGCCAGTTTCCACAACTCCTGTGCGGTGATCCCCCATCGCCTGATATGGTCATTGTGAATCAGCGCCGTCATCTGTCCATCCTCATTGCGCTCCAGCGCCAGGAAAAAAATAATGGACAAATCCAGATACTGAATACTTGGAATATCGGAGAGAAGAATGCGGTTTGATGCAGTATGGATTACTCGGAACATAACCTTTGACTTGAGAAAGTGAAATTGTTTCATATCATCCTCTGTGATACGGCAGGGAGTGGGTGTAGAATGGTACAGTTTGAGAATATCTGAGAGAATTTCATCTATCGTTATACCTCTTAGGTGCTGTTCGTAGTATGGATTCAGATAAACCGTAGGAGCCAGAGTGGAGCCGTTTTTTTGAATTGTCAGACCATCCAGCGTTACGCCGTTATTCTTCGGGAGCGGGCGCAATGTGAATTGATAAGCTTCGCCCAGGGCGGTTTGAAGCCGGTTCGTAATAGTTTCCAGAAATGCTTCGTATATCATACGATACCTCCTTTATATAAAAAATCAGATTTGGAATTTGACATGCAGGAAACATGTTTTAATGATAAATAGAAGCCTTTAAAGATTTGAATTCCGGAAATGGTGAGAACTATTATAGCTGATTTTTTCTGTGATAGCAATAGCAGAATAAAAGTTTATAAAAGATTTTGTTGTAGTTTGGGAGGAAACCAGATAAAATAGATAAATAACATAAATGATATAGAGCCTGAGAGAAGGTTAAGGATATAAAAACGATGAATCGAGTGATTAAGAAAGTTGGAATTTTATTTTTTATATTTGCGGCGGCGCTGCTTTTACTGTTCCTGACAAACAGGAGCCTAAACAGACGGGAGCAGACAGTCTATTCGGTTATGAATGAGGCGGTTTTACCGGTGGTGACTGTGGAGATGTTTGGGAAGAATATGAACCGCATGGTGGGATACCGTCAGGAGATGAACAATCTGGCGGCAGGAAGCTGCCTTACAATTTTGCCGCAGGATCGGGCGCTTTCAGTGAATGTTGGGGGAGGCTCTGTGACAGGTATCAGTTACGAAGTCCGCAGCATGGATCGGGAGAGGCTGGTGGAACGGACAAAAGTAGAGGAGTGGCAGCAGACGGAAAGCGGCATTCGGGTGATTCTCCCGATTCAGAATCTTCTGGCGAAGGAGCGGGAATATCTGATGCGTTTACAGATTGATACGGAACAGTACGGTCCCGTATATTACTATACCCGCATTCTCTGGACGGATAACAGCACGGTACAGTCCATGATTGAACTGGCAGCAGATTTTTCTGCCCGGACATTTGATTATGAGCAGGCACGGGAGCTGGTTACCTACCTTGAGACGGATGCTATGGAGGATAACGGTTCTTTTGGCAGCACCTCCATCCGCTCCAGCTTTTCTCAGCTTACATGGGGAGGTCTGGAAATGAAGCCTGTGGGTGAGGTACAGGTAACCTTGCAGGAGTTGGACGGAATTATGTGTGGCGTGCAGCTTTTCTATCTCTGTACCAGGGAGACAGAAAATGGCGCTGAATTTTATGAGGTGGAAGAAAATTTCACTATGAAATGGAATGAAATCCGCACTTATCTGATGGATTATGAGCGTTACGTCAATCAGATTTTCCAGGGCAATAATAACGACTATATGGGAAAACGAATTATGCTGGGAATCACCAACGATGACCGGGTTGAGGTGAAATGCAGTGATGAGAACCGGGTTTTTGCCTACCGGGTGAACCGTGATCTTTGGAGTTACATGCCGCAGGAGCGCAAGGCAGTCAAGGTGTTTTCGTTCCGTGGGAGTGAGATAACAGATGTGCGCAGTAATTATAACCGCCATGATCTGAGAATTCTGGAAGTAGATGATTCCGGGGACGTGGAATTTCTGCTGTTCGGATATATGAACCGCGGAAACCATGAGGGGCAGATGGGTATTGCAGGATACCATTATGATTCATCAGAAAATGTCCTGGATGAGCTTTATTTTATTCCCTATGCCGGCTCTTATGAGGCTTTGGAGAAAGATTTGGAGCAGCTTATTTACCGCAGCAGCGGCGAGATGCTGTATTTGTATGTGAATCATGCAGTTTTTGGTATTGATTTAAAGAGTCGTGAGAATATGGTGGTGGCGGACGCCCTGGTGGAGGGGAATTATGCAGTCAGTACGGATAAGAGGAGGATTGCATGGCAGGAGGGTGGAAAGCTGTATGAATCACAAACACTGCATGTGATGGATTTGGAGACCGGTGAAAAGTGGGAGATACGGGGAGACGAACAAGAATATGTCCGAACTCTGGGCTTTGTGGGAAGGGATTTGGTGTATGGCATTGCAAAGAAGGACGATACCTGGATTATTAATGGGCGTGTGGAAGGACTGCCCATGTACAGTGTAAAAATCATGAATGACCGGATGGAGGAGGAAACCAGCTACCAGGAGAGTGGGTATTATATCTCCGGTGTGAAGGTGGAAGACAGCAGGCTTCATTTAAGCCGGGTGAGCCAGGTTTCTGCTCATCGTTATATATCAGCGCAGCAGGATACCATTGTCTGCAATGCGGACATGGGACCAAGCAAGCTGGATGGAATCGGCTGGTATGCGTCTCAGGACAAGGGGAAGCTGTATTTTGTGCAGCTGGTCAATGACGCGCGCTCCGGTAAAAATGTGCGGGTGCTTTCTCCAAAGAGGGTGGGCGTGGAGCAGTCGGATTTTCTTGAGCTTAAGTCCAATTATCAGGTGCAGGGTATGCGCTTTCATGCTTATGGAGGCGGTCATCTCAGGAAAATAACGATGGACTTTGCAGAAGCTGTGCAGATAGCTCATGAAAACATGGGCTTTGTCACTGACGAGAACAGGCGGATTCTCTGGAATCGTGTAAACCGTGGCAATGTGAAGCATATTAAAGAACCTGTTGCAGCGTTTTCCCCTGTACAGCGTCATCTGGAGGATTTTTCCTCCAGCAGAAGTTATAGTGATGGCGTAGTGCTCCTGGACGGGCGAGGCTGCTCCATGATGCAGATGCTTTATTTTATTGATGAAGGAATCCCGGTGATGGCATACACCGGAGAGGGGGAGTATCTGCTGCTTTGCGGTTTTGATCAGTATAATGTAACTGTGTATGATCCGGTTACCGGGGAGAGCTACAAAGCAGGATTAAACGATAGCACAGCGCTTTTTGAATCGTATGGAAATGACTTTGTTGGTGCGATTCAGCTCCAGTAATACCAGGGAAAAGGCAGATGGAATTGTTCCACCTGTCTTTTTTTGCTAATTTTGGCATTTAAAGTGCCAATTATGGCATATGAATGGAAAAGCGCAAAATTTGTAGTATAATGGAACCCATTGCAAGAATCGTGTTAAGGGGGAAGAATTGTGAAGGATTATACGAATGATGGAGAGATAAAAATCAAATGCAACATTCCAATTACTCAGTTACTGAGTGTGTCTATTGAAGAATGTATCAGTTGGCATGCGGCTGCCGGAATTACGGCAAGGATGGAATCGGAAACGTTTGATGCTGCATATCAACGGCTTCAGGGAGAGCCTCTTTTGATTTATTCTACAAAACATAATCAGGAGACGCTGATTTTTTCCGGGGTGATAGTTGAGCTTGAGGTGGAAAAGAAGGTTTCTTATGAAATTGCAAGAATAGAGGCATATTCATTATCCTGGCTTATGGATTTGGAAAGAAAAAGTCGATCCTTTCAGGACACTGCAGATACGCTCGTCACTTTGATTCAAGAAATTGCCCAGGAAAGTTCGTTTTATACCTTGTGCTCCGCAAATGACCAAGAGATTGCAAAGCCATTTATTCAGTATCAGGAGACCGATTGGGAATTTCTGTTAAGGCTGTCCACTCATTTGCATGTTCCCCTGATACCAGCAAGCGACTATGAAGGAAGAGGGCTCTATCTGGGGTTTAGAGAACGTTCAGATTCTGATGAGCTATATGCGGCAAGTGAGATATGGCGCATGGATGCCGACCAAAGGCATGAAGATTGGCAAAAGGCGCACGCTGCTTATTATGAGGTGGATACAGGACAGATTTTTCATGTGGGGCAAAATGTTATTTATAAAGGCCAGACACTATGGGTATATCGGGCAAGCATGTTTTTAGAACATGGAATGCTGCAATGCAAATATCAGCTTACGGCAAAGGAATATGATCCGTTTCCGATTATCTATAATCCCCATCTGCGATGCCATTCCTTGCAGGGAACCGTATTGGAACGGGTTGGGGAGACGGTTAAGGTTCATTTGGATATGGATGAAGTGCAGGATGAAAAACGGGCATACGCTTACCCATGGATGCCTGAATATGGAAATATGGTATACTGCATGCCGGAAAAGGGGAGTAAAGTCCGGCTGCTGATACCGGGAGAAGATGAGCAAACTGCAATCTGCATTAATTGTGTAAGGCAGAGTGCGGACGTGTGTCGGGAGATGCAGCATTCGGACAATCGTTGGTTTGTGACCGATAATCAGAAAAAACTTATGATGCAGCCCTCCTCCATAGAATTGGCTGCAGATGGCTGCCAGTCAAAGATATTTTTGCAGGACGGTCTTGGAAGTTTCATTTCCGGCGGAAAAGAAGTTATGATTCAGGCGGAAGGCAGGGTGACGTTAAAGGGTTCAGAGGTCAGACTGAGTGCACCGGCGGAAATCACGTTTGTGAAAAGGCAGCTTGGTAAGCCTGTGGTAGTAAATGTATGCCATAATCTGGATTCCATCGGGGAACACACACAATTCAGGAATCTTCCCGCAGTAAATTTGAATACCTTTGGAGAGACGGCGGACAGGCATACCGGAATTCAGGAGAAAGCTGGGAAGGATAAAATTGAGAAGCAGGAAGAAAAGAGAGAAAAACTGAGGCTGAAGATGAACAAGCTGTTAGCGACAAATACAGAAGATACCTACCAGCTTGGTGCGGCTATTTTGAATGTGGCGTCTGCTATTCCGCAAATCCCGGAGCAGGACAGGCTGTCTCAGATAGCAGCAGGCTTCAGGCCGATAACAGGGAACGTGAAAGGAAAATAAAATGGCATGTACTGTGATTAACGGGGCAGTGGGATGCAGCCCGGCAATAGAAAAAATAAACAGATTATCAACGAATGAAATAGAAACGAAGGCAGCCGGGCAGATAGAGCAGCTGGTGTTTGGGAACGGTGGGATAGGTTATCCGCCTGTAAGCTGTTCTTTTGAAACGTGCAGGGAAACGATGAGGAAGCAGTTATACCAATTACATCACAGGGAGGGGGCGGACCGTGGAAGGTTATGAGGGTAAAAGGCTTTTGTTTGATGGGCGCCTGGCAGTAAGTATTCCAGATACATTTCAAAAAATGGAAGATGGCAGGATAGAAGCGATGTATCCATACGGGGAAAGACCTCAGGTTATTTTGGAAGACACGAGCAAATTAAGATTCTGTACATTTTCCTTGCTTGAGAAGCAGAAGCTGACAAAGATGCAGATGGAACGTGCAATCTGCACCATCTCCAAGGCGGTGCTCAGTCTCTATCCCTCCTGTCTGTTGACGGAACCAGAGCTTTTAAAGTGGGACAAAGGAAGCTGCGGCTGGTTTTCATTTCGGACGTATGGAAAAGGAGCGCTTTTTCATATCATGTACATATTTCCCACAGATGGTTGTATGATGCTTGGCACTATGGGGTGTGATATGGAGGACGAGACCGGGAAGGAACAGTTCCGATGGATGATAAAGTCCTTGGCGGAGGTGGCAGCTATATGAAAAGCGGCAATTATATTGATGAGAGGATTCTCTCATTGCGGAATTTTTATGAAAGAACAATGCAGTCGTATGATCTGCTTGTGGAGAAGCCTGTTATCTGCGGAAAAAGAGTAAGATTTATACCGGTCAGGCTTTTTGACGGGAATGCGGTGGCGCTGGCGCCAGAGGGGTTTATGGAAATGCCGGAACGGATTGCAAAGGTAAAATATATAAGCCGGTACCGTCCATCGGTAATATTGACAAATTCTGATTACAATGAGGATTTGTGCTTTCACTTGCTGAAGAGAAAGGAGGTTGGGACAGATGCGGCAGTAGGTGAGCTGATACAGCAGATGCAGGATGCAGTTGCACAAAATGCCCCGGAAACAGTGTTTTATGATAATGGGGATATTGCTAAGGAAGGATTAGAGGTCAGCTGGTTTGAGTATAAGAATTTTACACTGGATGAGGAGACGTACCATCTGCAGTTTTTGGCTGGAGCAGGTTCCTGGCTTTTAGCGGGCATGTTTCATTGCAGAATATGCGTTTTTGATGAGTGGAAAAACCCTGTGCTAAAATCGCTGGAGTACATGAAACTTGGAGGTGACGATACAGATGAATGCAGATAAGATAGTTATTTCTCATTTTGATTTCCTGACCATAAACAGCCTGGAGATAAAACGGACAGTGGGGGAACATGCGGAAGCAAAAATCAGCGGCTGCATCAGTGATGCAGATGCAGAAAGCTATAAATGGAAGGTGTTGGAGAATCTATGGGTGACAATCACAGCAGAGGATGAGTCGGGGGAAAGGAAAGTCCTGATGAGGGGAATAATTGCCGGTTTCTCTTTTGAGCCGCAGCCTCATGCGGTTTTTTTGACTTTGATATTAAAAAGCGGGACTTATCTGATGGATACCAGAACGCATTTCCGGACATTCCAGAATCATACTATGACATATTGGGATGTTTTGAACGAGATCAAGCATCCGTATGGGGAGGCAGGAATCATCGGCGAGCAGTGCCTGGAAACAACAAGGATTGATTTTCTGATGCAGTATAAGGAAACGGACTGGGCGTTTATTAAACGGATTTCCAGTTATTTTGGATTACCTGTTACACCGGCTATGGAGAGGGAAGGGGTTTTCTACTATATCGGTGACAGGAATTATGCTGTATATAGCTTGCCGGCATCAATCAATTATCGTGTCAGAAAGCATGCAGGCGCCTTTATGGAGCAGGGGGCAAATGGTCTGGGCTCATCTTTTGAGCAGGACTATCTGGAATATGAAGTTACTTTGAGAGAAGTGTATGATTTGTGGGACGAGCTTATGATAGGGAACCAGGGCGGTTATGTATGCCGGATTCACAGTAAATACCGGCAGGGGGAATTGATACATACTTATTCTTTGCGTCCGCCCGGCGCCATGGGGGTTATGCGCCTGTGTAATGATTGCCAGTCAGGCTGCAGCTTTCTTGCAACTGTAAAAGCTGTAATGCAGGATCAGGTACAGATAACGTTAAATGGGGATGAGAACGGCAATCAGAGTATAACCAGATGGTTTCCATATTCTACCGGGTATTCTTCGCCTGATGGAGCAGGCTGGTATTGCATGCCGGAGATTGGGGATCAGGTACGCCTGCAGGTGCCGGATTCGATGGAAGAGCATGCTTATGTTATCAGTGCAGTGCATCTGAAAACGGGTATGGAGAGGAAAAATCCAGAGCATAAGTCGTTTAAAACAAAGTATGGAAAAGAATTGTTATTTACGCCAACCAGTCTGGAGTTGACAAACAATCAGGGAATGTCAATTAAAATTGCAGATGATAAGGGAATCAGCATTGTAAGTGATAAAGATATATCAATCGTATCAAAGGGAAATATGACGTTGTCCAGCCAGGACGCCTCCCTTATCGTTGCAGGAACAAAAAGTGTAGATATCAGGCAGGCGGGAACGGGTCTTCACATGGAGGAGGAGATTACGTTTTCCGGCGGAAAGTTCAGGATACAATGAGAGATCGAAAGCAGGAAATTATGAGTTTTGTAACCCAGAGTATTCCGAAGCAATTTTTAAAAAGCAGCAGGGAAACGGAGCTGTATTGTGAAGAACACAGCGGTGAAATGGTCCATACCTTCCTGCGGGTATTGGAGGAGGCAGTGGAACAGACCAGGATGCTTCAGAAGAATAGGGGGAAAGGGAAAATACAATCGGTTCTTTTTTCCCACCTGTACAGCAGTATGTTTTTAAGGCAGTATAAAATCCGTATTGATATGATGGACAGTCAGTTTTATAACGATTCAGTTCCTTCGGTGTCTTATTGGGATGCCTGTGGGATATATCGTTTATTTGAAGAGGACATTGGGGCAATCAGGGAGCAGCTTTGTCAATGTGTCCCAAGAATCAGGGAGTATGAGGTGGATTATATTCGTTATGCTTATATGCCTTATTACCACAGTATGGCAAAGGCTTTTGTTCAGGCAATGGTTGAAGAAGTATTTGCGGAAGGTTTTTATGTGGGGGGAGGTATGGAGTGTGAAAAAGAGGTTCGGTTTTTGTTTGGAGAATACATGGGACAGGCTGAGATTTTTTACAGTCTGAAGGAATGATACGGGAGAGGAAATGAGGTACTTTACAATTTATGCAGATGAGAAAAATCTGCAGCCGCGGTTTTTAAACTGGTATTCCAGGATGGGGGCTGGCAGAACCGGGAGACAGATTTATGAGGATTTGGAGCAACAAAGTTATTTTGAAGTGGAGCTGAACCGGGAAGTTTTATTTCCTGATGTGATGAGTCATCCCTGCTTTATGGTTTCTCAAGAATTTGCAAATCTTATCCGCTTATATATGCCCGGACTGGCATTTAAATATGTGTATCTGTTTGATAAAGGGAACTGCCGGGCAGCATGGTATCAGGTACCGGATTTGCCGGAGTTGGAATGTTTGGATGAAAAAAGTGAGTTAAGTAAAAACAGGCTGGAGATTACAAAGGGAATCTTACGGGCGGAGAAAACAGAGGGATGTCCTGTTTTCAGGCTGGGAGGAACAGAAAGGCCCTATATTCTGGCAAGCCTGGAGTTTGTGGAGAGTGCATACCGAAGAGAAGTAAACGGTATGCGGATTAAGGAATTTATGGTAGAATGGGAGGAGTGAAGATATGGGATGGTTTTCCTGGCTGTTTGAAGAGGAGGAGGATCCGCCAGAGCCGCTGGTGTTAGGTGCGAAGCTGAGATGCCCCTATGGGC
>CANPMS010000047.1 GCA_947575275.1 uncultured Clostridium sp. | reverse complement strand
GATGGGGGCACCGAATAGAAGTGCTCAGTTCTGGACAGGATGGAATCTTTGCAAGGAAGATCCTGATGATTCGGGAAATGGAGAAGAACTATCCGGAGCTGAAAAAGATTTTGGATGATCCTTATGGGAGCGTGTACCTGCATGAGGGAATGTACGAAGAGGCCATCCGGTTTTTGGAGGATCGGATGAGCCAGCATGGCGGAGAGGTTGATTTGATTGCCATGTACGATGAGAATGACATGGAGGGAGCTTACATAAAAGCAGCGCTGGGCCGTCTGATGGTAACTTGTGATTTTAAAGATATTGCAAAGTATGAAAGCAGTGTACGGAGGATGGAAGTCAGCCATGGAAAAGCAAATCCAGAGCTGAATCCCCTGATTTTAAATCAGGATTTGCTGGAGTTAATTAAGCTGGACGCTAGGGAGGCAAATGAGAGAATCGGGAAAAAGGGGTTTTTCCGGTGGCAGGAGGAGAACAGAAAGCCTGGAGATATACTGATGGAAGGAAGCAATAACCTTGCTTATGGGCTTATGATGTACCATAGCGCTATGGTGGAGATGGACGCGCTGATCAGACAGCAACGGGACGTTAGGATGCCAAAGAAGGTGGAGCAACAGGGAAAGATTAAGCAGCAAAGTGAAGTGACATGGAAGGGAGGACAGGAAGGTGAGGTTGTAGAGGGGGGAAGTGGTGCAAGAAATAGGATAGGAAGTTCAGTTCCATCTACAGAAAAAACCTTAGAAATGGCATTAGATCCTGAAATGTATGCTTATAATATTGCAGAAAAATATGGGATTAATTTAAGAGGTTCAGGTCAAAAGATATCAATTAAATACAATCCTAATTTGCGGCCAGGTGTTTATGGTAGAACAATGGGTGCTAATCCGAATGTTATAGAAATTGGACCAGATGCGTTAATGAGCGAATCTGAATTAGCAAACACCATTGCTCACGAATTAAACCATGCACGAGATTTCTTAAGAGGTGGTAGTGCATTAGAGCCGCCAGCATACAATTCGGGAAATGCACTGGCTGATTATATTAATGGAGGAAGATAAATGTGGCAAGATGATAATGATAAAATAATGGAGATATTAGATAACATTGAACTTAATTCTAAAGTACAATTTCCAGTCAAATGTCCTATATGCGGAAAAAATAATGGGCATTTATATTTTCACAGATATAAAAATGATAATGTAAAAGGCGGTATGTGGGTGTGGTGCAGTGCGTGTAGGCACAGTGCCCATACTATGTTCAAGATACCAGAATGGTGGCAAAATCTAAATGATATTAATTTTGAGGAATTAACGGCTTTACCAGAATGTCTTGAAAAAAATAAAAAATTAATTGATGAGTGGATAAACAAATTATTATTTGAAAAATAATATTTTTTCAAATCTTGATTCGCCCGGCTTTGCCGGGCGATGTCCCAGGGAGTTATGCCGCATTTTGGAATAACACACACTTCGAAGATGAAAAGGATTTTAGATGATCCTTATGGGAGCGTGTACCTGAATGAGGGAATGTATGAAGTGAAGTATATTCAAGTAAGTAGACACAATTTGATGTGGTATAAAAAAGTTGACACCCCATTCTCAAGGATTGGGTATATAATCAAGAGAATAGTGCATTATTGCGTCTATCTTTTTAGTATAGATCCAAAATCATAAAAAATACTTTGCTGCATAACTTATAATAATATAATAGATTATAAAATAGGCAGGGAAAGTAAATGGCGAAGATTGTAAATAAGATCGATGAAATTACCGGGAAAACAGAACAGGAGCGTATTTTAAAAGAACAATTTGGTTTTCTTCAGAAAATGGCACAGGCAAAGTGTGATCAGTTTGAATCGGAATTGAAAAGCATGTTTACCAGTGGAGGAACAGCAGAGTGTGAGGTAGTTGGCAAACGCGCAGTTGCATATTATAATTGTCAGCATGTAGATATTAAAGCCGGATGTGATGCTGCGATAAAGGAAGCCATTGATATGTTTTTCAACGGTGGTGATGATGTAAAACAGGGATTTCAAAAGTTAATTAAGACTTCTCTGGATACTTTGATTGGAAATACAGCAATGGGTGAACATGAAGAAAAAATGTTTTTTGTATATCCAGAAAATTTTGCGATAGTTCGAGTAGATGTAAAATGTTATAAATATTGTTTTTCTTCATCAGGAGTTATCGCCAATACTGAAAATGTTTTCTGCTATACGATGGCAAAATCCATTGTAGACCATACAAAAACTACGATTGATGAACTTTTATATATGGTAACAGAGATGATTGGTACAGATAAATTAGAGGAAGTGGAGGCTTTTGTTAACCAGTTAAAAAGGATATGGAGCGTGCTGGAAGATAAAACTCCGAATGAGGCTTTGCAAGCTGCCTTACAGCCTGTGAATATGAAGTAATAAGTGTTTAGGGTCTTCTATGATAAAATTTAAATCATGGAGGCCTTTTATTATGGCGAAGCAACTTGTAAAAAATTCAGAACCTGTTATAATCAAGATAACGAAAACATAATTTATGCACAAATGGAAAGGTATTAGTATGTCAAACAAAAAAGAACCAATACTATCTGCCGTAATAATTATTTATTGCTTATGTTTTGTTTTTCGGCTTATCGAATATTTTGTATTGCGTACAGACGAAACCTTTTGGGGTGAAGCTTTTGTACATAAACTGATTGGTATTGTAATTCTTATTATTGCAGTAAGACATTATGATTTCAAACCTGCGGAGATGGGATTTACAAAAAATAGAGCGCTGTATAGCCTGATGGGAGGGTTAGCCTTTGGTCTATTGGTATTTCTGCCTGCATATTTAGTGGAAATCATAATTACCATAATGCAGGATAGATTTAAAGCCCTTGACCTGTATGTAAGCGCTTATTCTGTTAATGGCGCTATTGGTAATCAAACAGGTTTTCTTTTCTTTGTTATCTGTATCGTTGGAAATATCATCAATGTAATCATGGAAGAAGGTATTTTCAGAGGATTATTCCAAAAGATACTTGAAAAGAAGTATTCCTTTATTCTGGCTGCTGTTATTGGCTCCTGTTTCTTTGGGCTGTGGCATATTATAGCTCCTGCCAGAAGTTATTATGACGGGACAATGAGTTTTAATGGCTTGATGGCAAATGCAGTCCTGCTGGCTGTTACATCCGGTCTGGTAGGCTTTGAATTTGCATTAATGACCAAATTAACCAGCAATTTGTATATGGCAATGGGCTATCACTTTATCAATAATACGATAGTCAATATGCTTCACGTTGTGTCAAGCACAGGTACAGATGAGTTTATGGTTATGAGAATAATGATTGCACAGTCAGTATCCTTTGTGACCATATTGATATGGTACATTCTTGCACAGCTTGGCACTCCCCATAGCTAAAGCCGCAGGGGAGTGTATTGTTTTAACACGGAAAGTGCCGCCATAAAGATTAGCCAGTATCCGCCTTGTTTTCTGCATTTTGGTCGGAATAGAGACTTGCAATTGTTTCGCTGTTGTTTTGTGCAATCATATTTTTGATTTCCAGCTCAATGGCTGGGTCGTGTCGAAATTCCATGATGTCTTCCACTTTGCAATCTAAAATAGCGCATAGAATGTCGATTGTGTGTGTAGACACACAGCGGTTTTTTCTCAGCCTGCCAAGCTGACCGGAACTGAAACGAAAGTATTTGATTAAGCGGTATTGGGAAATACCTTTTCGTTTCATTGTTTCCCAGAGTCGGTCGTAAATTATCATTATATTCACCTCTGCTTCTATTAAACCAGCAATATCCGAATTTGAACATTACCCATAAATAGTCAATATATACAAAAACAAAGATAAGAATGGGAGTTTGTCCGGCGTGAAAATTGGTAAACTTAAAGAAAGAGAAAGATGATCAATAAATAAGGAGGACAGGCAACATGAAAATGACATTTCGCTGGTATGGCTCTGACAGCGACTCAATCACACTGAAGCAGATCAAACAGATTCCTGGTATGAGCGGGCTTATGGGAGTTTTAGATTACAAGGCAGCCGGAGAGGTTTGGAATGAGGATGAGATTAAAAATTATGTGGATGAGGTTCACGCGGCAGGGCTTGAGTGTGAGGTAATTGAGAGTGTAAATGTTCATGAGGACATTAAAATGGGGCTTCCCACCCGCGACAAGTATATTTCCAATTATACTACTACTATACGCAATCTTGCGAAGTATGGCATTAAGGTTATCGTATACAATTTTATGCCGGTGTTTGACTGGCTGCGCACAGACCTGGCCAGGGTCATTGATGAGGACGGTTCCAACAGCCTGTACTTTGATGAGAAGGAATTGGGGGATATGACTCCAATCGATATTGTGCGAAACACCATCGAGAACTGTAATGGTTTTACCCTTCCCGGCTGGGAGCCGGAACGTCTGGCGGAGCTTGAGAAAACCTTGAAGCAGTATGAGAGCATCACACCGGATATGCTCCGTGAGAACTACAAATATTTTCTGGATGCTGTGATTCCGGTGTGTGAGGAAGTGGGAATTAAGATGGCGGTGCACCCGGATGATCCGGCGTGGCCGATTTTCGGATTGCCGCGTATCTCCCACAGTAAGGAGGACTTTGATAAAATTGTATCGCTGCATGATTCAGAAGCTAATGCGTTGTGCCTGTGCACAGGTTCCCTCGGCTCCAATCTGGATAATGATATACCGGCGATTATTCGTCATTTTGGCAAGAAAAACCGTATTGCATGCCTGCACATACGCAATGTGAAGCACCTGGGAAACCGATGCTTCCGCGAAGCGGCGCATCTATCCTCAGCAGGTGATCTGGATTTGTTTGAAATCGTGAAAGCAGTGTATGATACCTGTCCACATGATGTGTATGTCCGCCCGGATCATGGAAGAATGATTTGGGGTGAGGTCGGAAGACCAGGCTATGGTCTGTATGACCGTGCGCTTGGCGCCGTTTATTTAAACGGTCTTTGGGAAGCCATTGAAAAGACATCAAAATAATAAAGAAAGGGAAGCGTATTGTTATGAAACTGACATTAGCGGGAATTAAGGAGAAGGCAGCCTGGGAGGCGGCAGGAATCAAGCTTCCGACATATGACGTTGAGCAATTGGCAGCGGAGACGAAAAAGGCTCCGGTATGGGTACATTTTGGCGCAGGAAATATTTTTCGTATTTTTATCGGGTGGATAGCGGATAAGCTAATCTCCGAGGGAGAACTGGCAAAGGGTATTACCTGCGTTGAAACCTTTGATTTTGATGTGGTGGATAAAATCTATAAGCCTTATGACAATCTTGTGCTGGCAGTAACCCTGAAGGCAGACGGCTCCACGGATCAGGCGGTGCTTGGTTCTTTGACTGAGGCAATCAAGGCTCAGTCTAACGTGGAAAGTGAGTGGAAACGGCTGAAAGAAATTTTTGCAGATCCCGGACTGCAGATGGCTTCCTTCACCATTACAGAGAAGGGATATGCGCTGAGGGGGGCAGAGGGAGAGTTTTTCCCCTTTGTTCAGGCAGATATTGATAATGGACCGGACAAGGCAGGCTCCGCCATGTCAGTTGCCTGTTCCCTGTTATTTGAGCGCTACAAGGCAGGAAAATACCCACTGTCCGTAGTTTCCATGGATAACTGTTCCCATAACGGTGAGAAACTTCAGCAGGGTATTGTCACTATGGCGAAAGAGTGGGAGAAAAAAGGATTCGTGGACACAGGATTTACAGCTTATTTAACGAATGAAGCACAGGTGGCATTTCCATGGAGTATGATTGATAAGATTACCCCCAGACCGGCAGATTCTGTATGCGCAGAGCTGAAAAAAGCGGGCGTGGAAGACATGGATCCGGTTATCACTTCCAAACGCACTTATATTGCTCCCTTTGTTAATGCAGAGGGACCCCAGTATCTGGTGATTGAGGACAAATTCCCCAATGGACGCCCTGCACTGGAAAAAGCGGGTATCTATATGACCGACCGTGATACTGTAAACAAGGTGGAGCGTATGAAAGTTACCACATGTCTGAATCCTCTTCATACTGCCCTTGCTGTATATGGCTGCGTGCTGGGCTACGATTTGATTGCCAATGAGATGAAGGATACGGAATTAAAGAAGCTGGTTCATCAGATTGGTCTGATAGAGGGCATGCCCGTGGTAACTGATCCGGGTATCCTGTCACCGAAGGATTTTGTGGATGAGGTTATCCATGTGCGCTTTCCCAATCCGTTTATGCCGGATACGCCGCAGAGAATTGCAACTGACACTTCTCAGAAGGTGGGAATCCGTTATGGTGAGACAATTAAGTCATATGTGGCGAAGTACGGGGATGCAAAGAGGCTGACGGCGATTCCTCTGGCTCTTGCAGGCTGGTGCAGGTATTTGCTGGGGGTGCAGGATGACGGAGCAAAGTTTGAGCTGTCTGCAGATCCGATGATTCCGGAGCTTACAAAGGCGTTAGAGGGCATTGAAGTCGGAAGACCGGAGACATATAGCGGTCAGCTAAAGGGAATTTTGTCCAATGCCAACGTGTTCGGAATCGATTTATATGAAGCAGGCATTGGTGATAAAATTGAGACGATGTTCTTAGAGGAGATTGCCGGTGTGGGCGCCGTGAGGGAGACATTGAAAAAATATCTGGCGTAAAGCAGGGCAAATAAAAGAGAGTACGGCGCATGATTTTGTACCGTACTCTTGATTCCTTATACCCCTTCTGCAATTTCGTACACAAGCCTCTCAGAGTCTGCCCATCCCAGACACGGGTCAGTGATGGACTTGCCGTAGCAGTGCTCACCGATTTTTTGGCTGCCTGGCTCGATATAGCTTTCAATCATTACGCCTTTTACGAAGCTTTTAAGCGCATTAGAGTGTCTGCGGCTGTGCAGCACTTCCTTGACAATACGGATTTGTTCCAAATACTGTTTGTTGGAGTTGGAGTGGTTGGCATCCACAATACATGCCGGATTTTCCAGCTTCCGCTCCGTATACAGTTTGTGGAGCAGCATCAAATCTTCGTAGTGGTAGTTGGGCAGGCACTGCCCATGTTTATTGACTGCACCGCGAAGAATGGTGTGCGTCCACGGGTTGCCGTCGGTGTGCACCTCCCAGTCCCGCATGATAAACTCATGGCCGCATTGGGCTGCCTTGACGGAGTTCAGCATTACACTTAAATCTCCGCTGGTGGGATTCTTCATACCTACCGGAACCTGACAGCCGCTGGACACCAGCCGGTGCTGCTGATTCTCCACGGAACGGGCGCCCACGGCAATATAGGACATGATGTCGTCCAGGTAGCTTACGTTGTCCGGGTAAAGCATTTCATCAGCGGTGGAAAGACCGGTTTCCATCAAAACACGCATATGAAGATGGCGGATAGCATGAAGCCCCTCAGCCATACTGGGCAGTTTTTCCGGATCCGGCTGGTGGAGCATACCCTTATAGCCTTCTCCGGTGGTGCGGGGTTTATTGGTGTAGACGCGGGGAATAATAATCAGCTTGTCCCTGGTATTCTCCTGGAGCTTTATCAGGCGGCTGGTATAGTCCAGAACAGAGTCCTCATTATCAGCAGAGCAGGGTCCGATAATAACAAGGAATTTATCAGTTTGGCCGCTGATTGCTTTTCTTACCTCTTCATCGCGCTGCTCTTTTGTGGTAACACACTGGGGGGGCAGCGGGAATTGTTCTTTAATTTCTGCCGGTGTGGGCAGCTTGTTAATAAATTCAAATGCCATAATTGGGTTCTCCTCGTTTGTCATAAATAATTGCAATTTACGTTTTCGTGAAACTAATTGTTTTTCATTATAATATGGCTTGAAGCAAATTGCAAATTTAATTTACGCCGAATAGAACGATATTGATGGGGATAAAGAAAAATCCGGTTGGCAAACAACAGAAAACGAAGTATACTAAACAAGAAAAGGAGACAAAGATGATGGAGACAAGAGTTGAAAAGACCATAGAGAAGCGGAGCAAGGGTTATAATTGTGCGCAGGCAGTGGCATGTACTTACTGTGATATGGTTGGTCTGGATGAGGAGACCATGTTTAAGCTGACTGAGGCGTTTGGCCTGGGGATGGGAAATATGGAAGGCACCTGCGGAGCAGTCACAGGCGCGTGTGTGCTGGCAGGTCTGATGAGGAGCAGTGGAAATTTAGAGAGACCGGACAGCAAAGCACATACATACAAACTGTCCGGGGAGATTGCCCAGCAGTTTGAGGAGCAGAACGGTTCGCTGATTTGCAAGGAGCTGAAAGGGGTGGAGACGGGAAGAATGCTTCGCTCCTGCGCGGACTGTGTGCGGGACGCAGCGGCGCTGGCAGAGCAGATACTGTTCAGAGACAAGTAAAAATTCTGGACAAATTTTCATTTTGGTGTTAAAATATCCACATTAATTAAATTGAATGAATGCAGATAAGGGAGCTTGTGGAGCAGGCTGAGAGGAAGTGATTAAACTTCGACCTTTATAACCTGATTTGGGTAATGCCAACGTAGGGATTTATGCGGGAACTATCGCAGTGCAGCCGTTGACAGATCGGGCGGCGCGTGTGTGCCCGCCGGATTGGAATGGAAGCCATCAGCGTTTCGTGTGAGCGTAAAACCTTGCACGGAACGCTTTTTGCTTTATAGGAAATTGCGTCCTATAAAGCAAAACCCTCCGGGGGATGCGCACTTCGCGCTCAGGGAAAATGGTTGCTGCGGCAACCGCGCTCCGGCGCGAGAGTCCGGAAAGCCGGACTCTTTGTTCTTTGATAGGAGACTGCGCCCTATAAAGCAAAATCTGCAGAAAAGGAGGGGTTCTAAGATGAAGCTTAACACAAAGAAAATTATAATGAGTGGTATGCTGGCTGCGTTGGCAGTATCGCTTTCCGGCTTTTCCATACCCATTGGAGCGTCAAAGTGTTTTCCCATACAGCATCTGTGTAATGTAATTGCCGGAGTATTTCTGGGACCGATTTACGGCGTGTGCATGGCATTTTGTACCTCGTTCATCCGCAATCTTCTGGGGACAGGAAGTCTGCTTGCATTTCCGGGAAGCATGGCAGGAGCATATCTTTGCGGTTTGATGTATCAGCGCACGGGAAAGCTGGCAGGAGCGTATGCGGGAGAGATTCTCGGAACCGGAATCATCGGAGGGATTTTATGTTATCCAGTTGCAACACTCCTTATGGGGAAGGAGGCAGCCCTGTTTGCCTATGTTCTGCCCTTTCTTATGAGCACTGGCTGCGGCACGCTGATGGCTGTTGTTCTGATTGGCGGTATCTATAAATCGGGCGTGATGGAATATCTGAGAGGTATGTTGGAGGGGGCAGAGTGATGAGAAGTGCAGCAGAGCACGAGAAAGCAGGCATTTTGGAAATGGTGCGAAAAAGCCGTCCTGTGATTCACTGTATCACCAATTATGTGACTGCGGGGGAGATGGCAAATCTTCTGCTGGCGGTGGGAGCGTGCCCGATGATGGCAGATGGGCTCCGTGAGGTAAAGGAAGCGGCAGCGGTCAGCCGCGGCATGGTAATCAATCTGGGAACTCTTAAGGAGCAGACCGTGCCGGTGATGATAGATGCAGGAAAGGAGGCTGCAAGGCTTGGACACCCGATTGTGCTGGATCCGGTGGGGGCAGGTGGAATGTGTTTTCGACTTCAGACGGCCCAGCAGATTCTGGAGAAGGTTCCATGCACAGTAATACGCGGAAATGCCTCGGAAATCTGTGCGCTTGTGGGAGGAGCGCAGAGGAACCGGGATGATCTGATTGAGGCGATAAAGGCATACAGCGCGGCAAAAAATGCGGTGATTGTTATGACAGGCAGCAGAGATTTGATTGTGGATCAAGAGAAGGTCTGTGAAGTAAAAAACGGGCATCCGATGATGGCACAGATTACCGGTACAGGCTGTATGCTGGATGGAATCCTTGCCGCGTTCCAGACCTTAGAAAACGGTATGAACCGTTTTGAAAAGGTAGTTTGGGCTGTGGCGGCAATGGGAATCTGCGGCGAGCTGGCGCATGAGCAGACAGAAAGAACCGGCGGCGGTACGGGGAGCTTCCGAATCTGTTTTATGGATGCGATGAGCAGGCTGACGGACAGGCAGATAAGGAGGCTGGCAGACATTGAAGCTTGATTTACGGGTGTATGCGGTGACAGACCGCGCGTGGACGGGTAAGAGAACACTTCTGGAGCAGATAGAGGAAGCGCTTTTGGCGGGTGTGACGATGGTGCAGCTTCGGGAGAAGCATATGGATCAGGACATGTTTCTTGAGGAGGCAGTCAAGGTGAAGGAGCTGACCGACCAGTACGGAGTGCCGCTGATTATCAATGATAATGTGGATATAGCCCTGGAGAGCGGTGCAGCAGGTGTCCATGTGGGACAGACAGATTTGGACGCAGCGGCGGTACGGGAGAGGTTGGGATTGGGAAAAATTCTTGGGGTGACTGCAAAAACCGTTGAGCAGGCGAAACGTGCACAGGCGGCAGGGGCAGATTATCTTGGCTCAGGGGCAGTGTTTGGCTCAACAACCAAAACAGATGTAATACCAATGGACATGGGCATGTTGAGAAAAATCACTGAGGCAGTGGAAATTCCGGTGGTGGCAATCGGAGGAATCAACAGAGGAAATGGGGCACAGCTTGCAGGAACAGGCATTGCGGGATTTGCAGTGGTTTCGGGAATCTTTGGTGAAAGGGATATTGGAGGGGCAGTCAAGGAGCTTCTCAGGGCTGCAGACTGTCTGGGCAGGAGAGAGGTGGAGATATGAATATGAGGAAGGTTTTGACAATCGCCGGGTCGGACTGCAGCGGCGGCGCAGGAATACAGGCCGATTTAAAAACTATGACAGCGTTGGGGGTATATGGCATGAGTGTCATTGTGGCACTGACGGCACAGAACACCACGGGCGTTTACGGTATTTTAGACGTGCCGCGGGAATTTGTGGCAAAGCAAATGGATTGTGTGTTTACCGACATTGTGCCGGATGCAGTGAAAATCGGAATGGTATCTTGTGGTGAGACAGCTTCAGTGATAGCAGAAAAGCTCTCCGAGTACCAAGTGAAAAACATTGTGCTGGATCCGGTGATGGTATCCACCAGCGGGCACCGCCTTTTGAGGGAGGACGCAGTGAATGTGCTGACAGAACGGATTTTGCCGCTTGCTGCACTTATAACGCCAAATATTCCTGAAGCGGAAATTCTGAGTGGCATTAAGATACAAACAGAGGCAGAGATGGAGCAGGCAGCACGCCGGATTGCAAAAAAATATAAAAGCGCTGTGCTGGTCAAGGGCGGACATCAGGCAGGCGATGCAGATGATGTGATGTGTGATGGGCAGACAATGGTCTGGTTCCGTGAAAAGCGTGTTCCTACAAATAATACCCATGGGACTGGCTGCACCTTGTCCAGCGCCGCTGCCTGTGGGATGGCAGAGGGAAGAACCATAGAGGAGAGCGTACAGAGAGCAAAGGCATATCTTTCTGCGGGACTGAAAGCGGGACTTAAGCTGGGGAAAGGAAACGGTCCGCTCAACCATTGTGTGCGGCGCGTCTGATATAGAAAGAAAACGGCTTGACAGTTTGTTTCTAGGTGAGATATAATGTGCCGTAAGAAAGGGCGGAACTATTTTGAAACGCCTGATTGACATACAGAAACCTGCAGGTTCTGACGGGAAGGAAAAAGTAGGCTGCGGCGTGAGCTGTCTGTAAAATAAGGTGGTAACACGAGAGATACCTCGTCCTTTCATAAAAAGGATGAGGTTTTTTTACTTTATAGGATTAGGGTGTCAAAAGACGCTTTAATAGATATCTGATTT
>CANPMS010000046.1 GCA_947575275.1 uncultured Clostridium sp. | reverse complement strand
AATGATGAGCCTGGACAGATACGGGCATGACAATCTTACCGTCCTTCTCATAATACTTCCCCCAGTCAAACAAAGGCGTCGCATTATCCTTTTTCCCAGAATTGGTATGTGAAATATGCGTATAGGTAATCCAGGGCATAGGCGAACACTGGAACACATCATTTCCAAGGGGACCAGTAAAATATTCCTTCTGCTCCCTTGCAATCCTTCCCGCCATCTCCACATATTCCTGAATACTACCCCGAAGCGGCACATTGACCACTTTGAACAGCCCCGTATCCTGATTCAGATAAGTAAAGGCAGTATCAATATGCTCAAAAAGAACCACCTTCCCATCCAGAAAACGATACCGGAACGCTTCAATCTCATCCGCGCATTTACATACCGCATACACAAACGCAAGCGTAAAAGAAAGATTTTGCGCCTTCACCTTCCGCCGGAAATTCGTGATATCCGCCTCAAATGTCACACAGAAAGCAGGTTCCACACTCCCCCTGAAAACCATACAGTGCATGGCCCTCTCCCAATTTTTCTCGTCTATCACCTGATAAGTATTCATCCCAACTCCTCCTTTTTGTTTCCCCTCACATTTCATTTTCCTTTGGCGAATTTCTCTTTTGCGTATTCATAGGCTTCCCGGATGTATGGCTTTAAATCTTCAAAAGTCTCTTCCGACGGGTTCAGCACACACATCCACCCCATCCACGCATAGACCGGATGCGGTAAAAAACAGTCAGCCGCAGAAAAATCATAATCCATTTCCACAACCCCGCCTGCCCCCGGACGTTTTGGCACAGCCCCAAACAGTTTCACAAATGTATCCTTACGGACACCCAGGTTCACCCGGTAAACTCCCGGCCTGTTAAGCCTTGAGCCTTTATCATTATCCCCGTCCTTCTCCTTGACCGTCAATATGTACACGCCCCTTTTCAGCACATGTCCGGGATTATAAAAAATCCCCTTTTCTCCCCAGCTCTCCACAAGGACGCTGCCCTCCAGATTTTCCAGACAATACTTCAATATCTCATCCGGCTTCATATCCCACTCCCTATACTTTTCAGATTCCTTTTATAAATTTTCATATCTTTCAATGTATTTCACCCATTTAAGAACTCCTTTTACAACTCTATTACAAAATCATTTCTTTCAACTCTGCTATTTCGTTTTTGTATTTTTTACAATCAATATTTTCAATTAATTCCCTTGCATTCAAATCAACCAGCATACCATCCTCAAACGTTAAAAAATCTATATAATCATCTTTTAACATCATTGACAAATGGCGTGGAAGTCCAATATTTTGCAGTTCTATGATTATATCGTCAGTTGTTCCATATTCCACATATTCTGCCCAATTTGCACCTGCATTTTGTTTACCTACTTTTTCAGAAACAATCAAATAATAATTCAAAAAATAATTTTTGATTTTAAACCTGAGAACATTATCAATATCTGAAATCAAATTATTTATTATAAGATTAATTTGATTTCGATCATTAGGATTAAACATTACCATCTCATTCCTATCCCAGATTTCGCCTTTCCTTTTGTAATAATTAATAATATAAATAATCATCATATTTAGTGGTGTAGACCTCATCCATGAATACATTAAAACCGCAAAATATTGTAACCTTGTTCTTTGTTTAACCATCGGGTTTCTTCCCTTAGATTCTTCTTCACCCCAATTATAATAATCATACATCTTTTCCAATACTTCCAGACAAGTTTGAGTTGTGATTTCATTTGGAAATGCGCTTTCTGATTCTTTTATTTTTTCCCATACCTTATTTTGATATATAACTTTTATATTTGAACACTGCTCTAAAATATATAATGGAATGTGATTCTCTTTTTCCATTCGCTCTAATAATTTTTTCCCATCTGCATTTTTTCTTAAAAAATTACTCATTAAAATGGAATCTGTTTTTGATGCTTGATGAGAGAAAACGATATTAGCATAATGATCCCACACTTCTTTTTCTGTTTGACTGTAATTAGCTCTGGTAAAATCTTTATCTCTCAAAGAATAATCTAAATTTGTATAAAAATTTTTCTGTCCATTAATCACCAAAGGTTTAACAGCCTCTATCTTCTTATTCCTTACAACTTCTAAATCTTTGTTTGGATTATCCCATCTATTCTTTTTATCTTCTATTCGCACACAAATAATATTTCCACTCAATTCTTTACTCAATCTACCGGCTCTGCCTGCCAAATTCCAAAAATCAACATCCGAAAATTTAGAATTTCCGATAGCATTACTAAAAATAAAAATATTCTTTGCAGGAAGATTCACACCCTCTAAAAGTGTAGATGTACAAAACATATAGTCAATTACTTTTTCTTCAAATAATCTTTCGATTCTTTCCCGTATACGTTGTGGTAATCTTCCAAAATGGAATGCGACTCCTTTTTTTAAACAATCAATTAAAAAATAATCTTTATGTATATATGATTTTATCAATTCAATAAGTGAATCAATCCTTGCATCATTTTGTTCAGGCAAACCCTTAGAAAACTTCAAAGCAAAATCAATCGTATCCGCTACTGTATTGCAATATACAATATTTTTACAGTTTTTCCCCAATTTCCGAAGAAGTTTCCCTACATAGTCTTGTTCTTTCTTCCCCAAATCTTGAAAAATAATGTCTTCTCCTGTCTCCGTAAACATCCTGCCTTTTCCCTCAACATAGTCTATAAAAAATCTGTTTTGAGCAACAGGAGATTCCTTAATAATCATTTGTTCATCTATACTCTTTTCAAATAATTGTAAAAAGACATGTGCATTCGGAATATTAGGCGATGCAAAATACAATTTAATACTTTTTCTCTCCGCCAAAAGAATGGCATGGTAATACAAAGGTGATCTTGAATCTTTTTCAGCAATTATTTTATGTGCCTCATCGACAAACATATAATTGATTACAGGATTTTCCTTTTCACCTAAATATGAAATTAATCGCTCTGGAGTAAAAACAAATACATATTTTAACATCCTATTTCTATAAATCATAGGAACTACCGGATGTGCCAACACCTTATAATTTTTATTTGTGATTGTTTTCTTTAATCGAGCTGTGACCTGATTGATAAGGGCTCTCGTAGGTACTAAAATCACAATATTATCTATTCCATGTCTTTCAGTAATAATATATTGAATAAAAGCATCCATTATAAAAGATTTACCAAAAGAAGTTGGCCCCGAAAAACTATAATGATTACTATCTTTCATCGCTTCAAAAAGCTTGTACTGCGAATCTGTAAATACCAAATCATTGAAAGGCACTTTTTGATAAGTCTTTTTTATTTGCTTTTCCAATGCTGTCTCAATCGTGTCTACTATTTCCGAATTTCCAACCGCAATACTTAAAGACGCGAAATTTCCTAATTTCGTTAAAATTGAATTGGCATAATACTGAAACTGCATATTGTCTTTATATACATCATATAATAAACTAACAATTTTATATGCTTTATTTCTTCCGTCTGCTTTATCACTTCTCGATAAAATATCTGCAAATCGTAATACATCATCAAATTCTTTTTCAGTCAATAAAATATCATCTTTTTGGTATAAGAATATATGTGCATACTTATATTCCAGTTTTCGTGTTAGTTCATCCAAATACGGATCGTTCAATGCCCGGCGAACCATAGCCTCCAACCATTTCATCGTGTAATGGCCTCCATTATCCTCTGTCTCTTTGAATTTATGTCAGTAAATGGCAAAACATATATGTAGAAATTATGACCTTGTAGCTTATTATCAATAATTTTCTGTTGTATACTCACAAGATACTTACTAACCTCAATATCTACTCTCGATTTTATTAATTTCCTAAAATCTGATGTTGGCATTTCCTTTTCCTCATCACTTATATCTATTTGGAAGCCAATAAAAATACCAAAGGCATCATCGACATCAAAATTTCTGTTCTTGGTAGGATAAATTAAACTTTCTAAGAACTCTCTTTCTTCATCTGAAAAAGATTCCTTAAATAAGTTATCACTAATCAAACTTTTTTCATAACCTATTCCACTCTTCGCATTTCCTTTATCGTTTATACCATTTTTAAAATTATTTATAGACATGAACGCATCTCTTATAGCAGCATCTATTTTTTGGTAGGTTTTTGACTCTCCAAATATTAATTGATAATTTCCATCAGATAATTTCAGGAAGTGTACACCATCAGCTCCATTTACATAGTGGCTTGTTGATGTTTTCAGTTCCAATTTTGTAAGTATTTTGGGAGCTCCTAAATGTGTTTCTAAAAAGCAAAATAAAAGCAACTCTCCCAATTCTCCATTATTTCTTGTATACTCAACAAATTTTTCTCTTGCTTTTTTAGAAAGAGTTGCTGGTCTGTTTCTATATTTCTCTTTTACCTGCCTTGATATCGAGTAATCAATGACTGGATCAAGCAGCATTTCTATCAACAAATCATAATCAAACTCATTAGAATTAATCTTTAATACAAAAAGGTTCAATTTATTCTTTTTATACTTGTCCAAATCCTTTGACCACAGCAAATCGAATGATCCTAAGAAATCTGACTCCTTTAAACTTATTTCCATAATTCATTCTCCTTTGTACCAAAGCAATTTACTATATTTTACCACACTATTTCTCATTTTACTATCCAAAAGAGCCGATTGGGAATCAACATTCCTAACCGGCTCCTTGCTTCATCAGCATAAAACTTCTAAATTCGCTTCCTCCCATTCATCTGAAACACATCATGCCCCATAATGCTCCGTACCGCCTGCCCCAGACTCCTGGCCCTCCCATACTGATGATACGGCTGGGAAGCCCTGTGCTTATGGAAAATAATGCACTCCCCTTCCCCCAGATACTCCGGATTATGGATATACCAGATATGCCCCGTATTCTTCGACTGAATCGTCACATCATATTCCTCCGCCAGAATAATGTTAAAATAAGACCTATCCAGCCTCCCGATCTCTTCCGCCCGGAACATCAGCCACTCCCCCTTTCCCGCCGTCCAGCGCCCCCAGCACAGCCTCTTCCGTCACATTCCCCGCCATACCCCTCACACAACTTCGCCGTCTTCGCATCCAGCTTAATCTTCCCCGTATCCTCCAGCCCGGACACCACTTCCTGCTCCTTCTCCGACAGATAAGACAAGTCCACCGCCGCCACCAAAGGCAGCGTCCCATCGTCCAGCCGCCCCTTCAAAGGCTCCTCCAGCTTCTGAACCCGCATATACCTGGCAATATTCCTCCCGGTCATCCCATATTCTTCCCCGATAGTGTCCCGGCTCTTCAACCTGTGGACATCATGTCCATAAGTTCCAATCTCTTCAATTTCCTTCAGGATATCGTTCCGTCTGCCCTGGCTGATGACCTTCTCATACCTTACAGATAATACCGCCGCCTTTTCACTTGGAGCCAAATCTGTAAAGGATCGCTGCATCACATTAGTTTCAATCACATAGACATATGCCTCTTCATCAGACAGGCCATCTTTCACAATGGCTGGTATCTCCGTCAGCCCTGCGATCTTCGCCGCATTCTGCCTGTTGTGACCAGATAGCATTTCATAACCGCCGCCTTTCTTCCAGACGATCACCGGATTCAGCACACCATGTTCCCGGATGCTATCCACCATATCATCCAGACGCTCTCCCTCATACAGATGGAAAGGATGATCATGAAACGGCTCGATCTTATCCACCGGCAGGTTCTGGAGACCGTTCCCAGTCCCCGCCTGCGGCTCATCCATGGTCATCATATCCACGGCATCAAATATCTTCCTTTTAGGGCCGTTAGCCTTCATACGCGATCACCTCCCCCGCCAGTCTCTCATAAGCCTTGCAGGCGTTACACTCCGGCGCGTACTCGATTAGAGGCTCACTCTAATAAACACTCTCGCCTACCTTAACGGTATGCGGGATCTTGCTCTTGAAGATCCTGATCTGTCCCTGGAATGTCTCCGTCACCTGCTCCGTGATCGTCTTGCACAGGATCGTCCTGGCATCGCACATCGTGAGCAGGATCCCCGCCACATCCAATTTTTCATTGATACGGCTCTTGATCTTCTTCACTGTCCTCTGGAAGTCCTGTAAGCCCATCATCGCCAGAAGCTGCGGATTCACCATCACGATCACTTCATCCGCTGCCGCCATAGCGTTGATATTCAGCGCACCCAGGGATGGACTGGTATCAATGAGAATAAAATCATATTCATCTCTCAGCGGCTCCAGGATTGCTGCCAGCATCTTCTCCGTTCCCATTTCCAGTCTCAGCTTCGCTTCCACTGCAGAAAGCCCTATGGATGAAGGGATAAAGTCCACGCCATTCCTCTTCCAGATATATTCCTCACGCTCTGGAAGCTCTTCTTCCTCAATCACATTCATCATCAGATCACCGATCGACACTTCCACATCTCCCGCGCCGAAGCAGGTGGTCAGGTTTGACTGCGGATCAAGATCCACAGTCAGTACCTTCTTACCGCGTTTATGCAGAGAATAGGTCAGATTGAACGCGGTCACAGACTTTCCAACGCCGCCCTTCATCTCTCCGATCATAATAATCTTTCCCATATCGTCACGCCTCCGATCCGGCTTCCGCCACCATGCAGTAGCCCGCCTGTCTTTCCGCAACGAACTTCGCCCTCAGCGCCTTCTTTTCCTTCTGGAAACGCTCCTGCAGCTTTCTGGTCTCTTCTTCCATGAAAGCCTTCTCAGCCTTCTTCAGCTCTGCCATAGCGGTATCTGCCATGATAATCAGCTTCCCTTCCTCGCACCTGACCAGAACCGGATCCCCGATATTGAATCCCAGTTCCTGGAACCATTGTCCCTGAATCCGAAGCATCGGTGCCGTCTTCCTTCCATAATTGGCCGCTTCGCTGACCGTCAGTTCCCGGTATTCCTTTTTCGCTCTTGCCATAAATTTTTACTCCTTTACTCTGATTGACTCCGGCAGATGCTCAACCGGTTCCTGAGAAGGCATAAAAAATAGGACTATCATCAGCACACACTTCTCACTCACCGATTAAGTCCTACCTTAATTCCATGTTCAGTTGTACCGCACAGGCATAGCTCCGCCTGTACGTTTTGCCTTTAAGGCTTCACCGCCCCTCGTGTTATATTAGTGCGAAGCGGTCATATTTTCAGTTGAAAACGGCGCCGTCCCACCTGTAAATACCTCACCCGAAGGCATTTTATTGTAGGACTAAATCAGCCAAAAACCCTTGATTTATGCGGTCTTTGCTTGACTTGACACTATAATACAACCATCCCCAGTTTTCATTTCTGCCACTTTCCCGTAATGCAGTGCAATGCCGCCCATTAACTGGACTGGAAATTGTCTCATCTTTAATACACGCCAAGATGCTTCTCTGACAGTTGCAAAAGCTTCCGGTAAAATAGATTCTAGTCTCTCGCCATTTACCAGACGCTTTTTAAACTCCTCTGTCTGAGCACGCAGCTCATCATCTGTGAATTCTTGAATTTTCTCTCCGTATTTCTCAATTTGTTTTAAGAGTGGAGTCATTTTCTTTAATGCATTTTGGCTCTTTGTCTGAAACATTTTTTTCCTCGTTTTCTTAGTATTTTATTTTCTCTCAGAATTATGGAGGCTATTCGGCTAATATTGGTTTTCCATATTGTATATTTTAGCAATACAAAAAAATCATCTCGGATACATGATCTGAGATGATTTTCTATGTGTAAGGTCATTTCTTACGAAATTATTAAATTTTCAATTCCTCCTTATTTTGCAAAAAAACATACTTATAATGAATGCTGCACCCATTTTTTTGCTCATCGAAGGCCACATTTTTGTATCATTTTTTCGGAAAACTTTCGGAAAACCAAAATTTAGAGCCAAAAAATAAAATCAAGACCTTCGGAGAACATATCCAAAGACCTTGATTTTACTAGGTTTTACGCCTCTAATCGTTGCAATCCGCAATTAGTTTTCAACGCTTACAATTTCTTTCTTATTGTAAGAACCACAAGCCTTGCACACTCTGTGAGGCATCATCAGAGCGCCGCACTTGTTGCACTTTACTAAGTTCACCGCGCTCATTTTCCAGTTTGCACGACGCTTATCGCGTCTTGCTTTGGAAGATTTATTCTTTGGGCAGATAGACATGGTTTACACCTCCTTAAACTTTTGAAATAAATCCTGGACTACTGACATTCTTGGGTCAGGCGAACTTGTCTCACAGGAGCACTTCGTGTGATTGAGGTTCGCACCACATCGATTGCAAATTCCTTTGCACTCTTCCCTGCATAATACCTTCGTGGGTAGATTCAGTAACAGTTCATTACTGAGTAATCGGTCTACATCCAGATTATAACCGCTTACATAGGGCTGTTCGTTCAGATCCTCTGCGCGTTCCTCTTCCGTTCTGCTTAAATCCAGTTCTTCACCAATGTGAAGATGAATCGGACAACCCACAGGCTCCAGGCATCTGTCACAGGGTATCTGAAGCGTAACGGAAGCATCTCCCTCCATCAGAAGCTTTCTGCCGCCAAGGTTACGTATATGAAGCGCTACCGGCTCCTTAGACACCAGCTCAAACACAGCACTGCCTGTATGAAGTCTCTCCATATCGACAGCACAGAGATAATCCTTCTCTTTTCCGTCTCTGGTAAACAGCTCTGTTAAGTTAATAAGCATATTAATCTCCTAATATGCACCTATGACATTATACATAGGTGCATAGATTTTGTCAACCAATTCTTTTCAAAACTATGGTAATTTCTTACGCCTCTATCATTCTTTTTGTCTGTCTCGCGATTGCCAGCTCCTCATTCGTAGGAATAAGCATAACCTTCACCTTGGAGTCTGACGCAGAAATAACTGCATTCTTTCCTCTCACATCATTGGCCGCATCGTCAATCTTCACACCAAGATAACCCAGGTAGCTGCAGATTGTCTTCCGGCCCACTTTATCATTCTCTCCCACACCTGCGGTAAATGCGATCGCGTCAACACCGTTCATAGCTGCAGTATAAGCGCCGATATACTTTGCAACACGGTAAATAAACGCATCAAGCGCCACCTTCGCCAAATGGTTGCCCTCATCCCTCGCCATTTCAATATCCCGGAAGTCACTGGAAATCCCGCCGCTTAAACCGAGTACACCCGACTTCTTGTTAAGAATATCCAGAACCTCATCAAGGCTCTTACCCTCCTTATGGCAAAGATACTGCACAACGGTCGGGTCAATATCACCGCTTCTCGTTCCCATAATCAACCCCTCAAGCGGAGTAAGACCCATGCTGGTATCCACACACTTGCCGCCAATCGAAGCAGAAACACTGGCTCCGTTGCCTAAATGGCAGACAATAACCTTAGCGGTCTTGGGATCCAATCCCCCAAATTTGATTGCCTCACCCGATACGAACATATGGCTGGTGCCATGGAAGCCATAACGGCGGATACTGTACTTTTCAAAATACTCATAGGGAATCGCGTACAGATACGCTTTCTCCGGCATCGTCATACCGAAGGCCGTATCCCATACGGCTACGTTTGCCTTGCCGGGCATTGCCGCCTCGCAGGCCTCAATTCCCATCAGATTTGCCGGATTGTGCAGGGGACCCAAATCAAAACACTCACGGATTACTTTCTTCACATCATCATTCACAATGATGGACTCGCTGTATACCGTGCCGGCGTGCAGAACACGGTGTCCGATTGCAGTAATTTCACCGGTATCCTTAATCACACCATAAGACGGATCCAGAAGCGCTTCCATAACCATCTCAATCGCGGTCTTATGGGTCGGCATCGGCTTCTCGATTTCCACCTTATCTTTACCGGCAGGCTGATGAATGAGCTTAGAGCCCTCGATCCCGATTCTCTCGCACAGTCCCTTGGCGATTACACTCTCATCCTCCATCTTAATTAACTGGTACTTCAGAGAGGAGCTTCCGCAGTTGATAACTAAAATTTTCATCGTTTCTATCTTCTCCTTAAATTTATACTTTTTACCCCCACCTTCAGGGCGTTATCTGACAATCTCACCCTCTGCATTCATCGGACAAGCTGCAGCATTTGACTCGTCAGTGTCAATGTGCATGGCAAGTGCATAAGAGTCGCTTACACGCACTACCACATCGCCAAAGATCACACTTCTGCCGTCACTGTCAATCTTTACGGAAACAACATCGCCATTCTTGACGCCAAGAGCCTCAGCGTCAGCAACCGTCGCATGGATATGGCGTTTTGCAACAATCACTCCTTCGCTGATTTCAATCTCTCCCTTCGGTCCGATGATCTTACATGCACCGCTTCCGGCAACATCACCGGACTCACGAATCGGCGCTGCGATACCAATAGAACGGGCATCTGTAAGAGACAGCTCTACCTGCGTCTGATTTCTCACCGGTCCCAGAATCGAGATATTCTTCAATTCCTTCTTGGGTCCTACAACCGTCACTCTCTCCTCACAGGCAAACTGTCCAGGCTGTGACAAATCCTTCTTCCAGGTCAGCTGGTAACCTGCACCAAACAGGGTTTCCAAATCAGCCGGAGATAAATGTACATGACGTGCACTTGTTTCTACAATAAATTTCATCTTTATTTCCTCTTCTATCCTTTCTGTTTTGCTTTTGATTCTGTTTCTATTTTATGTGGTTTGTCTGTTTTTTTCAAGTCTTCTGTCTCCCATAATTTGCATTTTTTGTAAAACAATAGAATCCGCATCTCTTTACGGCTCGAGAAATTATGTCTATAATAGATACCATAATCTATTTTGAGTCAGAAAGGATATTCTATTCCATGAAAACCGCAGGAATTATCGCAGAATATAACCCGTTTCACCATGGTCATCTCTACCAGCTTAAGCAGGTGAGAGAACACATCGGAGCAGATTTTATTATAATTGCCATGAGCGGCGACTTTGTACAGCGAGGAGAGCCTGCCATATTTGACAAATATACCAGAACACGTATGGCATTGTCCTGCGGAGCCGATCTGGTACTGGAGATTCCTTCAATTTCTGCCACAAGCAGCGCAGAGAATTTTGCATACTATGGTGTGTCTCTTTTGGATCAGATGGGTGTTGTGGATTTTCTATGCTTCGGCAGCGAGCTGGGAGAACTGCCCCCCCTTCAAAAAGCAGCCAAAATTTTATGGGAAGAACCGGAAACATTTAAATCCCGACTCCGGTCATGCCTGAGGCAGGGGCTGTCCTACCCGGCATCAACGGATGAGGCGCTGCGCTTTTGTGACATGGACTTAAGCGGCGTTCTCTCCTCCCCCAACAATATTCTTGCAATAGAATATTTAAAAGCTTTAAGACGAAGAGAAAGCAAGATTGTTCCTGTAACGATCCGCCGCAGGGGACAAGGCTATCATGATACTTCTCTGTCAGTTCCCCCTCAGATACGGGACGAAAACACTGATTTCGCCTCTGCCTCCGCCATACGGCGGCTTATTTTTGAGGGAAGTGAAAACCATTGGAAAAGTGAATTGCCTGCCCCGGCGCTTCAGGCCCTCCTTGAGGAACAGCCGAAGCCCTGCCCAATTTCCCCCAATGACTTGTCTGCACTTTTAAACTATCGGCTTTTGGAAGCCCTGCGTAATCATGATGACCTCTCACGATTCGCTGATATATCCCCGGAGCTGGCAAAACGTCTGATACACTCTGCTCTTGATTTTTCATCCTTCACAGGACGTACAGAGCACCTGAAAACAAGAAACTATACTTACGCCCGTGTGTGCAGGGCTATGCTGCACCTGCTTTTAAATATTACCTCAGAAGACATCCGCACTCTCAGAGAGCTGGGCGGCGTCCCTTATGCCCGCGTTCTGGGCTTTTGCCGCCGTGCAGAACCGCTGCTGTCAACCATTAAGGCAAATGCTTCCATTCCCCTGATCACAAAAACTGCCGATGCAGGCTCACTTCTTTCACCACGAATCTTTTCCATGCTTGAAAAGGACTTTTTCTCCTCCCACTTATACCAGTCTTTGAGCTTTCAAAAAGGACGCCCTATGAAAAACGAATATACAAAATCCGTCATGATACTCCCATGACGGATTTTTCAGACTGTAGACAAAGTCCTGGCAAAATCCGAGATTTTCTACATTTATAACCG
>CANPMS010000045.1 GCA_947575275.1 uncultured Clostridium sp. | reverse complement strand
ATCAGGCTGCATGCTATATCTCCTTTTTATGATTTATAGGACTGGATAACTTTATAGTAATTTAATTGAATAGTCAGAATAGATGTGTTATAATATTTACCGTAAATGGGCAATGAATACTCAAAAAGCGGCGAAATTTGCCAAATGGTGTAAAGAGGTGAAACAGGGAGTATGAGTTTTTATAAGGAAATTATTGATATTCATGCCCATGTGCTTCCCGGAGTTGACGATGGGGCGAGGGACATGGATGAGGCGCTCAAGATGCTGGATATGGCAGCGACGCAGGGAATTATGACGGTAATTGCTACCCCTCATGGCTCCAGACGCAGAGCGGTGGATAAGCTTGAAGAGTTAACAGACCAATTGCAGCAGAAAATGCGGGAAAAGTATCCGGGTTTTTGTGTGTATCCTGGTCAGGAGAACTTTTACCACGATGAGCTGACTGAACGATTACATAGAAGAGAGGCATATACTATGGCGTATAGCCGCTATGTACTGGTAGAATTCAGCCCTCAAGTCGGCTATGGTCAGCTTTTTCAGGGAATTCGGAAACTGGTTGTATCTGGATATATCCCGATTCTCGCTCATGTGGAGCGCTATGGCTGCCTGCGCCAGAGAGGGTTGGAGGAATTACGGGAAGCTGGCTGTTGTATGCAGCTGAATTATGGCAGCCTGAAGGGCAAAATGTTTGATGCGGAGGTTCGCTGGTGCCGCAGACAGGTGAAAGAGGGGAAGATTCATCTTTTAGGCACTGATATGCACCGGATGGATTACCGTCCTCCCGAGATTGCGGGAGCGCTCAAGTGGCTGAAGGGACATATAAGCTGTGAACAGTTCAGGCGGATGACGTACGAAAATCCCCGCTGTCTGATAGACAATAAAAGGATGATAGGATAACAGGTGGGAAGAGAATGATGGAAAACAGAGAGCTGTTAAATGATAATGATGAGATGGAAATTGATCTGCTCCAGCTTTTAAGGGAGCTGAAAAAAAGGCTGCTTCTTATTTTGGCAGCGGGTATTCTCACAGGAGGCGTCGCAGGAGCATTCAGCTGGTTTGTATTGACTCCGCAATATACATCCACGGCAATGGTCTATATCCTATCTAAGGAGACCACCCTAACTTCCCTTGCGGACTTGCAGATTGGAAGCCAGCTGACCAAGGATTATAAGATTATTGTCACCAGCCGTCCGGTGTTGGAAAATGTGATTAAAACCATGGGAATGGGTTTTACTTATGAGGAGATGAAGGAGAAGATTACAATCAATAATCCACCGGATACCCGAATCCTTTCTATTACTGTACAGGATCCGGATCCGGTTTTAGCGAAGAGTATTGCAGACACAGTGGCAAAGACCTCATCAGACTATATCGGTGAAATTATGGAGATGGTGCCGCCCAAAATTATTGAGGAGGGCGTGGTTGCGGAGGAAAAATCCAGTCCCAGCAATGGGAAGTACGCACTGGTTGGTGCAGTATTAGGTGCTTTCGTGGTTTGCGGCGCCACAGTGCTTAAGGTAGTGATGAATGATACGATACAGACTGAGGAAGATGTGGAGAAATATCTTGGTCTGACTGTTCTGGCATCTGTTCCTAGGCGGGAAGGAGAAGTGGCAGAGGATAAAGATGCTGCCACCAAGGCACGATCAAAGGCTCGAACGATGCCACGAAAAACAAAGAAGCGGAGGAAGAAAGCATGAGCAGGCTGATTGTGGATCTGAATCGTGAGATGAAGGAAAATTACAACTATAACGAGGCAATTAAGACGCTTCGAACAAATATCCAATTCTGCGGAAGTAATATCCAGACGATTATGTTCACCAGCGCCCTTCCTGATGAAGGAAAGAGTGATATTGCATTTGCTGCCGCACAGTCCATGGCTCAGATTGGGAAAAAAGTGCTTCTGATTGATGCGGATATCCGCAAATCCGTGCTTGTGACCCGGTATCAGCTGAAGGCGGAGGTGGCAGGCCTTTCTCAGTATTTAAGCGGGCAGAAAGAGATAGAGGAGATTATCTATGATACAAACCTGGAAAACCTGAGTGTGATTTTTGCAGGTCCTTACTCGCCAAATCCTGCTGAACTTCTTGAAGAGGAGCTGTTTGAGAGTCTTCTGGATTATGCGTGCGAACGGTTTGATTATGTTGTGATCGACACGCCGCCTATGGCGAACCTGATTGATGGAGCAATCGTGGCGAAAGGCTGTGATGGCGCGGTGATGGTTATTGAGAGTGGTGCAATCAGCTACCATCTGGAACAGAAAGTGAAAAGTCAGCTTGAGAAGTCTGGCTGCCGCATTCTTGGAGTGGTGTTGAACAAGGTGGATATTTATAATAAGGCATACTACGGAAAGTATGGAAAATATGAGAAGTATGGCAGATATGAAACTTATGAGAAACATGAGCCGAACGAAACATGGAGTTAAACTGGGATTATGAGAGGGCAGTGGTTGAGAGAGCATCGCACGCAGTTACGCAGAGTGATGTTTGGCGTAACGATTGCAGGTTTGTTCCTGTTTATATGGTGGTCCGCTAATCTGTACCGGAACAGAAAATTGACTGAGGCGATCATTGATGAGCGATATGCTGCGGGAGACCAGAGAGAAAAAGGCGGAGAGGCTGAAGCCTTAGAAGCGATTGAGGAGAGTGCACAGCATACAGGCGCTGATGGGACTACTGCCACAGAACGGGGAATGGATGAAAACCTGGATCCGGTTCTTGATAAAGACCTGGTTGTCTTTCAAGGGAAAGAATATCGCCGTAACAGTTATGTGAAGGCAATTCTCTGTATGGGAGTAGACCGCAGTGACAATATGATAGGCACAAGGGCTGCGGGGGAAGCAGGGCAATCAGACGGCGTGTTCCTGATTGCACAGGATACTGCTCGCAATACCTTAAAGATTTTGATGATTCCCAGAGATACCATGACAGAAATTACAGTTACAGATGATAACAATATACCAATAGGAACTGAAATTTTACAGCTTACGTTAGCGTATGCCTATGGTGACGGAGCAGAGGGAAGTTGTCAAAACATGGTGGAATCCACCCGGAAATTGCTGGGAGGTTTGCCGGTTGATCATTATATAGCTGCAGATACCACAGTAATCGCAGATTTAAACGATGCAGTTGGAGGTGTTACAGTTACAGTTCCCACTGACGGAATGGAGAAGCTGAATCCGGCATTTATTAAAGGAAATAAAGTCACATTAAAGGGAAAGCAGGCAGAAAGCTTTATTCGTTACCGTGATATTACACAAGATTTTTCTGCTCTGTACCGTATGGATCAGCAGCAGGAATATATTACTCAGTATTTCCGGGCAGTCAGAGAAAAATCGAAAACTGACAGCAGGATTGTTATAAATTTGTTTGATATTATCCAGGATCATATGATCACGGATATGGGAAAAGAGCTTTATCTGAAGCTTGGGGTAGATGCCTTGAAATCGGAACAGATTGATTTTTATACGGTTCCCGGGTTCGGGCAGACCACAGAGGTTTATGATATTTACCATGCGGATCGGAAAGCATTGATTCCGATTTTGCTCAATTTGTTTTACCGTGAAATGTAGATGCTTGATAAATCGTCATTTTATGGTAAATGTGACAGGCGCAATAACCGGTACATAATGTGCCGTTTATTGAATATAGGATTAAAAAGAAAGGAGGATGTGAAGCATGAGAGTAAAAGGTTTGATTGTAGTTGCAATGGCAGCAGCTCTGGTTTCTATGCCGGTTGTTGCAGGAGCGGCAGGCAGCCCATCCAGACGTCCAAGCAGCAGTGGAAGCAGCAGCGGAAGCGGTGTTATCAGCTCTGGTACTATAGTAGGAGGGAGCAGCGACACAGTGTCAACCGGCAGTGGGACAGCTACTGTTGGGGGAACTCAGGTTATTGTGGCAGGCAATGGCACAAAACTGAATGTGAGCGCTACGACTACCAGCTCAAGTGGTACAGTTACTGCACTGGTGTCTTCCAATGCTGAAGTTACTGCGGCTGTTGGGGCATCTAAAACGGCTGGTCTGCCAGATGGCACGGTATCAGTTATCCGTGCTCTGGACAGCGGCAATTTAAGCGCTGTTCCTGGCGTAGATTTATCTGGTAAGAATGCCTATGGCTCTACTGTTGCATTGAGAGCAGAGGCTGGTAACCAGCCCACAACGCTGTATGTTTCCGGACTGCCGGAAAACGGTGTAGCTTCTATTTTGTTCTATAACAACGGAACGGGTACATGGACTGTGATTACAGCCACTGTTGACCCGGCAACAAATACTGTAAGCTTTGTGGCTCCGTATTCTGGAACTGCAATTGTGATTGGTTAAAACAAAGGAACCCCTGGGCGGCGTCTTTTGACGCCGTCTGTTGGTTCTGGGATGATAAAGAAAACAAGGAACAATGTGCTTTTGTATGGCTGATAAGCGGAGGATAAGTAAGAAGGAGTGATTCTATGTACCGTAAGGCAAATAAAGTCTGGACTAAGCATCTGGACTTTATGATATTGGATTTGTGTTGTCTGCAGGTTGCTTTCCTGATTGCATTTATGATGCGTAACGGGATTCAAAGCCCTTATCAAAGTCCGTTATATCGCAATATGAATCTGGTTCTTACGTTGATTCATATTGGCACTATGATACTTTTTGAGCCCATGAAAAATGTGCTCAAGCGAGGGCGTTATAAGGAGTTTACTATTACGGTAAAGCAGGTGCTTCTTGTCATTTTGACAGCCACTTTTTATCTGTTCTATGTCCAGGACGCTCATGAATATTCCCGGCTTGCTCTTTTTTATATGGCGATTATCTATGGTGTACTGAGTTATCTGGTAAGAATTTTCTGGAAGCACAGATTAAGAGAACGCCTGGAGGGTGCAGGAAGCTGTTCACTTCTTATTATCACAGTGAAAGAAATGCTGGACACAGTTGAGAGTGATATTAAGAACTACGACTATGAAAAATTCCATATTGCCGGATTAGCTGTTTTAGACTATGATCTCAGAGGAAGGATGTATGCTGGGATTTTGGTGGTGGCAGATGCGAAGAATTTGATCGATTACGTGCGGAGGGAATGGATTGATGAAGTGTTTATCAACCTGCCGGAGGGAGCGTCCTATCCGCAGGAGCTGATCCATAAATTTACGGAGATGGGAGTTGTAGTACATACAGTGTTGATGAAGAATGCCGATGTGGCAGATGGAAAACGTCTTGTGGAACGAATGGGCAACTATACGGTATTGACCACCAGCTTAAATTATGCTACAGGCAGTCAGCTTTTTATAAAGCGTATGCTGGATATTGCAGGAGGGATTGTGGGTTGTGTAATTACAGCTATACTATTTGTAATTCTGGCTCCAATTATTTATATCCATTCACCAGGTCCGGTTTTCTTTTCTCAGACTCGTGTGGGGAAGAACGGAAAGAAATTTCGGCTTTATAAATTCCGGAGCATGTACATGAATGCCGAGGAACAGAAAAAGGAGCTGATGGAGACCAATCGTATTAAGGACGGAATGATGTTCAAGCTGGATTATGATCCCCGAATTATTGGAAGTAAAAAGCTGAAGGATGGAACAATAAAAAGAGGGATTGGCAACATTATCCGTGAGTGGAGTCTGGATGAGTTCCCGCAGTTTTATAATGTACTGAAGGGAGATATGAGTCTTGTGGGCACCCGCCCGCCGACTGTGGATGAGTGGGAAAAATACGATCTTCATCACCGTGCGCGGCTTGCCGTTAAACCGGGTATTACCGGTATGTGGCAGGTCAGTGGAAGAAGCAACATCACGGATTTCGAGGATGTAGTGCGGCTGGATAAGAAATATATTGAAGAGTGGAGCCAGGCGCTGGACATTAAAATTCTGCTTAAGACCTTTTTGGTGGTGTTTGGCAGGGATGGGGCGGTATAGAAACAAGGGCTGATGTAGGGGGTATAAATGGACAATAGTAGAAAAATCAAAATAATGCACGTTGCTCAGGCAGCAGGGGGAGTAGACTGCTATTTAAGGATGCTTCTCAAATACTTAGATAAAGAGAAATTTGAAAACATTGTGGTGCTTTCATCGAATTTTGTGAGGGAAGATTATGCTTGTCTGGCTGATGAGTACGAGACTGTAGAGATGCAGAGATCTATTGGAAAACATGATATAAAAGCAATAGTCGAAGTTAGAAAATTGATAAAGAAATACAAGCCAGACATTGTGTATGCCCATTCAAGTAAAGCAGGCGCCATTGTGCGAATTGCGGATATTAGTATGAAAGATAGTGGAGGAAGGAGAAATCATTGCATATACAATCCGCATGGCTGGGCCTTTAATATGAAAACAAACTGGAAAAAACAGAAGATGTACGCACTAATAGAAAAAATAGCTGCTCCGTTTTGTGAAGAAATTATCTGTATTTCAGATGCTGAGAAGCAATCAGCATTGAATAAGAAAATCTGTGCAGAAAACAAGGTACAAGTAATCTATAATGGCGTTGATATTGAGGCGTATGAGAATAGTATACATGGGACAATAACGCGTGCAGAGCTGGGCATACCGAGAGATGCGTTTGTGGTTGGTATGGTGGGACGTATCAGCCAGCAGAAAGCGCCTGATATATTTATTAAGGCTGCGAAACTGATAAAAAATGATATTAAAAATTCGTATTTCCTTATTGTTGGAAGCGGTGAAATGGAACGCGAAGTCAGAGAGTATGCAACAGAAAATGGGTTGGAGGATTGTTTGCATATTACTGGATGGGTTGGGAATCCAATGTGCTATGTAGAGCTATTTAATGTTGCCTGTTTACTTTCGCGTTGGGAAGGTTTTGGATTGGTTTTACCCGAGTATATGTTAGCCAAGAAACCGATTGTAGCAAGTCGAGTAGATGCCATTCCCAATATTATAAATGATGGAAAGAATGGTGTTTTGGTTGATGTTGACGATGTCGAAGCAATCAGGAAAAAAATTAATTTAATTTATAAAAATAGTGAATTTAGAACAAAAATAGTTGATCGTGCCTATGAAGATGTTTATGAAAAATTTGATCAAAAACGTGTGGCTCAAGAACACGAAATATTATTTATGAAATTGTAATTAATGACAAGAACCAGGAAACGTAATATTCTTGTGGGAGAATCTGGAATATGCCTGTATCCGTTGGCAAAGGTGACATTGAAGCAGTTTCTTCTCAAATTATGTAAGCTCTTATTATCTGAGCAGACGTTGTTGAATGGCTTAATGTGCTTCTGGCAGCGATAAAATTGATAGATAAATACTATGAAAATACAATATTGAAGCATAAATGGAGCAAAAGTATGAAAAGAATTATCACTTATGGAACATTTGATTTGTTAAGAAGAGCTAAAGCACTAGAGAGTGTTTGAAAAATAAAAATTGCACAAAAAATGTATTGTTATTCCCTTTTTCATGGTAAAGTAAAGAAAAAGGGGGATTCATTATGTTGAGACGATATGAACTGACGGATGATGAATGGAACCGCATCACTGATCTGCTCCCTCCTGAAAATACCAGTAAACAAGGACGTCCACGAAAAAGCAACCGTGTGATCCTTAACGGCATCATCTGGATCGCCCGCAGCGGGGCTCCCTGGCGTGACCTCCCGGAACGCTACGGCCCATGGGAGACCGTTTACAGCCGTTTCCGAAAATGGATCGAGGACGGTATCCTGGACAATATCTTCCGGGTTCTGAGCCTTGATGCAGAACTGGAGGAACTTTCACTGGATGTTCTATTGTCCAGGCGCACCAGCACAGTGCAGGTGCAAAAAAAAGGGACCTCCAAACGAGAGCGGTCACAGCCGCGGAGGAGCAAGCACAAAGATCCATGCAGTCGTAGATTCTTATGGCTATCCTGTATATCTGATGATAAGCGAAGGTCAGCGCAATGACATCACCTGTGCGATTCCCGTTTTGGAACAGATAAAGGATATAGAAGGAAGCCGGATACTGGGCGACAGGGGGTATGACAGCCAGGAGCTGATTGACTATATATGAACGCGGTGGAGAACCAACGATCCCATCCAGAAAAGGTGCGAAACATGAGCGCCGGTGTGACTGGTGCTTATATAAAGAACGCCACCTGGTGGAAAAACTGTTCCTGAAACTGAAGGGATTCCGGCGTATTGCCATCCGGTATGATAAACTTGCCTGTACATATCTGGGATTCCTTTGTATCGCCTCAATATTGCTCTGGTTAAAGTGAACAAAACAAAATGTTTTTCAAACATGCTCTAGGGGATTATCTTGTTGTATGTTTATCAACAGATGAGTTTAATTGGAATGAAAAGCAGAAGAAATGTTATTTTACATATGAAGAGAGAAAGACTCTGTTAGAGTCAATTCGTTATGTAGATTTGGTTATCCCAGAGATTAACTGGGAACAAAAAAGAACAGATGTACATGAGTATCACATAGATATATTTGTAATAGGCGATGACTGGACAGGGGAATTTGATTTTTTGGAAGAAGAAGGGTGTGAGGTTGTGTATCTTCCCCGTACACCAGCAATTAGCACTACTCAAGTCAAACATGATTTAAATAACAAGCAAATAGAGAGTGGAGAACTATAGTAATGAAATATACAGCAAAGTATTTTAAGGATTCTATGCCAGAATGGAAACGAAAAAAAGATCCCATTCTTTGCAGGATATTTTACAGACCAGTTTCTTTTTGGATCGCAAGTATAGCTGCAAATCTGGGCATATCAGCAAATACCGTATCATATTTTTCGGGAATAATAGGCATCATTGCTTGTTTGTGTTTTGTGCCGCCCATATGGGAACTGCATATTATAGGTGCTTTACTAATCAATAGTTGGTTGATTTTGGACGCTACAGATGGTAATCTTGCAAGAAGCGTTAAGTCACAGCCATTTGGTGAGTTTGCAGACGGAATTAGCAGCTATATTTTGGTGAGTTTGATGTGTACAATGATGGGTTTATCTGTGTATTATGAAGGCGGTGCTTGGATAGACGCAGGAAATCCATGGATTATTTTCATTGGTGCTGTGGCATCCAGTTCTGACAGTTTAATGAGATTGGTTTATCAAAAGTACAAAAATACAGAGCGGGATATGGCAGATAAAGGAATTGTGAAGATTGAAAAAGATGTGAGAACTGATCATAGACAGGTTGGAAGCTTTAGAGTTCGTGTGGAAGCTGAATTTGGTATCGGTGGATTGCTTCCAATAGCAATTTTGTTGGCATCTATTTTCAAAATGTTAGATATCATAGTTCTTTACTGTTTCTTGTATAATGGAGCATCTTGCGCTCTTGTAATTTGTATTTACGTTAGAAAGGCAATTAAGGCTGCCATGCAATCATGATTCAGGAGGATGTTATCGAGGATGAAAATATCAGTTGTGATGGCGACTTATAATGGAAAAAAATTTCTGAAAGAACAAATGGAAAGCATCTATATACAGACATTAAAACCAGATGAAGTATATTTTTCTGATGATGGTTCAATTGACGATACAATATCAATTATTCAAAGTTTTATCGATAGATATCAGTTAACCGATCAGTGGAAAATTCATGTTAATCTTCAGAACAAAGGATATGCTAAGAATTTTTTAGATGCATCACTGCAAGTTGAGGGGGATGTCATATTTTTTGCAGATCAAGATGATATTTGGATTCCTGATCGTATAGAAATTATGGCTGATATTATGGAGAAGCATAAAGAAATTAACTTGCTATGTAGCAATTTAGAGCCTTTCTATGAGAATAAGGATACAAGAAAGTGGAGTAGAAGTGACCTTGTACAGATGAAGAATGATGGGAGTTTAGAAAGACACGCTATGACTGTCAGTGATTTTCATCTGAAAAGATCGGGCTGTACGATGTGTATTCGGAAGGCTTATTTACAGGAAGTATTGCCCTATTGGAAAGAAGGATGGGCGCATGATGATTTTGTGTGGAAAATGTCTGTCACATCAAATACATGCGCAATTATACAATACTGTTCTATGAAACGAAGAATGCATTTCAATAATGCTTCTGTGGTGAGACTTAGGACACGAGAATGGAGACTTCGCCAGTTTGATAACTTGTTACAACAGTATTATTCATTAAAAGAGTATGCACAGAATATAGGTAGCAATTCATCAGAATTGACAATAATAGATAAGAACATAGAGTCAATTGATATTAGAAAAAAAGTGGTAAAAGATAGGAATGTCTGGCTGTGGTTGCTCCTATATGTAAAATATAAAGACTGCTATCCCAGGATCAAAGGGCTTTATCTCGATTGGTATTTATCTGTTTTAGGAAAATATAAAGGAGCTAATTAAATGAATAAACAAAAGCGAAAGAGAGTGATATGGAAAGGTGCAGATTATGGGTGAAGTCGTAGTATTGCTTTCTACATATAATGGGGAGAAATATTTAGTTGAACAGGTTGAATCCCTAGTTTCACAAACGGATGTGAGAGTAAAAGTATTGGCGCGTGATGATGGGTCAACTGATGCTACCATTGATATTTTAGAAAACTATGCAAAGGAAGGAAAGATTGAATATTATTCTGGGAAAAACTTAAAACCTGCAAGAAGTTTCATGGATTTAATATACAATGCACCAGATGCTGAATACTATGCATTTTGCGATCAAGATGATGTGTGGCATCCGGACAAACTAAAGTCAGCAATATTGAAATTAAGGGGACAGAATAGAGCTGCACTTTATTATCATGCGATGGATATAGTTGATGAATCTCTTACTCAATATGGTTATTATTTCAGAAAGGAAGAATATGCGCAATCATTGGTATATTCAAGTCTGTTTGGCGATGAAATTGCGGGATGTACTATGATATTTAACAAAAAGCTTATTGATGCCGTTAGATTGTATAAGCCGGAATTTATTACAATGCATGACGGGTGGGTACATAGAGTATGCTTAAGCGTTGGCGGAAAAGTAATTGGAGATAATAATGCATACATTAGCTATAGGCAACATCCTAATAATGTAGTTGGCATGCATGAATTATCCTCGAGAGAAAAAATGAGAAATAGCAAGAAAAATGAAAAGAAATTTAGTCGTTTAGCAGGTGAAATGCTTGCTGGATATTCAAATTATATGCCAACGAGTGCCGTTGAGTTTTTATCCAAAGTTAGGGATTATGAAAAAGAAAATTTTATTGATAGATTGAAATTGGCATTTACTAATCCTAATTTCAATTTATCAAGTAAAGATAGAATTAAACTATTGACAAAAATTTTGATGAGAAGATTATAAACCACAGTTGAAAATAGAAGATAGAGAATCAAGTGAAAATTGAGCACTAAGTCATGTAAGAAAAGAGGTGCAAAAATATGGGAGATAGAAGATTAAGTAGTGGAATAATAAATATTCTATTTGCTAATATATGCAATCTAGTATTTAGTGTATTAACAAGTTTTTTACTGCCAAAATTCCTTTCTGTTGAAACCTATGCATCAATTAAAACATTCCAGATGTATGTGGGATATGTAGGATTGCTGCATTTAGGATATGTTGATGGTATGTATATAAAGAATGGCGGAAAGGATTTTTCTGATATAGATAAAAAGGAATTGTCGTCTTCATTGTCTACTTTAAGATTCCTGCAGATTATTGTGACAGTCCTATTTATTCTTGCTTCAGCTATATATCGTGATACTACCTTTATAGCATTTACACTTACTATTCTTCCTCTAAACATGGCTGCATATTTTCAAATGCTGTTCCAGTCCATGGGAGAATTTAAACGGTACAGTATACTGATTCGCTTTACAACAGCAACAACATTTGTTGTAAATATGTTATTGTTGTTTTTGTGCAAAACAGATAATGCCGGATTATATCTTGGTGCTTATATTATATTAGATTATGTCATTTGGATTGGTTTGGAAGTACATATTAGAAAGCTTTGCGGCACAGATTTCAAGATATTTTCTTTTGACAAAAACGAATTGTTTTTTGATATTAAGAATGGACTGTCATTAACATTAGGTAATCTATCATCTCTACTTTTTACAGGCATGGATCGTTGGTTTGTAAAGTTTATGCTTGAAACTATTGATTTCGCTCAATACAGTTTTGCAGTAAGTATTGAGCACTTTGTAAATGTTGCCCTTAATCCGGTCTCAATTACGTTATATAACTATTTCTGTAAAAATGATGATGAGAAAGAAATTCGGAAAATTAGGAATTACGTTTTGATATTTGCAACAGTTGTTATTTCAGTAGCTTTTCCCGCAAAGTTTATTTTGGAATATTGTTTGATGAAATATATTAAGGCAAGCAAAATAATTTTTTTGCTATTTTCGGCTCAGATTTTTTACTTTACTATAAAATCAATATATGTAAATTTGTATAAAGCCAGACGTAAACAAAATATTTATTTCATTAAACTTATAATTTCAATTATTGCAGGACTCAGTTTTAACATAGTGTGTTTCGAAGTAGCTCCTTGTCGGGAAGCATTTGCAGTTGGCACGATTTTTTCTTCTATTTTTTGGTGGGTATTGTGCATATCCGATTTTAAGAACATTAAATATAAAACAAATGAGTTGATATATATGTTTGCAGAACTTTTAGTCTACAATGTATGTGGACTTTGCTTTAATTCCATAACGGGATTCTTACTCTACATATCTTTTACATTGGTAATGATGTTTCTACTATTAAGGAAAGATATGCTTTTTTTAGTAAAAAAGGGGTGCTGCTTAGTTGAAAGTAAAATAAAACACTAAAAAGTAATATATGGAGGAATAGCTATGAGGATGCTTCGAAAATATAGTGTTTATATTACAGTGTTGTTTACCAGTATGGCAGGCGCAAGCCTAGGTGGGGTATCACTAACTAAGATTGCGTTTATCCCTCTGATGTTGGTGCTATTTATGGAATTTAAGCCTAGAGTAACCGTTTATAAACCTGTAAAAAAAATATTATTGTATTATATTTTGATTATTGTTTCCAGTTTTTGGGGTTTAACAAAACGAAATATGTTTTTGTTTGATACATATGAAAATAAGTTAATTATGAATATTTTGCAGTATGCAATCATTTATCTTCCAACCTGTTTGTTGCTGGCTGGAAGTAGATACATTGATGATTATAAGGAATTTTTTAAAAAAGCTATGGTTGTTTTGGCAGAGATTAATTGTATATGGGGGATTATCCAATTTGCGTTTTGGACTTTTGGACGAATAGATTTTAACAGTTTGGTTTTTATAGATATTTTACATGGCAGATTTGGCACACAATGGACAACGTATAGCCAAACGATTGGAAGTAGTATTCTTATAAAAAATCTTCGAGTGTCAGGGCTTAATTTTGAGCCAGCCTGTTTTTGCTTTATTTTGCTGCTGGGATATATTTTAGATGATAAAATTTGGCATAAAGTTACTTATATACTAGTCATTGTATTATCTTTATCTAGGGCTGGAATAGTTGTGGCTTGTTTTGTAGTATTCCTGGACATGATTAAGACAATCAAAAAATTAAACAGACGTTTGTTACAAAAAATTGTTTTTGGGGGCATTATAATCTCTATTACTTTGCTCATTTTATCCAAAACTGCAATAGGCAACAATGTTAGAAATCAGATGCAGGTGCTTTTTGCAAGATTTTCGTTAATAAGAACAGCCAGTGCTGGAGATGGCACTTATAGGCATATCATGTATGTTTTTTGGGCTATTCGGGATTGGGTATTAAATTTGGGAGCCATTCAGAAAATTATAGGCGTGGGTTATAGAGTTTCTGGTATTGTCTTTTCAAATAATGTGTTGATGCATTCTATGCTTCAAGAATCTATGATAACTCAAGCGTGGGCAGTAGAAAATGATTTTGCTGATGTGTTGCTTGGCACCGGGGTGTTAGGAATCTATTTACTTTATTCATTTTGGTATTCTGTTTACAAAATATGCAATGAAAATGTAAAAAAAATTATAAAGATGATTTTGATTTTTGGGGTATTCTATAATGTTTCTATTTGGACATTTACAAGCTTGATATTTTTGTATTTTATAGTTGAATCCGCTCACAGCATAAAAGAAAAGAGGGACTTACTAAAAAATAGAGTGTGTAACTAATACAGCATTGCATAAATAACGGTGAATTATATCGTTAAAGGTATCTTTGTATATGTCCATTTGAATGGATGAACCGTGAGGTTATACTTGAAGTGCTACAATAAAGTTGTAACAGGAGTGGCTAATAAGATATGCTGAAAATAACAAAGAAAGAGGTACTGATTATGTCACAGAATTACACACCAGAATTTAAAAAGAAGATTATACGCCTCCATGAGGAAGAAGGACGTACCTACAAAAGCATCACAGCAGAGTATGGCGTATCCAAAGCCAGCATCTCCAAATGGTGCAGCGAGTTACGCCAAGAATGCCGATTAAATCCACAAGCCCAAAATGATTATGATTCCATGAAGGAAAACCTACGACTGA
>CANPMS010000044.1 GCA_947575275.1 uncultured Clostridium sp. | reverse complement strand
CGGTTATAAATGTAGAAAATCTCGGATTTTGCCAGGACTTTGTCTACAGTCTGAAGCAGTCTAGGCTGCCTTTTTCCCGTTCCTGCTTTCCCTCCCCTCCGCAGTGCCACCTCCATTCCGCTCCGCTTCATGTCGGTCGCGGGCTTTCGCCCTATGAAAAAAGCTGCACCGGCATGTGATTATGCTCGCAACGCTCACATATCACTTTCCGTTCCTGCTTTTTTCGCACTGCTCTATGCTATCGCGAAACATCTTCTTCTATGGTTTTCCAGGCGGCGTCTATGCTGAAATGCCTGCGAATATAACTCTGAGTTTTTTGACACATCCGGCGGCACGCATCATCGTCCTGATATAGTTGAACCACGGTATTGGCAAAAGCCTCCGGCTCATTCTCTACCAGAAGCACCTCGTCCAGCTGAGGGATTCCCTCGGCTCCGATAGAGGTAGTAACAACAGGAGCGCCATTATAAATTGCCTCCACAACCTTTCCTTTGACACCTGCTCCGTAACGCAGCGGAACCACCACCACCTTACAGGCAGAATAAAGCTGTGCCAGCTCCTCCTCGGATACAAAACCCTTAACTACAATACCACTGTCAGGCTGCTGCAACGCTATGATTTCCTCAGTCACACGAGAACCTACAATAATGAACTGAGGCGGAATTTTCCCCAGAGCGTCCATCTGACTGCGAATCAGCGGATAAATCTCACGGGCAAACCAGAGCACCGCATCAGCATTAGGCGGATGTGCAAAACCACCTACAAACAGAAGATCACCTCGCTTCGCAAAATCCTCCTGAATATCGCTCTTAAACTCATCAAACACATACGCTGTAATGTCCTTCACGTTAATAGTGGAATCAATTTCGCGGACAGCGTCCCGCTCAATACAGGAGGGATAGTAGGAAACTGCCGCCTTGCTCATCAATGTCAGCTCCACGGACTTCCAGTATTCCGCATCCTCTTTTGTCCTTAGATCACCCGTAATCTGGTACTCCCGACTCTCCCGCAGAAAATGCAGGTCATGCCCGTAGTAAATGACCTTCATATCCGTATTGTCAAGGATATAATCGATGTATTTGGAAGCAATATGGGGGCGGTTCAGATAAGCCACGTCAATGTCATCTCCATGATCCCGCAGCCAATCCCAAATTTTCACCTGATACTCTGGGCCGTACAAAACCTCAATACCCATCTGCTGAAGCTCAGTGGTATACGGCTCCTCATTCATAAAGTTATCACCGAGAAATTTCACCACAAAGCCTTTCTTTAAAAACATCTTCAGATACTGCCAGGTAGTCTTTGAGCCGGCGTCCTTGTCATAGGTAGGTACATAGTGATCAACCACCAGAATGATCCTCTTGCCCCTGCTGCGCTCGCGGGCGCGGAACGGGTCAGGATTCCCGTTATTCTCACACTGCTGTGCAAACTCCTTTGCCCACTTTTCTCTCAGCTTCTTGCTGTTGACTGCCTGATAGCGCTTCAGACCTGTTCCCTCCACGTCAGTTCCATTGGAAATCCCCTCGAAATGAATCACCTTGGAAAGGGGCTGGTACACAACCCGGTATCCGGCCTTTCGCACCTCAAACGCCAAATCAGAATCTTCACAGTATGCGGGGGCAAACCGGGTGTCAAACCCGCCAATCTGTTTCCAAAGTTCGTTGGAAAGTAAAATTGCAGCGCCGGAAATATAGTCCACATCCTTTACATAGTTGTATTCCGGCTTGTCCGGGTCATCCAGCCGTCCATAATTCCAGCCGGAACCATCGCTCCAGATGATGCCGCCCGCCTCCTGCAGTCTTCCATCCGGATATACCAACTTGGAGCCAACCATACCAATCGTGGAATCCGATTCAATTAGACTTACCAGGGAAGAAAGCCAGCCCGGCATCACCTGAGTGTCATTGTTCAAAAACATGATATACTTGCCGCGGGCATGACGGGCTGCGTTGTTGCAGTTGCGCAGGAATCCCTGATTCGATGTATTACGGCAGATAACCAGTCCCTCCGCATACTCAGAAAGATGCTCGGTCGCGTCGGTGGACACATCGTCCGCGATAATCACCTCATAGGATACATCTTTTGTATGCTCCAAAATAGACAGCAGACAGGCATAAGTATAGTGGATTTGATTATATACCGGAATCACAATGGACACCATGGGATTTTCCACCCGTTCAAACTTTAATTTTCCATGCTGCTTATAAATGTCTCCAATATGGAAGTCACCGTCACGCAGGTTCTTCCCTTCCGGGGTCGAGTAAAATTTCATAGAGCGGATTGGATGCAGCAAATACTCCTTCTTATAGGACAGCTTCTTGCGCTCCAGAGAACCGCGAGGATACTTTTTATTGAAGGAATCTCCCAGCTTCCTGCGCAGCTTAAAAATCAACGCCTCATGCTTATTCAGATATGAGAGCGTCTTGCCCATCTCTTCTATTTCATGACGCAAATCCCGGATCATCGCCTCCAGGTTCGTCACATGATTGTTAGTCAGGCGCTGAACTTCCGTGAGCTTACGTATATTCACGTCCTTCTCACGGCTGTGAATCTTCATCTGTTCAATCCGCTCCCGCGCTCGGGCTAAATCACTCTCCGTCTGACGAATTTCCCGGATTCCCCTGGAGTACACCATGTAGTTGTTCAAATACAAATTCTGATTTTCACCATGGACATAATTCTGGAAGCTATGCTCCATCTTCCGGTAAATCTCCTCCAAATCAGGGGTAATACCAAACTCCTCCAGAAACTGCCCCAGGGTCATCCCCCTCATGACACTGCTGTACCGCTCATAGAAGTAATATAAAATCCGGTATTTCACAAAACGCTCCGGTACCGGAAACAAAAATACCCACTCATAGTCCAGACAGAAGATACCGGAGTCCGTCAGAATCATATTTTCAAACAACGCGTCAATGTTTGACACCCTGCATGATGAATCCTCCGATATAAGAGCATACTCCTCCTCAGTAAGCTCCATGCCGAAAACCTCGTCAAATTCCTCCGTTCGCTCAAAGGCGCTGCGGCACTTGGGGTCAATGTCATAAATCTGCTCTATGGCATCTTTTACCGCCGTTAATGGAGGCTGACCGTGGGAAATCCCCTCTCCCAATCGTTCTGCCCATGTCTGTCCCATCAGATAAGGAAAAAACACAGAATTCCGGTCCGTTGGAAACTCCGGTCTTGCCGCTTTCAGGTAATGATGCTGGCTGGAGAGGCTCTCATACTTCTCTTTAAAGGAGCTGATATGTGCTGAACCATCTAAACTCAGCGCGCCCTTCTCCACATAGCGCTGCCCATCATGCTCATAGATACAGGTCTTAATCTGGAATACTTCCCGCCTTGTCTTATTATATTTGATAAATATATGATCATCCGGCATTTGATTTTGACCCCAAAATACCAGATAGGAATTGGCATATACGTCAAATAGTCCGTCTTCGCAGACTGTATCGAATTTCTGTCCCATGTCCATCATATGGTAAGGGGGATAATCGTATGCAGGAGTGACCTGAGTTAAATCCCCCTTCTTGGGAAGATAGGAATCAGAATAAATACTCACCGGAGTGCGGTAATCCGGCATCGGATAATAGAACCTTGCATCGCTGCCCAGTATCTTTGTCAGAGTCTTCTTTGTCAGGGCATTCTCCTCCTCACGACTCCCGGCAAAATACTTCATACCCAGAGCGTTTGCCACCGACACAATCAACACACCATCCGGCTTCAAAAGGGATTTTGCCGCCCTGATATTTTCCTCATAGGGCGCCTGAAGAGTCCCTGCAAACACAATATAATCGTATGCTTTCCCCGACTTCTCAGTCTCCTGCGCAAAAGGAATCAGGGCTTTTTGCTCATAATGGATATTCGCTGCCCCGGGATAGCGCAGCTTCACTGTCTTCAGGGCATTACCGTCACTGTCCAACACCGTCACTTCCCCCACACTGGTTCGGAACAACCCGGTCATAGCGCCATAATCTGCTCCCACCTGTAAAAGCTCAGCCTCAGGAGAGAAATCATACCATTCCAACAAAAGCTCCCGCTGAGGAGACAATGCGTACAGGAAATCAAGCCGCGTATTCTTTGCAAGTATATCCCGGATATTCCCCCCGTGCTCCCTTAGAAGCATCTGTATCTCATCGTCAATCCTTCTCATATCTTTCTATCCCTTTTCATCAATCGTTTTCCCCGGATACAGCATCGCCTGAACTTCCGACTCCATATCATACACTCCCACGGTATTCTTATTGGAGATGACGGTCAGATTTGCCACATCATAAAGCCTGTGGTAAACGGTATGCTCTCCCTGCTCAAATCCGGTACAGCTCATAGACAGCAAATATTCACCGCCCTGCAAGGTCATCTTCTGACGAAAGCTCACCTCATACTCGTCGCCGCACTTAACTGCCCGTATATCCGCACCCTCAAACATCGTGTTGGTTCCGCTTAAATCTGCACCCATCTTGTTCTTAATTGTATAGGTAAAAATCGGAGTCTGAATTGCATCGTAAAACCGTATTTTTTCCTTAATTATAAAATATTCTCCCTTCAGCAGAAGATTTGTCAGGTTGCCCCGCTCGTCGAACAGACCCAAATCGTAAATTTCCGCCTTGCCGTTTCCATACTCTGTCCGGTTGGGATTGATGGTCAGCTTATCTTTCATAAGCCCTTCATCTGGTTTTACCGCCCTGTCACTGGTTTGCACTTCACCAGAGACATCATCCACCCCCAGAAGCTCCTCCTCCAACACGTCCATCTGGTTTGCCAGGATTTTCTTATATAAATCCACCATCTTACCAGGGGCGCCCTCCGCCAGAAACTTTCCTTTATTTAAAAGCACTGCCCGGTCACAATATTTAATGACACTGCCCATATCATGAGTCACCATCAAAATTGTCGTACCGTTCTTTCGGATTTCCTCCATACGGCGATAACATTTTGCCTGAAAAAATACATCCCCCACAGACAGCGCCTCATCAACAATCAGAATTTCCGGTTCTACATTGATGGCGAGGGCAAATGCCAACCGGACAAACATACCGCTGGAATAGGTCTTCACCGGCTGATACACAAAATCGCCGATGTCCGCAAAATCCAGAATATCCGGCAGCTTTTCGTCCATCTGTTTTCTGCTAAAGCCCATCATGGTACCATTCATATAAACATTCTCGATTCCCGTATAGTCCATATTAAAGCCTGCACCCAGCTCCAGAAGCGCTGAAATCACTCCCGACACCATAACCTCACCACTGGTTGGCGTCAGCACACCGGTAATAATTTTCAGAATTGTGGATTTCCCCGAACCGTTCGTTCCGATAATTCCCACGGTCTCTCCTTTTTTGACGTTAAAGGAAATATCGCTCAGGGCAAAGAAATCACGATGATAATTCTTGTTGGTGACGCTTAGAGATTCCTTCAGCCGGTCAATGGGCTTATCGTACAATTTATAGACTTTACTTACATTCTGTACCTGAATGGTATATTCGCTGTTTGAAATCATAATGTTCCTCTCGTATTTGCGGACAGGCAGCTGCGCTGTACCAGCATGTTTACCGCCCAAGTATACCATTATTTTACCACATCCGCAACTCTTCGGCATAGCCCCCGCAAAATGTTTCTTTGCCAAAGACGGGCTTTTGTTTTACAGATGCAGCGCCCTGTCACGTATTTCCTGAGTTCGTCCCTGATTCCAGAACTGAGTTCCGATATATCCACAGGTGCGACGCGCCACACTCATCTTATTCTGATCCCGGTTGCCGCAGTTAGGGCATTCCCACACCAGCTTTCCAAACTCGTCCTCCACAATCTTAATCTCGCCATGGTAGCTGCAGCACTCACAGTAATCACTCTTAGTGTTCAGCTCCGCATACATAATATTGTCGTAGATAAACTTTATCACAGACAGCACTGCCGGAATATTCTGCTGCATATTCGGCACCTCCACATAGCTGATTGCACCGCCTGGAGACAGCCTTTGAAACTCAGACTCAAATCTCAGCTTCTCAAACGCACTAATCTGCTCTGTCACATGGACATGGTAGCTGTTTGTAATGTAGTTTTTATCTGTTACGCCCGGAATGATGCCAAAGCGTTTTTGCAGACACCTTGCAAATTTATAGGTGGTGGACTCCATCGGCGTTCCATATACAGAGTAGCTGATATTCTCCGCTGCCTTCCACTCCTCACACTTATCATTGAGCCGCTGCATAACTGCCAGTGCAAACGACTTCGCCTCCGGATCCGTATGGGATTTTCCGGTCATGCGCACACACATCTCCTGAAGCCCCGCATAGCCCAGGGAGATTGTGGAATAACCGTTATACAACAATTTATCAATGGTCTCTCCCTTTTTTAATCTGGCCAGCGCGCCATTCTGCCAGAGAATCGGAGCCACATCAGAGACGGTTCCTTTCAGCCGTTCATGACGGCATCGCAGCGCCCGGTGGCACAGCTCCAGACGCTCCTCCAGAATCTCCCAGAACCTCTCCATATCGCCCTCGGAGGAACAGGCTGCGTCCACCAGGTTGATGGTTACAACTCCCTGGTTGAAACGCCCATAAAATTTATAACTTCCGTCAGGATTCTTCTGGCTATCCTCCACAGTCAGGAAGGAACGGCAGCCCATACAGGGGTACACACTTCCTTTTTTAAGCTGCTTCATTATCTTGGCAGAAATATAATCCGGCACCAGACGCTTCGCTGTGCAGCGCGCCGCCAGTTCAGTCAGATGCCAGTATTTAGAATCTTGGGTGATATTATCCTCGTCCAGAACATAAATAAGCTTGGGAAATGCGGGCGTAATCCAAACGCCCTTCTCATTCTTGACACCCTGCATTCTCTGAATCAGAACCTCTTCGATAATCAGCGCCAAATCGTTCCGTACACGCCCCTTTGGCACCTCATCCAGATACATGAACACGGTTACAAAAGGCGCCTGTCCGTTACAGGTCATCAGTGTAATCAGCTGATACTGGATTGTCTGAATACCGCTGCGTATTTCTTCACGCAGCCTGCGCTCTACCACTTTATTGATGATGGTTTCGTCCAGCGCGTCACCACACTCTTTGCGCTCTGCAATCACACTGTTTCTAATCTTATTTCTGCTGACTTCCACAAAGGGCGCAAGGTGGGACAATGTAAAGGACTGCCCGCCGTACTGGTTACTGGCAACCTGCGCCACTATCTGAGTGGTCACATTACAGGCAGTGAAAAAGCTGTGAGGCCTTTCAATCATTGTCTCACTAATAACCGTACCATTCTGGAGCATGTCCTCCAGATTAATTAAATCACAGTTATGTTCTTTCTGAGCATAATAATCTGTGTCATGGAAATGGATGATACCCTCCTCGTGAGCCTGTACCACCTCCGTTGGAAGAAGCACCCGGCGGCTTAAATCTTTGCTGACCTCACCTGCCATGTAATCACGCTGAGTAGAATTGATAATCGGGTTCTTGTTGGAGTTTTCCTGCTTAACCTCCTCATTAATATGCTCAAGCAGGGACAAAATTCCGTTATCCGTTGTATTGGATTTACGGGTAATTTCTCTCTTATAACGGTAACGGACATAACGCTGTGCAACCTCATAACCGCGCATCTGCATAATTCCGGTTTCCACCATATCCTGGATATCCTCCACGTTCACCGCATGAGTGGCTTCTCCAACTTGTCTTGCGATATTGTCCGCCACTGCTCTGATCTGATACTCGCTCATACGGTGCAGCTTATCCACACTGTCATTCGCCTTAGTAATTGCATTTACAATCTTTGCAATATCGAAGACTGCTTCCTTTCCGTTTCTCTTAATTACATTTGTCCTTACTTCAGCGCCCATTCCATAATCCCTCACAATCACATACAATATGTTGTTAAAGTTTCTTTATCATATCACTATATATAGTTGTATCTATCATAATACTACAAAACCCCGAAGAATGGAAGAGGTAATTTTACTAAGATTTCCTTGAATATTTATTTTTTATAAGGTATGATTAAACATGTACATAGTTATGCAGCATTCAGGAGGTTTTCCCATTGAATCGAAAAGTAAAGCAAGTATTATATTTCCTGCTTATATGCAGGCTTTTTCTTATAACTGCATGGGCAAGACCTGAATGGCCCTCGGATACGGGAATCCAGGCGGAGGCCGGTGTGGTTATGGATATAGACTCTGGAGCAGTGCTGTTCGGGCAGAATATTCATACTTCTTATCCCCCCGCCAGCATCACTAAAATCCTTACAGCTCTAATTGTCCTGGAGCATGCCAATCTGCAAGATACCGTTCTCTTCAGCGACAGCGCCGTATACAACGTAGAAGCTGACAGCGGGAACAAAATCAGTGTTGTTTCCGGCGACCGGCTTACGGTGGAGGACTGCCTGTACGCCATGTTGCTGGTTTCCTCAAACCAGTCAGCCAATGCCCTGGCAGAGCATGTGGCAGGCAGCATCTCCGGCTTTGTAGATATGATGAATGAAAAACTAACGGAGCTTGGCTGCCGGGAAAGCCACTTTGAAAATCCTTCTGGCTTAAATGGCGAACACCAGTATGTGTCTGCCTATGATATGGCTCTGATCGCCCAGGCGGCGTATAACAATGAGTATCTGGTAAAAATCAACTCCGCTGCCTCCTACCGGCTGGCTCCTACTGCTAACAATCCGGATGGGCTGACTATCCGCAATGAACACCGGCTGGTCATTACAGAAGATTCTTCCAATGATTACTACTTCCCGCCTGCAGTCGCAGGAAAAACCGGATACTTAATAAAGGCCGGAAATACTCTGGTGACTTACGCGGAGAGCGACGGAAGAAGGCTGGTGTCAGTGATCCTGAAAGGGCAGCCCCGACAGTACTTCATAGATGGAAAGGAACTGCTCAGCTTTGGCTTCCGCAGTTTTAAGAACATTGAAATTCCCACCTCAGACAGCCGCTATATGGATGGTTCCGGCACCATAAACCTGGGGGGCCATTCCTATCAGGAGTCTGATTTGACCATTGAGCCGCAACGTGTAATTACCCTTCCGTTAAATGCAGCCCTTGAAGATGCCGAGGTTACGCTTTCTTCTCTTCCCCCGGAACACCCATCAGATTCTGTGGCGCTTCTTTCGTATAGCTATAATGACCGAGTAATCGGAACGGCATATTTGCTGGCAAAGAACAGTGCGGAAATTGAACCTTCCGACAGCAGGTCAGCTGATACCTCCAGCAGTCCGGCAGACATCGCCCCCACAGTGAATGGTAATACTCCCACAAAAAGCACTGTATCTTTAAGCGCTGTAATCATTGCGCTCCTGATTCTCGTTGTCATTGGCCTTTTGGCAGGGGCTATTACATGGCTTACCTACCACCACAAGAAAGAGGCCGAAGCACTGGCATACCGCCGTGAGCGCCGCCGCCAAAGATTAAAAAACACTGGCGATGAGGAGGAATTTGAAAGGCTGATGGCAGAATGGCAGAAGAAAAGACAAAAATAAAAGTTCCTGGGACTTTCATCAGAATCCCAGGAGCTTTTTTATCTTCTATTTTTCTTATCTTCCATAGGTTAATGCTGCGTACGCGTCCACCACCCCGCCGCTGGCAACCTTCCCATCCAACTCCTCCAGTTTCCTGGCAGTGGCCATAAGAATTGGCTTTACGTCCTGTAAACTAATATCCGTTCGGTAAGAATATAAAAATGCCGCAACTCCGGTTACCATAGGCGCTGCCATAGAGGTTCCAGTCATAAATCCGTAGCCGTTATCTGTGATTGTGCTGACAATATAGGATCCGGGTGCAGCGATATCCACCGACTTAACACCGAAATTAGAGCTTCTTTCCAGACGCCCGTCAAACATCAGATTTGCCACAGAAATTACGTTATCCAGATCATAGCAGGCAGGATAATCCGGCGTTTCATCAGTATTAACCCCATTGCCGGAGACATCCCCATTACCTGCCGAAACCACAAACAGCATCTTGGACTCCCGCATTACCTGTTCCAGATTCGGATAATACTGAGAGCTTCCAAAGCTCAGATTACAAATGGATGCTCCATTGGCTTCCGCATAACGGATTGCGTTGATAACCGCTTGCTCACCACCCACACCATAGTTGGTTCCCAGAGCCTTTAGAGACATAATCTTCACATAATTATTATCTGTAATTCCCGCAATTCCGCCAGTACCGCGAACTGCTGCAATCGTACCTGCCGCATGGGTTCCATGGTCATCCTCCTTACCCACATAGGTCTTTGCAGTATTGCTGAAAAAGTTCCAGCCGTGTATATCGTCCACATATCCGTTGCCATCGTTGTCAATTCCGTCTCCGGGTATCTCATCCTCATTCGTCCATATAGCGTCCTTTAACTCCGGATGATTATAGTCGATACCCGTATCAATAACGGCAACCACCACCTGGCGGCGTGGCTCTGCACTGGAATCATACAGTTTCCAGGCAGGAAGCACATTAATATCAACACCTTTCACGGCAGTAATCGTCTCCTGCTCATAAGCGTCCGGTCCTTGAACGGGGGAGGGCAGACCTATCATCTTCGCCCTTTCAATCCGGCTTGCCATATCTGGATTACTGTTACGAAACTTATTTACAATCTCCACATACTCCAGCTCTCCATCATTTTTCAATCCCCACTGATACTGGGCATAGGAGTCGCCGGAAGAAAGATTTTCCACACCAGGTCCATACACATGGGCAGAAAAATCATAGGAAGCCGGCTCCACCCTTTGCCATACCGGACCAAAACCAAAAACTCCCGCCAGTATTAATGCAATTATTCTTCTATCTATTTTCATTCATCAAGCTCCTTACTCTGTCAAATTGTTCATTATTGTATCATATACATGTCCACTCTGCTCACTATTTTTATAAACATTCTACCATATATCTCCCTTCAAAAATCTAAAAATTATGTGAAGATTCCTTACAATTTATGCATTTATGGACAATCTGGTGACTAACCTGTCCTGCGACCAAACCACTATTCCGTGGAAAAAGGCAATAATCCGTTAAAAAATTCTGCATAGTCTACACCATATATTTGTTTCAAGGCGAGGAAGTCACTAATTCGTATATTGCGAGTGCCAGTTTCTATTTTGGAATAAGTGCTACGTGACATATTGCTACCCATGAGATGTAATTTAGTCACTAATTCTGATTGTGAATAACCGAACCTTTCCCGTAGAGCCTTTAGATTTTCACCTATGCTTATATCTTGTAAAAACCACTGCATAACATTCTCCATTTCTTGCGCCTTATTAGTCACATTTTTATCTTGATTCTAGCAGACCAAAATGGTATAATTGGGACTGTATAGGCGCAATCAAAAATAATTTTTCTGTTAAGGAGGTCTAATAACATAATGGATAAGATATTACAAGCTTTATATAGTGGTCAGATATATCCGGCAGAACAATACCATCCATCAATTGAAGAATACAAAATCCTACGAAAAAAACATTATGAACATTATGAGGACTTTATCAAAAAAATTGGAAGCCCTCTTGATAAGGAATTTGAACGTATTATGGACGAACAGTTTGATACACTTCCTCTTGAACTATCGCAAATGTTTATTGACGGTTTCCGACTAGGTGCAAGAATGATGATAGAGATTTTTGAGGACAAATATAAAATGGAAGAATAGTTTTGTACCCAATAAAAATTGAATAATCACCATTCCACGGTTGGGAGAAGAGTGCACGGCGCATTAAGGAGCTGGCCTTATCAGGTGTATCACTATGACCACCTTTGGAGAACATTGCGAGGTGTTGTCCCAGAGGATGTCCGTATGAAGATGTGGGATAGATTACAAAAAACTTTACGCTACTATCTTTAATATGACACGCTGTTGTCATCTGAATACTGATAAAATGAACCTATCAAAAAACAGGAGGAAAATATATGAGTTCAGATGAAGTTATTTCATATTGTTTATCCCAATTTGATGATGTTGTATTAACTAACAGTTGGGGTGAGAGGGGAATCTTCTATAATCCTCAAGGTAAATTAAAACGGGGTGTCTACGTATTAACTGTAAAAGAAAAAGATGGCGAAAACGACAAGGCTTCTATGCTTAATCGCCATGGAGTGTATAGAATAAGTATCGGTTTAAAGAAAGAAACTTTTATGGGTATCTTTGGCGCAATACCCGAACGCCCGTCCGCTGGAAACATTGTAAAAATGGATTTTGATTTTACTTCTTTAGATACTATTATCCCTCACCCTGTTTATGCGTGGATGGGCTGGGTATATGTCTTAAATCCTTCTGACAGGATTTTCGAAGATTTCAAAGTGATGATACAGGAATCCTATGAATTTGCAAAGGAAAAATTTAGCAAAAGAAATAACGTATTGACATAGAGCCAGTGTTTCTATATACTCTTCTTACAGCAATGTCTTTGCAAAAATATCAAAATTTATAGGAACATTTTTATTTATATGGAGGATTATATTATATCTACTACAAGAACAAAAACACTTTTTCAGTATGTTATTCCAGCAATTTTAACGAATGCCTGTATCTTTCTATCTACATATGTTACATATGTTGCTACTCCTTTTGTCATTGGTAAGTTCAGTTCGGAAGCTGTGGGAGGCCTTTACACTGCACGGCAACTCGTGAGTATTGCCACCGGAGTCAGTATGTTTATATCTACCGGCGGCGTTACTGTTGCTGCTATACGTTTAGGGCGCGGGGAAAAAGAAGGGGCAAATCAGGTGTTTATGCACTCGTTAAGTGCCAATTTGATTTTCGCATTGATAACAACTATCCTTTGCGTATTTTTTACAGAACCGGTTGCCCGTATGCTGGGTGCAGACGGATCATTGATTCCTTTTACAAAGGATACAAAGGACTTTATTTTTTGGTGGGGCATTTTTGCAATCCCTTATGCATTGTTTTTGAATTTTCAAAGCTTCTGTCGTAACGATGGTTCCCCAATATTGGCATTCTCAGCTACCGCCCTTAGCACAATATTAAACATTGTTTTAAGTTGGCTGTTTATCTCTCCCCTGCAAATGGGTATCATGGGCATTGCACTTGCGATGGGTATTTCGCAGACGGTATCTATGATGATTGTACTCATGCACTTTATTTCGGAAAAAGGCGAGCTGCGCATACACAGGTTCAAGCCGGAGGGTAAGATATTCCGTAAAGTTCTCTTTAGAGGGCTTCCTCAAATGATTGCGCAATTTGCTACCCCCGTTACAACACTCTGTATACACCTTGTTTCAATAGGACAGGCAGGCAGTAAAGAGCTCGTTGCCTTTTCCATTATTTCCAGTATTACTTCCCTTGCAATGCCAGTACTGTCGGGAACTTCCGAAGGGTTGCAGCCGTTATTCGGTCAAAGTTACGGAGCAAAAAAAGAACAGGATTTGCAATATTATTTCCGTTCGGGAATCATCATTTGTATTGTAGGCAGCATTTCCACTCTAGCAATAGTGGTTTATGTTGTACTTAAGACACCTTTGTTGTCTTTGTGGTTTGGCGTAAGCGGCGAGATGTTGATATATACGATAAAATATCTGCTGCCGGTGGTGTGGGCATGTATCATTGCAGGAATTAATACATTAATTTCGGTTTATTTGTACTCCACAAAGCGTTCTGTCTATGCAATTGTATTAAATGTTGCACGAAGCTTTGTATTGAATACGATAATTATTACAGGGCTGCCTGTCCTTTTTGGTAAAAATATTGTCCGGTTTACTTTTGGTATTTCAGAGTGTGTCGTGTTAATACTTGCAATTATTTTGCTAAGGATCTCAGAGAGGAACCGCAGTGCTTAAAGTCCACAGGTTAAGCTGAAAAAACGGTTATGGAAGGAAATTATGAAGGAGGAAAAAGATGGCTAGAATTTATTATGAAACCTTATCAAAAGAGGTAAAAAGAAAAATACGCAATAAAGAGTACTCTCATGAACAACTAAAAGATATGTTTTTTCAAATTTGTGAAATACGAAATAAAAGAAAAGCCACATTAAAGTATGTTGCTATTTTTACTGTTTGCATTGCAATACTACTGGCAGTATTGTCGCTTATTTCTCCAGGGAGGCCAGAAAATACAAATATGTATGTAATCGCTTCTTCTATAATCTTCATGGTCATCGCATGTACGCTTTGTTTGGTCATAGCAAAATTTCTTACTGATTTGGTATACTATCAATTTGTATATTTGGTGAAAAAACATTATCCGGAGTATAAAGATATTATTTGCTCTAAAAAGTAATATACATACTATATCATTTATTCATGCACCGTAACAAAAAAATGGTATTGGATTTCTATCTATTTTAAAGCAAGACGAGGGTTCAGGAATTTGTCTGCACCCTTCACTCGCCTCCGACAGCCTGTATATATCGCAACAGAACACACGGGGCATGGGGCTTCATCCCTTTCGTCTTCTATCCCAAGCTGTTTTTACCTTCCAGTTTTGTCAATACAAATCAGGAGGGAATAAAGCGCCAGACCAAATCATAACCATAACAGTGGGGTGATTTGATGAAAATTCAATGGAAAGACATGATTACCTGTCTTGCAATACCGCTTGCAGTGGGCGGCTTGTCTGCGCTTTTGACGCAAAACAGCATGGAAACTTTTAGACTGGTCAACAAACCGGTTCTGGCCCCTCCCGGCTGGGTGTTCCCGGTGGCTTGGACGATCCTGTATATCCTTATGGGAATTGCATCGTATCTGGTTCTCACGTCCGGAAAGCCAAACGATGCCGCCCTGACTGTGTACGGAATCCAACTTGTATTTAATTTTTTCTGGTCAATTATCTTTTTCAATCTGGAAATGTACCTATTTGCGTTTATCTGGCTTGTGGTGTTATGGCTGCTGATTTTCAAGACAGCCATCCTATTCTATCAAATATCAAAACCTGCCGGGTATCTAATGATCCCGTATCTACTGTGGGTAGCTTTTGCGGGCTACTTAAACCTTTCTATATATTTATTAAATTAAAAACATAACGACAGCCATTGATCCCCGCCTTTGCAGACATATCTGGAAATCAATGGCTGTTTTTTCATACTTATAAAAAACGGCGGATATCGACAGCAAGTTTTTCTTCAAGATCGATCAGCTGTTTTGTAATGTCTTTAGTCTTCTCGTCAGCAGCTTTATATTGGTTCAAATATCTGTTAAGGAACTTTACCCCCATATTACAGCCGTCTGTCATTAAATCGGCGATGGTCGCATCCGATTCATCCATAACCAGCTTCACATTTGTTTTTATCCATGACATGCTTTTCGCCATGGGATTGGGTTCTTTTCCGTCATCATGGTATTTGTCTAAAAGGATCTGAATTTCTTTTTTTAGCTTATCATGTTTACTTTTGCAGTCCGCAAGGCACTTCCCAAGCGCCTCGTCGTGAACGTAATCCAGAACGTCATCAATAGCGGACACACCCATTTTAATACCGGCATCGCATTCCCTCAGCAGCTTTATGGTATCCGATTCAATCATTGATTATTTTCAACTCCTTTTGTTTTCTACGTACCCTTGGAAACCCTAATGTACTTGACTTTATGGCTTAAGAGGATTATTTCCGTTTTTACAAATATTATTCTGCCTTTCGGCAGAACAGTAATTTAGAAAAATTTATTTCCATACAAAGCCCTGTACTTGTAGAACTGGATCTATACTAAAAAAGTAGACACAATAATGCACCATCCATTATAATAAAGTGAACACCAAAAGGAGGTAT
>CANPMS010000043.1 GCA_947575275.1 uncultured Clostridium sp. | reverse complement strand
GGTTGAGGGTGCGGTGGATGATGTGTTGGAAGGAGGGGAGGTATTAAAGAGGGGAGGTGAAGCTGTTGATCCAAATAAACTAAATCATATATTTGGCAAAGATCAACATAACTTGGGGGATTACCTATATTCTTTTGGTAATAATCAGGAAGAGGCTTATAATGCTTTATTAAATGCAACTCAGGATTACATCAAATCTAATAAAATAACTGGAAATTTTAAGGATATTGTTGTTAATGTTAATGGATTTGATATTACTGTTAGAGGTGCAGTTGTAGATGGCAATATTAAAATTGGAACAGCATTTATACCATAAAAGGAGAAAAATATATGAAGCATATTGACTTGGCTAGAAACGTTATGGAAATGCTTCTGGATGGAGATGATGAAGTACTTTCCTTGTTAAAAAAGCAATATGAAACTGCAGAAATAGTATCTGAAGAATTAGGGGAGGTGGGATTTTATATTAATTATCATGTTGAGAACTTTGCTATAAATCAAGAACAGTTTAATAGTACTTTTCAAATAGGAGATGTGGATGGAGTTGTTAATAACATAAATGGAGCTGTTGGGTTTATTTTATATGTAAAAGATGGTTTTTTAACAATGCTAGAGGGTTATGTTAATATTGTCGATGAATGGCCAGAAAAAGATTATGAAATAAAACTTGTATATGATACAGGAAAAAGTAGAGATTATGCATCGCTTAAGAAAAAGTGGACAAAAGTTATATGATTTTTTGTCCGGCGTTGCCAGACGATGTCTTTCTGTCTGGATGTTATCAAGCAATCTGGGCGAGTCTGATTTTCTGGCGTTGAATCACTATGAAGTATAGTCAAGTAAGTAGACACAATTTTAAACAATTTTTTCTGGAGACAGAAAATTACTTCTGTCCCCAGTAAGCCGTTTCCTTTTCGTTAGGTGTTAGATAACCCAGTGAGCCGTGTGGACGCTTTGAGTTATAGTACCCCTCAATGTAGGAAAACACGGAAAGCTTTAAGTCACTAAGGGCAGCATAAGTTCTGCGGTCTGTTTCCTCCTCCGGTTGTGCGTTGCGTTTTTGCAGTGCCTTGGCCCATTTGCCGAGAGCGGACTGAGAGGCACCGTACTCCTTGCAGAGCTGAGTCTGTGTCTTACCATTGTGGTAAAGGGATACGAGGGATTTCTTGAAATCCTTATTTAAGTCATAATATAAGGTGATTACAATGGATATGAATTCATTAAATAATATCAAATCAAAAAACATTCTGGTTATTGGTGATGTGATGCTTGACACATACTATCATGGTGAGGTTAAGCGGGTTTCGCCGGAGGCGCCGACGCCGGTGTTTACAAAGAAAAGTGAATACAGTGTGTTGGGCGGAGCAGCAAACGTTGCGGCAAATCTTGTTGCTGCTGATCAAAAAGTATCAGTAATGGCGATGATTGGCAGGGATAAAGCCGGAGAGAAATTAAAGGCGGCTTTTGAAGAAAAAGGCATCAACGCGGAGCTGGTTATCTCTCTTGAGCGAAACACCACAGAAAGAACCAGGTTTCTTACTGCTAATAACCAGCAGGTGCTGCGTCTGGATGTGGAAGATACAGATGAATTAAACAGTTCAGATTGTAAAAGCATGCTGAATGAATTGGAAAAAAGAATAGACTCCTTTGATATAATTATTTTATCGGATTATCTCAAAGGATTTTTGAGCTATGAGTTGACACAGGGTGTGCTCCGAATAGCAAAAGAAAGGGCAATTCCTACAATTATTGATGTGAAGGATTCTCAGATTGATAAGTACAAAGGTGCTTATCTAATTAAGCCGAATATGAAAGAGCTGCGTAGTATGACGGGACTGCCCGTGACTGATCATGAGAGTATTGTTGAAGCATCACAATACTTGCGTAAACTCTGCGATTGCAAATATATTCTTACCACATGCGGGGCAGAAGGAATGGTTTTAGTTGGAGACACGGAGCCGTATTCTATTCAATCCGTGGGGCGGCAGATTTTTGATGTCACCGGCGCCGGTGATACAACGATAGCTTATTTGGCAGTATGTATGATTAATGGATTTACAATGAAAGAATCAGTGGATATTGCAAATTATGCGGCTGGTATCCAGGTATCAAAGGTTGGCACCTCTGCCGTATATTGGAGTGAGGTCAGAGAATACCTGTCAGATCAAACTGAGAGGACAAGCCATAAACTTTTAAATAATGGAGCAGTAGATAATTTCCGGGCAGGCAATGCCAACAGGAAAGTTGTCTTTACAAACGGCTGCTTTGATATTTTACATATTGGACATATTCGATATTTACAGAAAGCAGCCAAGCTTGGTGATATTTTGGTAATAGGGTTGAATAGCGATGCGTCTGTGAAACGCTTAAAAGGCTCAGAACGTCCCGTGAACAATGAGAAAGATAGAGCCGAGATTCTTTGCGCGCTTAGTTTTGTTGACTACGTTGTGATTTTTGAAGAAGACACGCCGCTGGAGCTTATTAAAAAAATTAAGCCAGATGTGCTTGTGAAAGGCGGAGATTACTCAAAGGAAGATATTGTGGGAGTCAATGAAGTGGAAGCCGGGGGCGGAAGGCTGGTGTTGGTTCCGTTTGTGGAAGGGAAATCCACTACAAACATTATTAAGAAGGTGAAACAATAAGCAAGGTTTTTATAGTATCGCTCAGTGGCTTTATTGCGGGGCTGCTGGAAACTGTAAGTTAACGCTGCCTGTTTCTTTGATAATTAAAAATATTTCATTCCATGGTAATTCCAAGATAGCATTTTTAAGTCATAGTTGCCATGGGGGAATCATACAATATTTATCAAAGGAGTGGTGGTATGTCTAATTATCGGAGATTAATATCTTACATATATGCCTACGAGGGCGGTGTCAAGGGAAAGAATATTGGCTATGCCAAAATCGAGGTCAGAAACAACCTGTGCCGAATTCAGGTAAGCGTAAAAAAAGTTTATGTAGGCAGCAGTGAGATTGGCGTCTATCTGCTGTCTCATGATACGGAGCTTTCACTGGGGCGGATTTTTATACGGAATGGCGCTGGGGAATTCCGTATTCAGGTGAGACCGGACAACATTGAAGGAAGCGGACTGGGTATTGACCAGTGCTATGGACTGACAATCCATGATGTGAACAGTACGTGGCGCAGCTATACAACCATTTGGGAAGATGCAGTGGCACAGGCTGCAGAGGTTCAGCTGGAGGACGTGACAGTAGAAAAGCTGCGCAGTAAAGAAGAGCCGGAAGCAGAAAAGATTACCTTGCGGGTTTCAGAAGAGATTGAGCAGCAGCTGGAACAGGAACGAAAACATTTGGAGGAAAGCGCGCCATGGGAGGAGTGCGCTGTGGAGGCGGAGGAAATAGAAAAAGAAAGCCAGGAAAGTGCGGAGACAACGGAAGAAGATGATGAGCATCCGGTGTTGCAAAGCATAACGGAAACGATAGAGGAAACGGAGAAGGAGGAGAAGATACCTTCTGTGCAGAACGAAGAGCAGACCGCACCAGAACCTGAGGATGTGGAGAAGCTTCAGGAACTGGATCGTTTGGAGCGGGAGGAAATAAATCGCAGTCAGTTGTGGAACCGGCTGGAGCGGCAGTATGCCAAGGTGCTGGCGTTTGATTATGACAACGGATGTGAAATTCTCTCCATTAAACCTCAGGATATTGGTCTTTTGCCGCGGGAAACCTGGGTGTATGGAAATAACAGTTTTCTGCTTCATGGATATTATAATTACCGTCATCTGATTCTTGCGAGACTTGAAAACCCACAGGGCGTGCCGCGCTATCTGCTGGGTGTGCCGGGTCATTACTTTAGTAATGAAAAATACATGGCCTCCATGTTTGGATTCCCTCATTTTGTTCTGGCAAAAAAACAGCCGGCGGAAGACGGAAGGTTTGGATATTGGTATACGGATATTCGGTTATAAATGGTAGTTCCAAATTTTCGGGTTTTCGTTTATACTGTTCTTATTATGCCGGAAAAGAGTCATGGCATAATAAGAACAGCAAAAGAGGTTATACAATATGCGGCAGGAAGAACAGTACAAGCAGGACCAATGGTATGAGCAGGATAAAAGGTATATGCGGGAGGCAATCCGTCAGGCGAAAAAGGCGGCTGCGGTGGGTGATGTACCGATTGGCTGCGTAATTGAATATCAGGGGAAAATTATCGGGCGGGGATATAACCGCCGCATGGCGGACAAGACGGTTCTGGCGCATGCGGAGATTATTGCCATCCGCAAGGCATGTAAAAAGCTGGGAGACTGGAGGCTGGAGGACTGCACGATGTATGTGACGCTGGAACCTTGCCCCATGTGTGCCGGAGCGATTGTTCAGGCAAGAATTCCCACGGTAGTAATTGGCTGTATGAACCCCAAAGCGGGCTGTGCCGGCTCTGTTTTGGACATGCTCCACGAGGAGGGCTTTAACCATCAGGTGGATACGCGTATTGGCGTGCTTGAGGACGAATGCTCGGGAATGTTGTCCGACTTTTTTCGTTCATTGAGAAAGAAAAAGAGGATTTCGCCTACGTTAGGCTAAGGTATAGACGGTATGTGAGTATCGTGGCGGAAATCGTAAAAAAGATTTCCAGCGCGCTGCTGACGATGCCTGCGGCAATTAAAAGAGCCGCGGAGCAGAGTGCAATACCTGCAAGCCCTATCAGGTAACGCCGATATTTTCTTTTATCAGTTTGATATAATTTCCATACAATTACAATCAGGCAGAGCATAAGACATACTGCCGCCAGAAAAGCAAATATCACATGAAGAAATGCTTTTAAAGGCAGACGCTCAGGAAGGTAGGGGGTAGTCAGGGCAAAGGTTAAAAGGAGCAGTGAGAGCGGCGTTAGCCATGCTCCGTGAACGTCTCCCGGTATAAGCCGGATAATCCGCCGGAGGCACCAGAAAAAATAGATGCCGATAATCAGTCCCCACAGCACGAACATCTCCTGCCTGCCTGCCATATTTCCGATTACAGAAAAGTTAGTGTCAAACCAGTCCTTCCCAGAGGCAAAAAGGATGGTATAGATTGGTATAATAAAGTAAGCAGTTATTGCAGGAATCATAAAAAACCTCCTCTCATATTTTAATATTATGCCACAAAATCCGGGAATTACCGATACCGTTTCAGGGAGTGTACGCCTTGACAAATTTATCCTGTTGGGATATACTTAACAGGTATTTTGAAAATGTCATAAAGCTTCCGCGCAGCCGGGGAGATAGCGGTGCCCTGTACCTGCAATCCGCTCCAGCAGGGGTGATGTTCCGTCTCGGATATGATCTTGCAGGGCTGCCCCAGATAAGCGGCGTTGACGTTTGGGTCTTGCGCAACAGAACCTTGCGAACCGTGTCAGGGCAGGAATGCAGCAGCACTAAGTGAGACCTTCTGTGTGCCGCAAGGTCGCCTGGACTGAGCTGGCTGCCTGGGTAACGCCTGTGAGCCATGTACAAAACGGGACGCGCGGATTTAAAAAATATAGATCTTCAGGGCAGGGTGAAAATCCCTACCGGCGGTAAAGCCCGCGAGCCGAAAGGCATGATCCGGTGTAATTCCGGAGCCGACAGTATAGTCTGGATGGAAGAAGATAGTTGGTGCAAAAGAGTGACTTATTTTGCCGAGGAAAGCTGTCCTGAAATGGAGATTCCCATTTCAGGATTTTTTGTTTTCCTGTTAAAAGAATGCCCTGTGGATGTATCCCATAGGGTATTTTTGTTACTTTATAGGAAATTTCGTCCTATAAAGCAAAACCCTCCGGGGGATGCGCACTTCGCGCTCAGGGAAAATGGTTGCTGTGGCAACCGCGCTCCGGTGCGAGAGCCCGGCAAGCCGGACTCTTTGTTATAGCAGGAAGGAGGAAAACGAATGACAGACCAAAATTACATGGAGCGTGCGATAGAACTTGCCAGACTGGGACGCGGCTGGACGAATCCGAATCCTGTGGTGGGCGCGGTCATTGTAAAGGAAGGAAAGATTATCGGTGAGGGCTATCATGCCAGATATGGGGAACCCCATGCGGAGCGAAATGCTTTTAAAACGCTGACACAGTCCGCCTGCGGGGGCACCCTTTACGTGACGCTGGAGCCCTGCTGCCATCAGGGAAAGACGCCTCCCTGTACGGAGGCGATTCTGGAGCATGGCATAGCCCGTGTGGTAATCGGCTCCCGTGATCCCAATCCGAAGGTATACGGGAAGGGAGTGGAGCGCCTGAGAGCGGCAGGCGTAACCGTTGATGTGGATTTCATGCAGGAGGAGTGCGACCAATTAAATCCGGTGTTTTTTCATTACATAACAACAGGGCTGCCCTATGTGGTGATGAAGTATGCCATGACTGCGGATGGCAGGACGGCGACTCGTACAGGGGCATCTAAATGGATTACCGGAGATGCGGCGCGGGAACTGGTACAGGAGATGCGGCACAGCTATATGGGAATTATGGTGGGAATCGGAACGGTTCTGGCTGACAATCCAATGCTGAATGTGCGGCTGGAGGGAAAAAAGAGCCCGGTGAGGATTATCTGTGACAGCCGGCTGAGCATACAGGAGGACAGCCGCATCTGCCGGACAGCGGAACTATACCGGACAATGATTGCCTGTGGAGCCATAACGGAAACGGGAGCTTTACCTGACGGAAGCCTTTGTGCTTCCCGGAGGAAGGCTGACAGGCTTCAAAATTTGGGGATTAAGGTGATGGAGCTGCCGGATAAAAACGGGAAGGTAAATTTAAAGCAGTTGATGAGAGAGCTTGGCTCAAAGGGAATTGACAGTATCCTGCTGGAAGGCGGGGGTGAGCTGAACGAAAGCGCTCTGCGTGCGGGAATCGTTCAGGAAGTCAAGGTCTTTGTGGCGCCAAAGCTATTTGGAGGGCGGGGCGCAAAAGCACCTGTGGAGGGGATTGGAGTTTCAGAGCCTGACGGCGCTGTTGGGCTTAAGCTGGAATCTGTAAGTCAGATTGGTGAGGATTTGCTTTTGGAATATCAGGTGAAAGGAGGCAATCCATGTTTACAGGAATCGTAGAGGAGCTTGGAACAATCAGGAGCTTGACGCTTCATGGCAGTTCTGGACAGATTGGTATTCGTGCCAGGAAGGTGCTGGAAGGCACAAAAATAGGGGACAGCATTGCAGTGAATGGTATCTGCCTGACGGTGGTCTCAATTCAGACGGATGGTTTTACTGCTGATGTGATGGCAGAGACTGTGAGACGAAGCAGTCTGAGTGCAATGAAGGCAGGAGATTTGGTGAATCTGGAGCGTGCCATGTCTCCATCCGATCGGTTTGGCGGTCACATCGTATCCGGTCACATTGACGGAACGGGTATCATTACAGCGTTTCACAGGGAGGGTAATGCCATGTGGCTCACAGTCAGCGCGGAACCGGAAATTATGAGGCTGATTGTAAAGAAGGGCTCAATTTGTATTGACGGAGCCAGCCTTACGGTGGCGGAGGTACAGAATACCTGGTTTCAGGTTTCTATTATTCCTCATACCGGGGCGGAAACTACGCTTCTGCGGCATAAGGTGGGTGAGGTAGTCAATTTGGAGAATGATATGATTGGAAAGTATGTGGAAAAGCTTTTACGGCTGCAGCCAGAGCCGGATTGGGCAAGCAAAGGGCAGGAGCGGTCTTCGGGCATTACGATGGAGCTTCTCAGCCAGTACGGTATTTAGGGGAGATGAAAGCGCAAATAACAGGAAAAAGAAAGGAGAGGCGGAAAAATGGAGAGAAATTATAATACGATTGAAGAGGCGCTTGCGGCACTTCGGGAAGGCAAGATTATCCTTGTGACAGATGACCCGGATCGGGAGAACGAAGGTGACATGATTTGTGCGGCGGAGTTTGCCACTCAGGAGAATATTAACTTTATGGCATGCCATGCAAAAGGATTGATTTGCACACCTATGAGCGGGACACTGGCAGAGAAGCTGGGGCTTATGCCCATGGTTGCAGATAATACGGATAACCATCAGACGGCTTTTACTGTGTCAGTGGATTATGTGGATACCACTACGGGCATTTCTGCTGCGGAGCGCTCTCACACCATGATGAAATTTGTGGAGGAGGGAACAAAGCCGGGAGATTTCCGCCGGCCAGGTCATGTGTTTCCGCTGATTTCCAGAAGGGGAGGCGTACTGGTGCGTAACGGGCATACGGAGGCAACGGTAGATTTATGCCGTTTGGCGGGTCTGAAGGAGTGCGGAGTCTGCTGTGAGATTATGGAAGAGGACGGTACTATGATGCAGACCGAAAATCTTTGGAAGCTGGCGAAGCAGCATAAGCTGGTTTTCATCACGATCAAGGATTTGCAGGACTACTGCCGCGTCCATGAAAAGCATGTGGTGCTTGAGGCATGTGCCGATATGCCGACCCGGTATGGCAGCTTTCGGATTTATGGCTACGTTAATGATCTTACCGGCGAGCATCATGTAGCGCTGGTGAAGGGCGAACTGGGAGACGGGGAGAATGTGCTCTGCCGTGTGCACTCAGAATGTCTGACCGGGGATACCTTTGGCTCTCTGCGCTGTGACTGTGGCAGCCAGTTTCAGACGGCTATGAAGCAGATTGAGGAGGAGGGGCGCGGTGTGCTGCTTTATATGCGCCAGGAAGGACGCGGCATCGGTCTGATTAATAAGCTGAAAGCGTATGAGCTGCAGCAGCAGGGCTATGATACGGTAGAGGCCAATGTAAAGCTGGGATTTGCCCCTGATTTAAGGGAGTATTGGATTGGAGCACAGATTCTGAAGGATTTGGGCGTGCATTCTCTGCGTCTTCTGACTAATAACCCGGATAAGATTTATGGGCTTGGGGATTTTGGTCTGGAAATTAAGGAGCGGGTACCTATTGAGATTGAGCCGCAGCCATTTGATAAGCTTTATATTCGGACGAAACAGGAAAAGATGGGGCATATCTTCCGTAAAATCCGTGTGTAAGAATAGAAAAAAGAAAAGCAGGAGGAAAGTAGAATGAAGCAGATTCAGATTTTAGAGGGAAAAGTGGTGGCGCCGCAGGGTATGAAGGCGGCAATCGTAGCATCGAGATTTAATGAAATTATCGTGAACAAGCTTCTGGCAGGTGCAGTGGATGGGCTGGTGCGCCATGGTGTGGAGGAGGAAAATATTACTGCAGCCTGGGTGCCTGGGGCATTTGAAATTCCGGCGGTGGCAGCAAAGCTGGCAAATTCGGGAAAATATGATGCGGTAATCTGTGTGGGTGCGGTGATCCGCGGAGATACCAGCCACTATGATTATGTCTGCAACGAGGTCTCTAAAGGGGTTGCACAGGCAGGGCTTTCAAGCGGCATTCCGGTACTCTTTGGAGTGATTACCACCGAAAACATTGAGCAGGCGATTGCCCGCGCCGGGAGCAAGGCGGGGAATAAAGGGTATGACTGTGCGCTGTCCGCTGTTGAGATGGTCAATCTTATGAGGCAGATATAATCAGATGAGGGCGTTCCGGGGCGCCCTCTTAAATTTTCCCTTGCCCACGATTCCATGTTGTATTATAATATAGCACAATGGGTGCAGTATTGCCTGGTTACAACTGACAAAGGATGCAGAAAAATAGGAGGAAGAGAGCATATGTCTGCAATGAGGGTTGGAATGTTGACCAGCGGTGGAGATTGCCAGAGTTTAAACGCGACTATGCGCGGAGTGGCAAAGTCTTTATATAAGATGTTTGATGACGTGGAAATCATCGGATTTGAGGATGGATACAAGGGATTGATGTATGCCGATTATCAGATTATGAAGCCTTCTGATTTTTCCGGTATTCTGACGAAAGGCGGTACGATTCTGGGTACTTCCAGGCAGCCCTTCAAGCAGATGCGGACTCCCGATGAGAACGGTCTGGATAAGGTGGAGGCAATGAAGCATACTTACCGGAAGCTGAAGCTGGAATGCCTGGTGGTGCTGGGTGGCAACGGAAGCCAGAAAACAGCGAATCTGCTGCGTGAGGAGGGGCTTAATATAGTATCCCTTCCCAAGACAATCGATAATGATCTCTGGGGAACGGAAGTCACCTTTGGTTTCCAGAGCGCAATTAATGTGGCAGCCAATGCAATCGATTGTATTCATACGACCGCTGCCTCCCATGGGCGCGTATTTATTGTGGAGGTAATGGGGCATAAGGTCGGCTGGCTGACCTTATATGCAGGTGTGGCAGGCGGCGCGGACATCATTCTGCTGCCCGAGATACCTTATGATATTGATGTTATTGTGAATGCTCTGAAAGAGCGGACGCGCCAGGGCAAGCGGTTTTCAATCCTTGCTGTTGCGGAGGGTGCAATCTCCAAGGAAGATGCGGCGCTCTCCAAGAAAGAATTGAAAGAAAAGAAGAAAAGCCAGGTGATGTACCCGTCTGTTGCCTATGCACTGGGGGCACAGATTACGGAACGCACGGGGCAGGAGGTTCGTGTTACCGTTCCGGGGCATACGCAGCGCGGCGGAGAGCCTTGTCCCTACGACAGGGTGCTGTCCACCCGTCTGGGAGCTGCCGCATCGAAACTGATTAAAGAAGAGAAATATGGTTACATGGTTGCAGTGCGGAATAATGAGATGGTTGAGGTTCCGCTGGAAGAGGTGGCAGGCAGATTAAAAACAGTTGATCCTGATTGTTCTATGATTAAAGAGGCTAAGATGGTTGGCATCAGCTTCGGAGACGAGTAACCGGGTTTGTAAACGAGGAGCTGGGGCTTTATGTCATATACTGCGCTGTATCGCAAGTGGCGTCCGTTGAGTTTTGAAGATGTCAAAGGGCAGAACCACATTGTGCAGACGTTAAAAAACCAAATAATCAGCGGGCGTATTGGACACGCCTATCTATTTTGTGGTACGCGGGGCACAGGCAAGACCACCATTGCAAAAATATTTGCTAGAGTGGTCAACTGTGAAAATCCGGTGGACGGAAGTCCATGCAATGAATGTGCAGCCTGCAGGATAATTTCTTCCGGCAGTTCTATGAATGTGGTGGAGATTGATGCGGCATCTAACAATGGAGTAGAGAATATACGCGAGATTCGGGAGCAGGTACAGTATCCGCCGACGGATGGACGGTACCGGGTGTATATCATCGACGAGGTGCATATGCTTTCTTCAGGAGCTTTTAACGCGCTGTTAAAGACGCTGGAGGAGCCGCCCTCCTATGTGATTTTTATTCTTGCCACTACGGAGGTACACAAAATACCGATTACGGTATTGTCCAGATGTCAGAGGTATGATTTTAAAAGAATTACAATTGACACCATCAGTACGCGGCTTCGGGAGCTGGCAGATGCTGAGAAAATCCAGGTAGAAGAGCGGGCGCTCCGGTATGTGGCGAAGGCTGCGGACGGCTCTATGCGTGATGCCTTAAGTCTTCTTGACCAGTGTGTGGCGTTCCATTATGGAAGTCTTCTGACTTATGACAATGTGCTGGAGGTATTGGGCGCAGTAGATTCCGGGGTATTCAGTGAACTGCTTCGCGCAGTTATTGTGAAGGACACAACCGGGTGTATGAGGAAGCTGGAGGAGATGGTAATTCAGGGACGGGAGCTGGGACAGTTTGTCACAGACTTTATCTGGTATCTGAGAAATCTTCTGGTGCTTAAGACAGCCGATGATGCAGAGAATATGCTGGAGATGTCGGAAGAGAACTTAAAGCAGCTTCAGCAGGAAGCGGAAATGATTGATGGGGAGACGCTGATACGTTTTATTCGTGTTTTTTCCGAGCTCTCTAACCAGATTCGTTATGCAGGGCAGAAGCGCGTGCTGATTGAGCTGGCGCTTATCAAATTAACAAAGCCCCAGATGGAATCCAATTTGGATTCTGTTTTGCAGCGGTTGAGTGAGTTGGAGCAGCGTCTGGATGAAAATCCAGGTGTTAATACCGAGATGCTGAAGCAGATGGTTACCCAGATGGGGGCAGGCGCTTTGGCGGGCGGGGGAGTGACGGATAATGCGCCGGATGAGGCACAGAACCATAATCCGCCAACGGTGGCAATTCCAAAAGCACAGTTGGAGGATTTGAATCTAATCCGGCAGGACTGGGGGAAAATCATCCGGGATTTGGGCGGCGCCGTTCGCCCCAGTTTCCGGGATACTGTGCTGGAGCCCAGCGGAGACAGCAGCCTGTGCATTGTGTTTTCCAATCCTGACAGCTATGCCATTGGCAGCAGACCAACGGTGCTGGGCAATCTGGAGAGATACGTGGAGGAGCAATATGGCAGGGAAATGTATTTTAAGGCGCGTCTGAAAGGTTCAGGAGAGCGGCTGAATACCATATATGTCAGTGACGAAGAACTGAAACATGCAATCCATATGGATATAACCATTGAGGATTAACACGCAGAAATCATCCATATAAAACAAAGACAGGAGGATAACATCATGGCAAAGCGTGGTGGATTCCCGGGAGGAATGCCGGGCAACATGAATAATCTGATGAAGCAGGCGCAGAGAATGCAGCGTCAGATGGAGGAGACAACCAAGGAGCTGGAGGAGAAGGAGTACAGCGCCTCTGCCGGCGGGGGAGCTGTGACAGTCACCGTATCAGGCAAAAAGGAAGTGCTTTCTGTTAAGCTTTCTGAGGAGGTTGTTGACCCGGATGATATTGAGATGCTTCAAGATTTAATTGTGGCGGCGTCTAATGAGGCGCTGCGCAAGATGGAAGAGGAGTCCCAGGCAGCAATGTCAAAGCTGACCGGTGGTTTGGGTGGAGGCTTCCCGTTCTAAGATGGATTATTACAGCAGGCAGATTACTACGTTGATTGAGGAGCTGTCAAAGCTGCCCGGAGTGGGCAGTAAATCAGCACAGAGGCTCGCGTTTTATATTATCAATATGCCGCAGGAGCAGGTGGTGAATTTAACAGGTGCAATTACCCAGGCGAAAGCTAATATCCGTTACTGTAAAGAATGTTATACGCTGACTGACCAGGAGCTTTGCCCCATCTGCTCCAGTGAGAAACGGGATCATAACACTATTATGGTAGTAGAAAATACCAGAGATCTGGCGGCATACGAAAAGACTGGGAAGTACGAGGGGGTGTACCATGTACTGCACGGTGCAATCTCCCCTATGCTGGGTATCGGTCCTAATGACATCAGGCTGAAAGAATTGATGCAAAGGCTGCAGGGAGATGTAAAGGAGGTTATTATAGCCACCAATTCCAGCCTGGAGGGCGAGACCACGGCTATGTATATCAGTAAGCTGATTAAGCCAACGGGAATCCGGGTAAGCCGCATTGCCAGCGGGGTGCCTGTGGGCGGAGATTTGGAGTATATTGATGAAGTAACCCTGTTAAGGGCCCTGGAAGGGCGTGTGGAGCTGTGACAGATTGTCGACCAGCGTAAGGAGTGCAGAAGATGGATAAATACGAGTTCAATATTAAGGCAGAACAGATAAGGAAGCTGGTGAATAAGAGTGATTATGAAACTGCAATGAAGATTGCAGATACCATTGACTGGAGGAAGGTGCGCAATGCGAATCTTCTTTCCATGGTGGCTGGCGTCTATGAGAAAAATCATGAGTATCAAGATGCAAAAAACATTTTGCTTCTTGCTTTTGAGCGCGCCCCGATTGGAAAACGCCTGCTTTATAAACTGACTGATCTGGCATTGAAGGAAGGAAATCTGAAGGAAGCGGAGGCTTACTACCGGGAATTTTGTGAACTTGCAGGAGATGACCCGCGGCAGCATTTACTCCGCTACATGATTCTCAAAGAGATGAATGCACCTCTTGAGCAGCAAATTCATTCTCTGGAGAGTTATACTGCTGAAGAGCTGGATGAGAAATGGCTCTATGAGCTTGCAGAGCTCTATCATGAAGCGGGAGATTCCTCTCATTGCGTGGCGATATGCGACAGGCTTATGCTGATGTTTGGGCTGGGGAAATATGTAGATAAGGCTATGGAGCTGAAGATTCAGTATGCGCCGCTGACTAAGTACCAGATGGATTTGGTTGAGAATCGTGATAAGTACGAAGAGAAGCTGCGGGCGGTGGAGCAGTCCTTTGAGGGTGATGAGATTGGGGAGGAGATGGAAGCGGAGTCTTTTGGTGAGCAGCGTGTGGATATTGCCCCGGATATTTCCTATGAGAAGGAGACGATCGTTGCCGCAGTGAAGCAGGCAGAGGCGGAAGAGCTTCTGGCTCAGGAAGTGTCCCGCATTAATAATGAAGGTGAAATTGAGGAAGAGTCAGAACTTGGTAAGACAAGAATTATGACAGAGATTAGACATACATCGGCTGCTGAGGAAGTGTTGGAGTCGGACAATGAGCCTGAGCTGCCGAAGATGTCGGGTCATTTAATGATTGAGGCAAGGACTCCGCAGAAAGGGCTTGAGCTTGCAGTTCAGACCTTAAAGCAGATTCAGAAGGAGAGCGGAGTTAAAAATCAGGTGGCAAAGATCACCGGTTCCAAGCTTAACAAGAAGGGTATTCTGGCAAATGCAGAGAAGCTGGCGGGGAAAGATCTGATTATTGAGGAGGCCGGCGACCTTACACCGGAAATGCTGATTGAGCTGGAAAAGCTGATGGTGCAGGATACAATGGGCATGAGAGTTATTTTGATTGATAATCCGAAGCAGATGGAGATGCTGCATGCACAGAATCCGGGATTGGCAGGCAAATTTGAGTGTATCGGCTGTGATTATCCTGCCACAGAACCATTAGACAGATCTTCTGAAGATGAACTGCCGAAGCAGGAAATTGATGACCGCCCAATTCGCCGTGTTGTCCCTGCCAGTGACAGTGTGATGCGTCCGCCGGAGCCAAGGCTGGAAAAGGAATTGCAGCCAGAGAAAGAATCTGCTGATGGTGATGAAGTCGAAATGGATATTGACGAATTTGCCCAGTATTGCTGTAAATATGCGTCTAAGATTGATTGCAGTATTACAGGGAAAAGTATGCTGGCGCTTTATGAGCGTATTGAGATTATGGAAGAGGACAATATCCCTCTGATAAAGGCTTCTGCGGAAGATTTAATTGAGGAGGCAGCAGATCGCGCGGAGAAGCGAACGATAGGCAGGATGATTAAAGGATTGTTTTCATCCAAGTATAATAAAGACGGTCTGTTAATATTAAAGGAAGAACATTTTATATAGTATGGTACAAATAAAATTAATTGCATTGGATTTGGATGGAACACTTCTGGACAGCCGGAAGCGACTGTCTTCCAGAAATGAAAGCGTGTTGAAAGCGTGTATCCGGCGGGGAATTGAGATTGTACCATGTACCGGAAGGATTTGGTCCGCAGTGCCGGAGTTTATCAGGAATTTGTCTGGAATCCGTTATGCTATCACGACAAATGGTGCAATGGTGCAGGATATCGTGGAAAATCGGATTTTGGATGAGCGGAAGCTAAGCTCTGATCTTGCACTGGAAATTTTAGAGCTGGCAAAGAGTTTTCATATCATGTATGATGCTTATATAGGCGGAACAGCTTTTGGAGAAGCGCGTTTTCTGGATCATATGGATGAGTTTGGTGTTTCTGCGGAGCTCCAGAAGATGGTGCGTGAGACGCGGAGGCCGGTACCTGATGTGATTGAGGAAGTGCGGAGGCAAAACCGACAGGTTGAGAAAATAAACTACTTTTTTGGCAATATGGCAGAGCGTCAGCGGGCGCGTGAGGCGCTTTTAAAAAGAGAAGATATAATAGTCAGCTCCTCATTGCCAAACAATCTGGAAATTAATGCGCTTGGAGCGACAAAGGGAGAGGCGATTCTCCGGTTGGCAAAGCATCTGGAAATCCAGCCTGAACAGACGATGGGATTGGGAGATGGAGAAAACGATGTTACGATGATGCAGATGGCAGGAATTAGTGTTGCTATGGGGAATTCGTTGGATATATTGAAAGCAGAAGCAGATTATGTGACAGATACCAATGATGAGGATGGAGTGGCAGTTGCTATTGAAAAGCTGATTTTCGGCATTGAGGATTAATATGAGATTTTTGACGGAGCATTGGTTATCCATAGGTGTAGGCGTATTTTTGCTGACTATGGTGCTTTATGGACATTACAGAGGATTTCTTAAGATGGCAGTCACTATGACGGCGCTGATACTCAGCCTCATTATAGTGCGGGTCACGATGCCCTATGTAACAGGGCTTCTGGACGAGGATACGGTAATCCGCCGCACCATCGGTCAGAGACTGCTTAACATGGCGGGCATGGAAGAGGTCGGTGAGACGGATGAGACACAGCTTCCAGTACAGCAGAGACAGGCAATTGAAAAACTGAAGCTGCCGGAGCAGATGAAGGATATGCTGCTTGCGAATAATAACAATGAAATTTATAAGCTTCTGGGAGTGGAAAAATTTTTGGACTATCTGGGAGCCTATCTGGCCAACATGGTAATTAGTGTAGTCGGCTCTGTTATATTGTTTTTCATTGTATTTATTCTGCTTCGTATTTTGGTAAAATGGCTGAATTTGCTTGCAAAACTTCCGGTTCTGTCTGGAATCAACCAGATTGTGGGGGCATTGCTGGGAGGAATTCAGGGACTGCTTATCATATGGATCGCAGAGCTGATTGTAAAGGCATGTTCGGCTGCACCATGGGCACAAACAATACTTGCTCAGATTGATGCCAGCCTGTGGTTGAGTTTTCTTGAGCACAATAATATTTTTAATTGGCTGTTTGTACGTATCTTAAATGGTCTTGTATAAAGTTACTGGATAATTTTTCTAATTTTACATATCGTTTGGAAAATAAAGGCAATTCTGCGACTGCTGTGACTGTTAATGGTGGATCGCAGAATTTTTTATATACTAAATATAGGAAAAATATAGGAAAAATAGCATATCTGGTATAGCATAAAAATTGTTTAAAAAAATAACACAAATATCTTGACAAAAACCGCGTAAAAGTGGTATATTAAAGCTCCACCGTAAAACGGCGGAGGGGTTTGCCCAGTCCCCTTTCTCAGAAGAGAAAAAAATTCTTGACAGAGGATACTTGTTGTGATATGATAAGCAAGTTGCTGCCAAGAATGGAGCA
>CANPMS010000042.1 GCA_947575275.1 uncultured Clostridium sp. | reverse complement strand
GTCAATCATTACGCAAAGATAATACCATTTACCGCCGGCTTTGATATAGGTAAAACCGCTGACCCATACGAGATTGGGAGCATTTTAGGAGAACTGCTGTTTTAGGTGGTTAGTGAAGTCTCCATTTTCATCTTGGCGACGGTGGTGTCTGGGTTTGTCTGTTGATATTTATTTTTCAAGGGAGTAAAAAAATAGCATATGATAAGATTCTGTTATAATTAATGGAAAAAGGAAAGGGAGTAAGTCAGATGAGGTTTCACTTTAGAAAGAGCATTAAGCTTTTTCCAGGCGTTCGATTGAATATGAACCAAAAAAGCATATCAATTTCTGTTGGAACAAAAGGATTTCGATTCAGTCAAAGGATCTATAAAGGTTCTGTGCTGTTACTGCTGTTCATTTTCTTAGCAATAGCGGCATTATTGGCCAGGAATCCAGGAATAAAAGAGATTTTTTTTACAAATGCAGAAAGTGTTGTAAATGATTCCTTAGAACAGGCTACAGTGATAAAGGTTTCTGATGGGGATACGATAACAGTACGGATAACCGGGGAGAATGAAGATAAAAAGGTACGTTTGATAGGCGTGGATACTCCGGAATCAGTACATCCAAATTCCAGCAGAAACACTGCATTTGGGGAAATGGCATCTGACTATACAAAAGAGCGCCTGGGAGTTGGACAGGTGGTATATATGACAAAAGACAAATCAGATACAGACAGGTATGGAAGACTGTTGAGGTTTGTATGGCTGGAACAACCTGAAGAGCAAAATAATCATTTTGAAATAAGGGAAAAGATGTATAATGCAGAATTGCTTTTACAGGGCTATGCGGTAGCAAAAGATTATAGTCCTGATACAACTTACAGCAAATTATTTGCAGAGTTTCAAAATGAAGCGGAACAGAATCAAGCAGGGTTATGGAAACAGGACGGTTTTTAAAGGGCATGGGGGAGAAGAAAAGGAACAGCAAGTAAGAGGTGTGAAGATATGCAAATCAATCGACTGTTTGAAATGATATATATCCTGCTGAACAAAGAAACGATGACTGCCAAAGCATTTGCCGAGCATTTCGAGGTATCCCAGCGAACAATTTACCGAGATGTGGAACTTTTGTCGGCAGCGGGCATTCCCGTATATATGACAAAAGGCAAAGGCGGCGGCATTTCCCTGCTGCCTGATTTTGTGTTGAATAAGACCGTGCTTACGGACAGTGAAAAGGCCGATATTCTCTCCGCGCTCCACGCCGTGGAAGCTGTCAGCCCGGAACAGGTGAGCACTGCTGTCAGCAAGTTATCCTCCATGTTTGGCAGTGCGGTCGGTGACTGGCTGGAGGTGGATTTTTCCGACTGGTCGAATGGCGAGGAGGAGTCTGCTGTCTTTGCCGTGCTTAAGACGGCCATCCTGCGCAAGAAAAAGGCTGTATTTCTCTACCATGGTGGGGAGAAGAGTGGGTGGCGCATCGTGGAGCCGCTCAAGCTCTGTTTTAAGGGGCAGAGCTGGTATCTTTACGCCTATTGTACACTGCGCAACGATTACCGTTTTTTCAAGCTGCGTCGTATCAAGGAGATGGATGTTTTGGATGAAACCTTTCAGCGTTCTTCTCCTGGGAAGCTTTTTGAGGGTGAGGAAATATTCAAGAACAATTTTATCACCATCACGCTAAAGCTGTCAAAGGAGATGGCTTATCGGGTGTATGACGAGTTTGCGCAGTATGAGATGCAGACGGATGGTGGATTTATAGCGCAACTGACGATGCCGGAGGGGGACTGGGTGTATAACTACCTGGCCACGTTTGGAGAACATTGTGAGGTGTTGTCACCAGAGGATGTCCGTATGCAAATGCGGGACAGATTACAAAAAACTTTACGCCACTATCTTTAATATGACATGCTGTTGTCAGCTGATCACTGGTAAAATGAACCTATCAAAAAAGGAGGTTTATTCTATGAACTATGAAATCGTGAATTTGACAGAAAAAATCGTGGTTGGTGTCAGCGCCGTCACCAGCAACAATGATCCTGAAATGGGCGAAATTATTGGAGGCTTGTGGGAGAAGCTGTATCAGGGCGGTTTCCATGAGAGCATCAAAAACAAGGTAAATGAATATGCCATAGGACTTTATTCTGATTACAACGCTGACGGCTATTGCGTCACCGTAGGAAATGAGGTTTCCAAGGCGGAAAATCTGGAGCTGACCGTGAAAAGGATTCCCGCAGGGAAATATGCCAAATTTTCTATTCACGGTCACATGCAGCAGGCGGTAGCAGAGGCATGGGAGCAAATTTGGCAGATGGAGCTGCCCCGCAGCTTTATCTGCGACTTTGAGGAGTACCTCAACTGTGATTTTGAGAACGGTGAAATTGATATTTATGTTTCATTGAAATGAAAAAAGGGAGGGGGTGCCCCGCCCCTATCCCCTTTTTTATTCCACTAATATGTTCATTCCTGGCGCTGAGTTCAACGGCAACAAACTGAAGGTTGACAAGTTGGTACAAATACTTCATAATAAAAAAGTAAAAATAATTTTATAGAAAATTATAAAGAGGAATAACAGTGAATGAGCAAAGGGGAGAAAGTAAAATGAATGAATTTAATACATTAGAAAACATAGCAGAGTTATTTAAAAAAGTAAACTGTATAGGAGAAGAAAATTGCTTTTTTTATAGTACTAGGAATATGCAGACCAAGGGAGTAGTACTAGGTGGACTTGCTGGTGGACTAAAGGAAGGTATGGAAGCTAAAGCAAATAACAGAGCTTGGGACGGATATTTAATAAACCAAACGGAAAAAGGGATAGGGTTAATTCCTCTTAAAAATACTAAAGTATTATCACTATCATCAATTAAACCAGAAAATATGATTGTGCAATTAGATGAATTTATTTTTGTTGAAAAGGATAATATATCGAATATAAAAATAAAAAAGTTTAATTTATTTAGTCCGATAGCAAAAACGGTCTATATTAAATTAAAAAATGATGCAGATTTCAATCTATTTGTTAACAATAAAGAAAAACAGCTTCCATATCATGAAGAAAACTTTTCAAAATTTGTAAGTAAGAATCAACATACCTAATTGTAAAACAGGCGGAAATCTCCGCCTGTTTTACAATTTCTCATTGATTCGCATTATCCTGTTTCTATTTTTTTACCATTCCGCCCTGAGCCTCGATGTTCTTTCTGATAGAAAGCATACGCTGGTCGGTATCTGCAATAACCTCGGCGCACTGACGCAGCTGTTCGCTGATTTGATCGGCATCAGCGCCGATGTCTTTTTTGTATTTGAGCTGGTGATCCAGGCTCGCCCAGAAATCCATGGCAATGGTGCGGATTTGCACCTCCACCCGCATCTGTTTCTTCTCTTCAGAAAAGAAAACAGGTATTTCCAAAATCAGGTGGTAGCTTCGGTAGCCGTTGGGCTTTGGGTGCTTGATATAATCTTTGACAGCAATAACGGTAATGTCGTCCTGGCTGACCAGCATATTGGCAACAGAGTAGATGTCATCCACAAAGGAGCAGATAACGCGTATTCCTGCTACATCGTCCAGATTGTTCATCATAGAATCCAGAGAAACCGGCAGGTTCCGGCGTGCCAGCTTCTCCACGATGCTGACAGGCTTTTTTACCCGGGATTTAATCATCTCGATGGGATTTCTCTGATTTTTAATAGAAAGCTCGTCATTAAGTACTTCCAGCTTGGTTTTGACCTCACGAATCGCGCAGGTATACATCATCATCACTGTCTGGAATTCCCAGGCCTGGCTGATTAAGGCGTCGGGAACCTGAACCAGATTGGGGACATTGACAGCGGATTGAACCAGCTCGCTGTTAGGGTTCATATTCATATTCATTTGTACACCTCATACAAGTATTATAATTTTATTATATCAGATTTTTGTGCGGGTACAAGAAAGAAACAATTAAATTTTTTATAATACTTTTATGGCATTATCCCGTTGGGGGTTTCACTTTTCCATAAATTGTGCTATGCTTCTTTTGTGACTGTGTCAGATAAGAACACAGCGTTATTGATAGAATTGGAGGAAGTATACATGAGTGAAACTTGTAATCATAATTGCAGTACATGCGGGGCAAACTGTTCCAGCCGCACGGCGGAGCAGACCAGTTTTCTTGAGCCGTTAAATCCGGCATCCACTGTGAGGAAGGTGATTGGTATCGTCAGTGGAAAAGGAGGTGTGGGGAAATCGCTGGTAACAGCCATGATGGCAGTAAAACTGAACAGAAAGGGGAAACATACAGCGATTCTCGATGCAGATATTACGGGACCGTCCATTCCAAAGGCATTTGGACTTAACAATGATAAGGTGAATATGACTCCGGATGGATTAATGGTTCCGGCTACGACGGCAACCGGAATCAATATTATGTCAGCCAACCTGCTTTTGGATCAGGATACGGATCCGGTCATCTGGAGAGGGCCGGTGATTGCAGGCGCGGTTAAACAGTTCTGGCAGGAGGCGCTTTGGGAGGACGTGGACTATATGTTTGTGGATATGCCTCCGGGAACAGGTGATGTTCCTTTGACTGTCTTCCAATCCCTTCCGGTAAACGGGATTATTATTGTCACATCTCCCCAGGAGCTGGTATCTATGATCGTGGCAAAGGCAGTTAAAATGGCTAAGAAGATGAATGTTCCGATTCTCGGTCTGGTGGAAAATATGAGCTATCTGGAATGCCCGGACTGCGGAAAGAAAATTGCAGTGTTTGGTGAGAGCCATATTGACGAGATTGCGAAGGAGTTTGATTTGGATGTGCTGGCAAAGCTGCCCATTGATCCCAGGATTGCGGCGCATGTGGACAGCGGTACCATCGAGTACATGGAAGAGGACTGGATGGATGAGGCGGTAGAGAAGGTTCTTGAGTATTAATAGAGATAGTAGGACAGGGTTTGTGTAACAGCGAACCCTGTTTTTTTGTACAGCGACAGTGCGGCTTCGTTGACGCCGGAAACATGCAGGATAACGCGCCGTACGCCTCTGCGTTTTAGCTGTGGCAGCAGCAGAAGCAGGAGCGCGGTTCCGCAGCCTTGTCGCCGCAGTTCAGGAATAATTTCCACATGGTGCAGACAGGCAGCAGAATCTGGGAGATGCTCTGTTCTGGCGGTTCCGCAGAGCGCGCCCTTGCGGTAAAGCTCCCAGAGGGAGGGCGTTTCTTTTGATGGACACAGGGTAAACTCCCCATAAGCCCCCCATTCGTGGTTCACATGGCTTCCGGTCCACTCCATGGCAAATTCATGGGAGTAGAATTCTGCCCCAAGGGCGTTTAGCGCTGCGAGAGTATCGGGACATGGACGGCTTCCCGGAACAGGAAAAAGAATATCCTGCTCCTCAAGCTGTTCTAAGGCAAAATCCAACAGCCGGGAAAAGAATCCATGTCTCCGGTATTCTGGAAGCGTCCATGCAATACACTCCGATAAACTGTCTCCGCACGGGATTACAACCAGGGCAGCGGCAAGGGTTCCATCCTCCAGCACACAGAATATGTGGCGCGCATCTGCTTCACCGGAAGGATAGACAGGGCTTTGCCGGTCTGCTTTCAGGCAGGCGCTGTTCAGGGCTTGAAGCGCTCTCATCTGGGCGTTGGTGGGATACATTGTCTCAATGATCGTGTGTGTCATGGCGCCATACTCCTTTTTGCGGAAGTTTATTGGTACGGGCAGAGTTTAATCTATGACTAGTATACTGGAAATATAGGAAGAATACAAGGAATGGGATTGTGCTTTTCTGTCCCAGGTGGTAAAATACCAGAGATTTAGGATGGGGATATTTAATAGAAAGGATATGCTTGGCAGTATGAGATATGTAAAAGAATGTGCAGTTATTTTTGGAATTACACTGATTGGCGAGCTGTTAAACCGCATGCTTCCTCTTTTGGTTCCCACCGGTGTCTACGGATTGTTCCTCTTGCTGGTCTGTTTATGTACAGGGATACTGAAGCTGGACCAGGTGGAGGCAGCCGGGAATTTTCTTCTGGACATTATGCCAATGCTGTTTATTCCTGCGGCAGTGGGACTGATGGAAAACTATGACAGTCTGAGACCGATTGTGGTTCCGGTGCTGGTGATTTGTCTTGTTTCCACAGTGATTGTTATGGCGGTGACCGGCAAGGTGACAGAGCTTATGATGGAGGGGAGGAAAAAGAAGGGGGGAGGAGATTCATGATGCTCTTACAGGAATCGGTATACTTTGGCTTCTGTCTCACACTGGCAGCTTATCTGACAGGCGTGTGGCTGAAAATGAAATGGGGATGGCCAATCTTTAATCCTCTGTTGGTGGCAGTGGTACTGGTAATCCTATGTTTAAAGCTGATTGATGTGGATTATGTGGCGTATAATGAAAGTGCAAAATATGTGAGCTATCTTTTGACCCCATCCACGGTCTGCCTTGCCATCCCATTATATAAACAACTGGAGATTCTTAAAAAGAATCTGGCAGCTGTGGCAGTATCCATTGCTGCAGGCGTTCTCACCAGCGTCCTGAGCATTTTTTTCATGTGTCTTGTATTCAGGCTGGAGCATGTGCACTATGTGACGCTTCTGCCAAAATCCATTACCACAGCAATCGGGATGGGTGTCAGTCAGGAGGCAGGAGGTGTTGTGACTATTACGGTGGCGTGTATCGTGATCACAGGTGTTTTTGGAAGCATGATTGCGCAGACCGTGTTCAAGCTTACAGGCATTAAAAATCCCATTGCCCGCGGGCTGGCGCTGGGGACTTCTGCCCATGCTGTTGGAACGGCCAAGGCGCTGGAGCTGGGTGAGATTGAGGGGGCGATGAGCAGTCTGTCCATTGCGATTGCAGGGCTGATGACTGTCGCCGTGGTTCCGCTGGTTTCCGGGCTGATTTAGAACTTGAAAGCATATCCCGGATATGGTATATTTAGTTTTATAGAAATGATTTCCAAAGATGGTTGGATTCTGGTAAATGTACAAGGAGGAAGCGATGATTCAGCAGTTGATTGAGAAAATTCAAAAAACAAAGGCGCCAGTCTGCGTGGGGTTGGATCCAATGCTTGGGTATATCCCGGAGCATATCCTGAATCAATCTTTTGATGGGCTTGGGGAGACTCTGGAGGCAGCGGCTGATGCCATCTGGAATTTTAACAGGGAGATTGTGAATCATATCTTTGATCTGATTCCTGCTGTGAAGCCTCAGATCGCTATGTATGAGCAGTTTGGCATTGAGGGGCTGAAGGTTTATGAAAAGACTGTGCGCTACTGTCAGGAGAAGGGACTTCTTGTAATCGGAGATGCAAAAAGGGGGGATATTGGCTCTACCTCGGCGGCGTATGCTGCGGCGCATATTGGCAGAGTGAAGGTGGGGCAGAATGTCTGCGCCGCTTTCAATACAGATTTTGTTACGGTAAATCCGTATCTGGGAACGGATGGCGTTCAGCCATTTGTAGATGTGTGTAAAGCTGAGGATAAGGGGCTGTTTGTGCTGGTGAAAACCTCCAACCCTTCCAGCGGTGAATTTCAGGACAGACTGCTCGACGGAAGACCCCTCTATGAGATGGTGGCAGATAAGGTGGCTCAGTGGGGTTTGGACTGTATGGACGGCTCTTATAGTAATGTGGGAGCTGTGGTGGGCGCCACTTATCCCCAGGTGAGTGAGAGTTTGAGGAGTCTGATGCCGAAAACTTTTTTCCTGGTGCCGGGTTATGGCGCCCAGGGTGGTACGGCAAAGGACTTGAGGCATTGCTTTAACAAGGATGGACTTGGAGCAATCGTCAATTCTTCCCGTGGGATTATTGCGGCATATAAGCAGGAGAGGTACGAGAAGTTTGGGCCGGAGCATTTCGGGGAGGCATCCAGACAGGCAGTGCTTGATATGGTTGCCGATATTAACAGCGTGCTGTAAAAGAGCCTGCTGGCAGGAGATAAAAAACAGATGAAAAAGATAAAAATGACGGCTAAGGTGGTCAGCCAGGAAGCGCTGACCTCCGATGTTTTTAGTATGTGGATTCAGGCAGATGAGATTTCGGCGGCTGCGAGACCGGGACAGTTCATCTCAGTTTATACAAAGGATGCAGGAAGGCTTTTGCCACGCCCAATCAGCCTGTGTGAGACAGATAGGAAACAGGGAAGGCTGCGGATCGTTTATCGCGTAGTGGGTGCAGGGACGAGTGAGTTTTCCCGCTACCGGGAGGGCGATGAGATTACAGTGATGGGTCCCCTGGGCAACGGTTTTCCCTTAAAAAACAAGAAGAGGGCGTTTCTGATTGGAGGCGGCATCGGAATCCCTCCGATGCTGGAGCTGGCGAAGAGCTTGGACGGTGAAAAGCAGATGGTTTTAGGATATAGAGATTCGCTGTTTCTGAATCGTGAATTTGAAGCTTATGGAAGGGTATATGTGGCCACAGAGGACGGAAGCGCCGGGACGAAGGGGAATGTACTGAATGCGATTTATGAGAATGGACTGGCGGCTGACGTTATTTACGCCTGCGGGCCGGCGCCCATGCTTCGGGCTTTGAAAGCTTATGCTGAGGAGAACGGAGTGGAGTGCTGGATTTCCCTGGAGGAGAGAATGGCCTGCGGAATCGGTGCGTGTCTGGCCTGTGTATGCAGGTCGAAGGAGCCGGATGAACATTCCCATGTGCACAATAAGCGGATTTGTAAAGACGGTCCTGTATTTCCCGCACAGGAGGTGGAACTGTGATAAATACCAGCGTGAACCTTGCCGGAGTGGTGTTAAAGAATCCGGTAATGACTGCTTCAGGAACCTTCGGGAGCGGGGCAGAGTATGGGGAGTTTGTAGATTTGAACCGTCTGGGGGCAGTGGTGACTAAGGGCGTGGCGAACGTGCCCTGGTCAGGAAATCCCACACCCCGGATTGCGGAGGTGTACGGCGGCATGCTCAATGCAATCGGTCTTCAGAATCCTGGCATTGATGTATTTGTGAAGCGTGACATTCCGTTTTTGACACAGTATGATACAAAGATTATTGTCAATGTGTGCGGAAAAACTACCGAGGATTATATTGAGGTGGTGGAGAGGCTGGGCGATGAGCCGGTGGATATGCTGGAGATTAATATTTCATGTCCTAACGTGAAGGAGGGCGGTATCGCTTTTGGCCAGGATCCGAGAGCGGTAGAGGCGATCACCAGGGAGGTGAAGCGCCATGCAAGGCAGCCGGTTATTATGAAGCTCAGTCCGAATGTGACAGATATTACTGTGATGGCGAAAGCGGCGGAAGCAGGCGGCGCAGATGTATTGTCTCTGATTAATACGTTGACCGGGATGAAGATTGATATAAACAGAAGGTGCTTTGCTATTGCAAATAAGACGGGCGGCATGTCCGGCCCGGCGGTGAAGCCGGTGGCAGTCCGAATGGTTTATCAGGCAGCGAATGCGGTGAAGATTCCGGTGATTGGAATGGGCGGTATCGCCACAGCTGAGGATGCCCTGGAGTTTATTATGGCGGGGGCGGCGGCAGTATCTGTGGGGACAGCAAACTTTTATAATCCGTATGCGACTGTGGAAATCGTATCCGGGATCCAGCAGTTTATGGAGGAGCATGGAGTCGGTGACATTACAGAGCTGATTGGCTGCGTCAAGTGATAGAAAAGGAGAGGGATCATGGACGATTATAAGCGGGAATTTATTGAATTTATGATTGACAGTGAGGTGCTTAAGTTCGGCGATTTTGTGACGAAATCAGGGAGGAAGACTCCGTTTTTCGTAAATACAGGTTTTTACCGTACAGGCACCCAGCTTCGCCGTCTGGGAGCGTATTATGCAAAGGCAATCCAGAATGCTTTTGGTCTGGATTTTGATGTGCTGTTTGGGCCGGCGTACAAGGGGATTCCTCTGACGGTCTCAGCAGCTATGGCAATCAGCCAGTTCTATGATGTGGATATTAAATACTGCTCCAACCGCAAGGAGGTTAAGGATCACGGCGATACGGGGATTTTGCTGGGCAGTCCCCTTAAGGATGGTGACAGGGTGGTTATGATCGAGGATGTGACTACGGCGGGAACCTCAATCCAGGAGACGTTGCCGATTATTCAGGCGCAGGGCAATGTGAATGTTTTGGGACTGGTGGTTTCTGTGGACCGCATGGAGCGGGGGCAGGGAACAAAGTCTGCGCTGAAGGAGATTGAGGAGAAGTATGGTTTTAAGACTACGGCAATCGTGACCATGGCAGATGTGGTGGAACACCTGTACAATCGTCCCTACAAGGGAAAAGTGATGATTGATGATACATTGAAGGCGGCAATTGATACATACTATAAACAGTATGGCGTGCAGTAAGGAGAAGGATTATGGAAAAGGTATATAAGACCATGCAGCGCACAGGCGCCTGCAGCATTGCAATTGGAATTATCATTCTTGTGATTGGGCTGACAGTGGGGGTTATGTCCATCATCTGCGGAGGGATTTTACTGCGGAGAAAGAGTGACATTACATTTTAATATGAAAAAGCATATACTTTGTGGATAGATGGGGAATTTATGATTAGAAATACGACCAGAAACCAAAAGCTGGGATGGGTGCTTTTTATCGCCTACCTGGCATCATTGGTTTATTTTATGTTTTTTGCCGAGTCCTTTGGACGGGTATCTCAGAATCAGCGTGAATATGCGTACAATCTGGAGCTGTTTAAAGAAATTAAGCGATTTTATATTTACCGCCATCAGCTTGGGCTGGAGGCGTTCCTTCTTAATGTGTTTGGAAATATTGTGGGCTTTGTTCCATTTGGATTTTTCCTGCCAATTGTCAGCCGGAGGGGGAGGCGGTGGTACAACGCGTTTTTCCTGAGCTTCGGATTAAGCCTCTGCATCGAGGTGACACAGCTGGTGTTCCGGGTGGGGAGCTTTGATGTGGATGATTTGCTTCTTAACACAATGGGAGGTGCGCTGGGGTTTTTCACCTACCGTATGGTGCAAAAATTTCGTATAAGGAGGAAAATCCGTGGAAAGAGGTAAACACAAAATTTCCTATATCCGAAAACCGTTTGCCAGAAGAAGCTGGGTGAGTCTGCTGGCGGCGGCAGTGTCCCTTACCAGCTGCATTGTCAGCCTTTCTTTAAGTGTCAGACTGCAGGGGAACGGAGAGCTTAATGTGGCGGCTTGGGGGCTTACCAGTTTTCTGTTTGCCATCGTAGCGTTTGGCTATGGGCTTTTGTCTTTTCTGGAGAAGGAGATGAACTATATTCTGGCACAAATCAGCACAGCAATCGGGGGATTCTTCACATTTTTGTGGATTTGTCTTCTGGTTGTGGGGCTTGCCGGATAAGAAGATAGGAAAGGGAGATTTTATGAAATATCAGGAATTATGGAGAGAAGAAAATACGCAGATTACGGAGCGGTATAACCTTGCAATGGAGCGGATTCTGGCAGTGCCAGAAGAAAACCGGGTGCAGGAACCGTTCCGTTCTTATTTTATAAAGCTTGCCCGGTTTGCAGCCCAAATTCAGAAGCTGGCAGGGCAGCAGTTCAGCGGAGAGCTGGAGACTTTCAGCCTTGAGGAGCTTAAGACGTTAAACCACGGGCTTTATGAGGATATTCTGCCGGGGCAGTATGAGTACAGCTATGCAAATCCGTCATACGCTTCAGAGAAGCTTGGAAAAAATCTGGGGCCGATGCTTGCCGCATTTTATGCGCAGTTTCGCGCGGCCATCGTGTTTGCTTTTGAGTGCAGGCTTATGGACATTACCATCCTCTGTGAGACGTTTATTGAGCTTTACAATATGTTTGAGGAGGGCGTGCCTGAGAATAAGGCGGTAAGAGACGTTCTTTACTGGTTCTTCAGCGATTACACAGACGTGACTTTGACGTACAGGATTCGGGAACAGCTTGATTCGGAACTGACGTTTGCAAAGGATATTATTATGGACAGCGATCTGTCTGATTTACGGTATCTGTACCGCTTTGGAGAATATATTTCTGAGGCGGAGTTAAGAATTGCGGAGTTTTTAAACAGCCTTTCTGAGGAAACCATCGAGCGGATAGCGGAGACTTACACAGAAGGATACCGAAAGGGTTTTGAGGTTACAGGGCGTGATCTCTCTAAAAAAGGCACAGTTGGAATCCGTTATGAGCTGGGATTTGAACGGGTGATTCGTGCCGCCGTGCACCGGTTCCGTGCCATGGGGCTTGAGTCGGTAATCTGCAGGTCTGCTGTCTGGTCGGTAACGGTAAATCCGGGCAGAAAGATGGGGTATCACGGCTCCTCGGCAAACATGCAGTTTGACTACGACCATCGCTACGATCAGGCAGTCTATCTGGACAGTGCGTTTAAGGAGCGGAAGCTTTCTGTCCTTCGGACTGCTTATGAGACCTACAAAAAGGAGGCGTCCCGGTATGCGGGGCCGGCAGTGGTGGAGACCTTTGGGGAGGAGGGTTTTACTCCTGTTAATAAAGGGGAGGCATATGCACTAAATAAAAGGCAGGAGGAATTATCGATTGCTTATGCCCGGGAATCTATGCAGCTGGTGAATCAGTATATCCCTGGGGACGAGACCAGCTTTACGATTATAGCCTTTCCTGTGCCGGCAATCGGACCGGATTTTGCGGAAATCTTTGCGGAGACCATCCGTATCAATACGCTGGATTATGAGCGCTATAAGCGCATTCAGCAGAATATCATTGACGTGCTGGATCAGGCACAGTATGTGACCGTCACCGGTCGTGGAGATAATGAAACGAATCTTCGGATTTTTCTGCACAAGCTGGAAAAGCCGGAGCATCAGACCAATTTTGAGAACTGTGTGGCAGATGTAAACATTCCGGTGGGTGAGGTATTCACATCGCCGATGCTCTCAGGGACGGAGGGGCTTTTGCATGTTGGCAATGTCTACATTGGGGATTTCCAGTTCAAGAATTTCCGCATGAGGTTTAAGGATGGTATGATTGTGGACTACTCCTGCGGTAACTTTTCTGATCCGGAGGAAGGGAAAAAGCTGATTCGACAGCAGATTTTAAAGAATCATGACACGCTCGCCATGGGTGAATTTGCCATCGGTACCAATACTGCCGCCTATGCCATGGCACGGCGCTTTGGTATTGTGGAGAAGCTTCCGATTCTCATTGCGGAGAAGATGGGACCGCACTTTGCCGTAGGTGACACCTGTTACAGCTGGAGTGAAAATACACCAGTTTATAATCCTGATGGAAAGGAAATCATTGCCCGGGACAATGAGGTTTCCCTGTTGAGAAAAGAGGATGTGTCAAAGGCATATTTTGGCTGTCACACGGATATTACGATTCCCTACTCGGAGCTGGGGGATATTCTGGCTGTGTGCCCGGATGGAACGGAGCTTGCGGTAATCCGCGGTGGTCGGTTTGTGGCAGCAGGGACAGAGGAATTGAATGCGGAGCTGGAATGATTCCCTATTGACGATACTGGCAAAATTTAGTATCATATTAATAAGTACAAGTTTATTTATAAGAAATACTTATAATAAAGAATGATAAAACGAAAAGGAGAATTTACAATGGCGAAGGTTGGAATTGTGATGGGCAGCGATTCAGATATGTCGGTGATGGCAAAGGCTGCGGAGATTCTGGATCAGTTTGGGATTGATTATGAAATGACGATTATCTCCGCCCACCGGGAGCCTGATATTTTCTTTGAGTGGGCGAAGGCTGCAGAGGGAAAGGGAATCAAGGTCATTATTGCGGGTGCGGGCAAGGCAGCGCATCTGCCGGGAATGTGTGCGTCAATCTTCCCAATGCCGGTGATCGGCATTCCGATGAAAACCTCGGATCTGGGTGGTGTGGACTCTCTGTATTCGATTGTTCAGATGCCTTCCGGTATTCCCGTGGCAACTGTGGCGATCAACGGCGGGGCAAATGCGGGAATTCTGGCCGCCAAGATTCTGGCGTCCTCCGATGCGGCTCTGCTGGAAAAGGTAAAGGCTTATGCAGAAGGTCTGAAGGGTGACGTGGTCAAGAAGGCTGAGAAGCTGGAGCAAATCGGTTATAAAGAGTATCTTAAGCAGATGTAAGCAGTTAAATATATTTCACGGAGGAAAGGTCATGGATTACAAGAAAGCCGGAGTGGACATTGAGGCAGGCTACAAATCGGTTGAGCTGATGAAAAAGCACGTGATGGAGACCATGCGTCCTGAGGTTTTAGGCGGTATTGGCGGGTTTTCAGGAGCGTTTTCTCTGGAGGCGGTTAAGAATATGGAGCATCCGGTTCTGCTGTCAGGAACGGATGGCGTTGGAACCAAGTTAAAGCTGGCGTTTATTATGGACAGGCATGATACGGTGGGAATCGACTGTGTGGCGATGTGTGTCAATGATGTGGCGTGTGCAGGAGGAGAGCCCCTGTTTTTCCTGGATTATATAGCCTGCGGAAAGAATACACCAGAGAAGATTGCAGCGATTGTCAGCGGTGTGGCAAACGGCTGCAAGCAGTCCGGCGCTGCGCTGGTTGGCGGAGAGACCGCGGAGATGCCGGGCTTTTATCCTGAGGATGAGTACGATCTGGCAGGTTTTGCCGTGGGAGTTGTGGATCAGAAGGATTTGATTGACGGCAGGGATCTGAGGGCTGGGGATGTGTTGATTGGCATGGCTTCGTCCGGTGTGCATTCCAACGGTTTTTCTCTGGTGAGAAAGGTGTTTGAGCAGGAACTGACGAAGGAAGGTCTGAATACATATTATGATGAGCTGGGTAAAACCCTGGGTGAAGCGCTGCTGGCTCCCACGAAGATTTATGTGAAGGCGCTTAAATCCGTGAAGGCAGCAGGCGTGCGGATAAAGGCATGCAGCCATATTACCGGCGGCGGTTTCTATGAGAATATTCCGCGTATGTTAAAGGATGGCACCCGGGCGGTGATTAAAAAGGACAGCTATGAGATTCCGGCAATTTTCAGAATGCTGGCTGCCAAGGGTGAGATTGCTGAGGAAATGATGTACAATACATACAATATGGGAATCGGCATGGTGGTCGCTGTGGATCCGGCAGACGTGGAGAGAACTATGGATGCCATAAAAGCAGAGGGTGAGACCCCCTATGTAATTGGTTCCATCCAGGCGGGAGAAAAGGGAGTGACCTTATGCTGAGAATTGGTGTGATGGTGTCAGGCGGCGGCACTAATTTACAGGCTATTCTGGATGCAATCGATTCGGGGAGGATTACAAACGCCGGAGTAGAGGTGGTAATCAGCAACAATCCTGATGCCTACGCGCTGGAGCGGGCGAAAAATCATGGAATTGATGCGGTTTGCATCTCTCCCCGGGAGTTTGAGACCAGAGACAGGTTCAATGAGGCGTTCTTGAAAAAGGTGGATGAGTATCATCTTGATTTGATTGTTCTTGCGGGCTTTTTGGTGAAGATTCCGGAAAATATGGTGGAGTGTTACAGCCATCGGATTATTAATATCCATCCGTCGCTGATTCCGTCCTTCTGCGGTGTGGGCTACTATGGACTGAAGGTTCATGAGGCGGCCCTTAAGCGGGGAGTCAAGGTGACCGGAGCGACGGTGCATTTTGTGGATGCGGGCATGGATACGGGACCGATTATTCTTCAGAAGGCGGTGGAGGTACTGGCCGGAGATACACCTGAGATTTTGCAGCGCAGAGTGATGGAACAGGCGGAGTGGGTGATTTTACCCCAGGCGATTGATATGATTGCAAATAATAAAATTTGAAGATAAGCGGCTTTGGAAGGAGGATTGACAGGTGAAGGTTTTGATTGTGGGCGGCGGTGGAAGAGAACACGCAATCGCGTGGAAGGCAGCACAGAGCCCCAGAGTGGAGAAGCTTTACTGTGCGCCGGGAAATGCCGGAATTGCCCAGATCGCGGAGTGCGTAGATATTGGGGTGATGGAGTTTGAGAAGCTGGCAGAGTTTGCCAGGGAAAAGCAGGTAGACCTGGTGATGATAGGACCGGATGACCCGCTGGCGGCGGGCGCGGTGGACGTGCTGGAATCTGCCGGTCTGAGGGTGTTTGGACCGAGGAAAAATGCGGCAATTCTGGAGGGCTCTAAGGCATTTTCCAAGAATCTGATGAAGAAGTACGGGATTCCCACAGCTGCCTACGAGACCTTCACAGATCCCAACAAGGCTCTCGCCTATCTTGAGACTGCGAAGATGCCGATTGTGCTGAAGGCGGACGGGCTGGCGCTTGGCAAGGGCGTTCTTATTTGCAAGACGCTGGATGAGGCAAAGGCCGGTGTTAAGGAGCTGATGATGGATAAGAAATTCGGCTCGGCGGGTGATGAGATTGTTATTGAGGAATTTATGACTGGGCGTGAGGTGTCCGTCCTGTCTTTTGTGGATGGAAAGACCATCAAAATCATGACTTCTGCCCAGGACCATAAGCGGGCGAAGGATAATGACCAGGGACTTAACACCGGCGGAATGGGAACATTCTCGCCCAGTCCGTTTTATACAAAAGAGGTGGATGCGTTTTGCCGTGAGCATATTTATCAGCCTACTGTGGATGCTATGAGTGCTGAGGGAAGGGAGTTTAAGGGAATTATTTTCTTTGGACTGATGCTGACTGCAGATGGACCGAAAGTGCTGGAGTATAATGCCAGATTTGGAGACCCGGAAACCCAGGTGGTGCTTCCGCGCATGAAGAATGATATTGTGGATGTATTTGAGGCATGTATTGATGGCGCCTTAGACAAGATAGACTTGGAGTTTGAGGATAATGCGGCAGTCTGTGTGGTTCTGGCAAGTGACGGCTACCCGGAGCATTATGAAAAGGGCTTTGCTGTTAAGGGGCTTGAGAACTTCAAGAATAAGGACGGCTACTATGTATTTCATGCAGGAAGCAAATTTGATTCTGACGGGAATATCGTTACTGATGGCGGGCGCGTGCTTGGAGTTACTGCCACGGGAAGCAATTTGAAGGAGGCAAGGAAGAACGCTTACCACGCCACGGAGTGGATTGAGTTTGATAATAAGTATATGCGCCGCGATATTGGAAAGGCGATTGATGAGGCGTAGGTATTGAGAGTATAGTATTTAATCGGAAATATATTATGTTCAGAAGCGGCAGGGTCTCTAAAATGGTCCTGCCGCTTCTTCTGAATATTTTGTGACAGTTGCAAGGAAATAGCAGTGCAGGGGACTGGGGAAGCTTTGCCAGGCTGTTGGATGTCAAAATTAAATTTTTATTCTGAAAGAAGATAAAACTGTACTAATAAATCTTCCACATCTTCGCTAATGACTTTGTCCATTTCAGAAAAGTAAGATTTCCTCAGCAATAATTCCTCATAGGCACAGTGATTAAAAGGATAATACTCATCATGATACGGACCATTATCAAATGCCCTCGTTTTTCTATTTCGTATTTCGAGTAATTTTTCTAAAATCGAGGGATTATTTTCTCCATGTAAGATTGCAGGAAATTCATCAAGGATATAGTGTGGCCGTTTTTCCTGATTTTTGTGATATGTATCCATCCCCCACACTTCCCACATTTTAGCTGCTTGATTTTCTTGGAATAATAGAGCCATCATCTTCATATTCAGCAAAGGAACTAAATCTGAAATTCCAACTGTCCTGTTCCATGCAGGCATCATATAGGATTGTCGTTGAAATGCAAGTGCTTCTGCCGTAATAAGATATTCTTCATATAAAGTAATTTGACCATCGTTTCTGGTATCTCGAAGATACCACATTACTTCATGACGTCTAACAGCAGGATGATCTGTTTCTTCTAATTGTTTGATTAACATAGTGTTTTTTTCTTTTAGAGTTCTCATCTTGATATATAAACCTCCTTGTAGACTGTACTGTCTTATCCGCGCTTTTGGTTCACTCGATGTCCACAGGGAATACGCTCTCGGGAGTGACCTTTGCAATTTCAGGATAGTACAACTTAGCATGCCTGTCAATCTATCTTTATTAAGAAATTGGCTGGTGCTGCCGTACTAATTACTTAGTACGGCAGCAGCAATTGTTTTCAGTCAGATAAAGCAGTTATTAAGTGATTGCTAATCCGGCGCTTGCGTAGCCTGCAATAGTATTAACCAAAGTAATTCCGCTGGCGGTTGCCGAGAATACTAACATGAGCCGGGTTTGAGCTGTAACAGGGATGCTCAGACCAGTAAGGGAACCATTTAACAGAGTTCCAATTGATATTACCCCTGTCAGGGCTGGGCTGAGGTTAATCAGTGTTCCGGCGATGGGTGAAAATACATTGTTAGGTGTTGTCGACTGGTAAATTTGTGCAGTTACAGTAGCTGTAGAACCGACTAGGGAAAGTGCAGCAGTTGTACTGAAAAATGCACTGAAAGAAGTAATTGTGCCGGCCCGCGGAACCTGGAATGCAAAGTTGCTGAGGGTTCCGGCTGCGTTGGTAATATCGATAGTTGTTCCCAATACCGTTAATCCTGGGGCATTGCTGCCAAATCCAACGAAGGATGGGATTCCTGCGAGGCCACCGGCAATGGTTGTTAATGAAATTGGAAGACCAGATGCAAATGGGATGATAGTGCCTGTTCCGTCAGCGCCGGTGGGACCGGTGGG
>CANPMS010000041.1 GCA_947575275.1 uncultured Clostridium sp. | reverse complement strand
TACCCACAAATCCGTTTACAAACGCCCCCGAAACAGATGCCAGGTTCGACGAATCCCCGGACTCTTCCCGGTCGCTGGAATGGAATGCCTCCCCAACAAAATCCGAAACAAACGGAATGTCTTTATTATAGACACTGTTTCCTATATTGTCACCCAGTTTAATGACCCATCCACGGATTTGCTCATAACTCTCCTTTGCGCTTCCATAACCCGGCAGCTGCTCCGCAACCGTCCTTCTCATCCGAAAAATCATCTCCAGTGCGTCAAAAGCCGGATCCCAATCCATCAGGTAATACCGAACCGCCCCCTTTTGTGTCACTCCCCGCTCCACATTCTGGAAGTATAAGTCCAATTCTCGTTTCATTCCTTCATTGATATTTATGGCCCTGCCCAGGACCTCTTCCCCCAGCCTCCGATATTCCTCCTTCGTTTCCCGGATTTCCTTTTTTACTATCCCTTTGGCCGCCGCACAAGTGACAATGCCCCCGATTTTCGCTGCAGTCTTGATCTGTTTTGCCCCATTTACATACTTGGGAATCGTAGCCCTCACCTTCCCCGCAATCTCTCCCTTCTTCTTGACACAGGCGGGGATCGATGCCACAGCTTTCAACACCACAGCCGTTTGGAACTCTTCCTTCCTTTTCCTCTTTGCCTCAGCCTCTGCGTTTTTTGCCATACCCTTCACGAACTTTGCCGCATGCACCACTTTTGGAACCGTTGCAGCAACTTTCTTCATACTGACCCTCACAATACAGTTCCCTCCCGTTTTTTCCTTTGTTTTCCAGACCTTCTATTCACCTAGCTGTCCCTTTTGCTCATCCGTCAATGCCAAAGCTGCTTTCTGCTCATCCGTAAACCGGCAACGGAAAAGCTGCGCCCCGCCAAAATCAACCACGTTCCACCATTGCTAAATTTGTCTTAAGGATTTTGTTCCCCATCTCTGACATGATTTCCTCCCATGTTATAAATCTATTTTGATCATTCCACCACACGCGCAGGACAGAATACTGGTACTGAGAAGCGCCTGCTCTCCACTTATTTTCACGCTGCTGTTCCCCAACAGCCATGGATTCAAAATAACCGGTACACACGGTACGGCTGGATCGTCCCGCATACACATCCCAAAAGCAGTAATATTCACTCCCGTTTTACAGTCCTTCACAGTCGCCACATTTCTGCCGCCAATACAGCTGCCATGGGATGCGGCAACACACAGACTGCTTTTTTCAGTCCCAAGGGTGCAGTAAATCGGATCTCCATCTTTTACATTGTACTCTTTCATTCAGTTTCCTCCGTTCCCTGGCTCAGAAAGATTGAGCCCTTCAGTCAGGTATGATAATCCGCCTTTATTCTACCACAAATTTCATATTTCTCGGTCTATCTGTCATATATAGCAACTTTAATGGAATAATTGGTCGAAAAACATCAAAGACACAAGAAAACAGGCACCGGGTTTAACGCCCCAGCGCCTGCTTTATCTATTTCATTTTTATCTTTCCTGTATCCAACACGTCTATTCCACAAGAATTTCCTTTGTCCGGATTGTCCACGCCTCATTTAAAGAACCATCCTCATTATTCGCTCCAAACACACCTCTCAGGCGATAATCCCGCCCTCTTTGCTGATCAGGGATTATGTATGACACGGTAGCCATGGTCAAATTTGTATCCGGGTAATCCTGCTGCAGCCACTCAAACTGCTTTTCATCTACTATAATCCACTCCTCTTCCCACGGATCCCACTGCTCCAGACAAATCCAGATTCTTATCTCGTTCATAGGCTCATGACACAATAGCTCTGCGTAGACGCCCACCTTGCCGCCTCTTCGATCCGTAATTACCAGGTCTGCCGAGGAGATAACCCTTCCTCTCGTTGTACCGGTTACCCGCGCCTCATGGGGACTGCAGTGCTCCTGTGTCCGCTCCATCGTCTGAGCGTTCTGTTCCATCGGCGCACTGGCTCCATAAGTGCACATCACCTGTGACGCTGTTATCACTCCAGCAGCTAAAACACTTACAAGGCAGGTTTTCACTCTCTTTTTCATCAGTCCTCCTTATCTACAATCTCTTTTGTTTTTCTAAAGCCTTAAATCATATCGTCACGGATAGCAAAGCCCCTTCACCAGATCTATAAACTCCTTCTCATCCATAATTCCAGACAGATAGTAGGAGGCGCCGTTTAGCCTGATTCCTGCACTGTATTCTGTGGTATCAGAATCCAGAACATTTCGCTCTATGGCAATTATTTCATTCAGCCACGAATTCTTTACCTGACGATATACGGTTCTGTCAGACACCTTCATATGAGCGCCCTCTATCTCCTCTTCATACCGTTCTTGTTTCAAGTATACGCTCTTTCCCTTAAATTCCAACTCCAGAATCGCACGGTTTTTATCAATCTCCGCATGCCGAAATTTCATTCCTATGGGAATATGTCCAAGCGTCAGAGGCTGAATGCCTGTCACTTCTTCAATTTCATTGTATGCCTTTTCCAGCTTGCCTTCCTTATTGGTAAATTTTTCACCACCTTTAAATAATCTAATTTGCCTGGACTGCACCGGATATAATTCATATTTATAGTCCCTGTTTGCCGTGGCAACTATCGTTGTACCTACTGCCAGCATATAAACCACCGCCACCAGCAAAATCTCTCTCTTGCGAAGGATTTTAAATGCAGCCGATTTTTTAGTATTTTGAGAAGGCGCCTTTCGACTCCGGCGTTCAGACATCTTACCTCTTTTTTTCTCTGTCATCTCGGCTGCCAAGTCGTTAAATAGCTCTATTTCCCTGTTTTCTTCCTGTTCCAGCGCCTGACGCTGCTCATAGTCATCTTCCGTGACACAGCCCAGTCCATCCTTTTCCACTCTTTCCATCAGTTTTTTAAATTGGTTTGCGGCATACGCCTGAAGCCGGGCAGTGAGCTCCGGAGCCGCCTCTTTGTGTGCTTCCCACTCCAGCTCAACTTCCTCCATCTCAGCTAGAAGACTGGTATCATCGTAACAAAAAAGCTCCTTGATTTTCTGCTCGATTTGATTTATGTCATCATAATTTTGTTTTTCCTGTCCCACGAAATTTCCTCTGCTTTCCCGGAGTTCTTCACCTCTGCACCATTTCCCACCAGATTCAGGGGTTGACTTTTTACACGTTGTGGTTACTATAATAATAAAGGTTCAAATGAATGACAAAACCCCAGGAGGCAACTTTCTATGAAAAAAATAGTGCTGACCGGCGGCGGTACTGCCGGACACGTTACCCCTAACCTGGCGCTTCTTCCCACACTGAAAGAGCGCGGCTATGAAATTCATTATATCGGCTCATACAACGGTATTGAGCGCAAATTGGTTGAAAGCGCCAATGTATCTTACGACGGTATCTCTTCCGGCAAGCTGCGCCGCTACTTTGACCTAAAAAATTTTTCAGACCCTTTTCGTGTGGTTAAAGGCTACGCTGAAGCCCGTAAGCTGTTAAAAAAATACAGACCTGACATAGTATTCTCCAAGGGTGGTTTTGTGGCTGTGCCCGTAGTCCTCGCAGCAAAGCATTTTAAGATTCCGACGATTATCCATGAATCAGATATGACACCGGGACTTGCAAATAAAATCTGTATCCCTTCTGCCACGAAGGTCTGCTGTAATTTCCCCGAAACCCTCCAGTATCTTCCTCAGAACAAGGCAGTGCTGACCGGCTCCCCCATCCGCAAGGAGCTGCTGGAGGGCGACCGTCTTACCGGACTGACTTACACTGGCTTGTCCGCTGCGAAACCAATTATTCTGGTTATCGGCGGAAGTCTCGGCGCTGTGACTATTAACAACGCTGTTCGCAGTCTGCTTCCAAAGCTGTTGGAAGAATACCAGGTGATACATATATGCGGCAAAGGTCATCTGGATGAAAACCTAATCGGGCGCGCCGGGTATGTTCAGTATGAATATGTGGACGCACCGCTGCGCCACCTGTTTGCTGCGGCGGATCTGATGCTGTCACGCGCAGGCGCTAACTCCATCTGCGAAATACTCGCGCTCCGTAAACCAAATGTGCTGGTTCCTCTGTCCGCAGCCGCAAGCCGTGGAGATCAGATTCTCAATGCACGATCTTTTGAAAAGCAGGGCTTCTCCACCGTACTGGGGGAGGAAAACATGACCGACGAAACACTCTATGAAGCCATTTCCAGCACTTATGAAAACCGTCGGAAATTCACCGATATGATGAGTAAAAGCGCCCTGTCCGACGCAGTTGACATCATTACAAATCTTATAGCCTCTTACGCCGAAGCATAATCCTTTTGCTTATCCTATGCACTGCCTGGGACTTCCGCTCCGATGGAAGTCTCCGGCGGCTTTTTCAACTCCAAAATCCCCTGTCTTTCCATTTTTTTATGTCTTATCTTTTGATTGTTGACTTTTGCTCCCTTAGAGTCAGATTTTGTTTCCTGCTTTGCATTCAATGTATCTTTCAGGTATTTTCTGCCTCTCATCAATCTGGTTCTGCACGCAGCCTCGGAAACTCCAAGAATATCGCTGACCTCCTTCATGGGCCTGTCCTGAATAACATACAGCCAAAATACCGCTGCCCACTCTTCCTTCATAGAATGAAGCGCATCCACTACCTGCCGATACTCTTCTTTCTGAATCAGAATACTAAGTGTATCCTTTCCCATCAGGTATTCTGCGCCTGCAGTTATCATCTGCATTTGTTCTGGCTCCATATAAGAAAGCGGTCTTCTGTCATTCTTTCTAAAATAATCAATGCAGATATTCTTCAGGATCTTTGCCAACATACTCCGAACCTTGGAATCCTCCCATGTCAATGGATAGTGACTGAAATAGGAGGCAAATGTCTCCTGTACCACATCCTCAATTTCATCATATGGAATTCCCCATTTTCTTGCAAGTCCGCGAAGTAACAGCAGATTCTTCTCATGTATGGAGCAAAACTGTTTGTCTAATGACTCCATGATCCCTCCTGATTTCTCTTTCGTCTCACAAGACCTACAATATATCTTTCAAGGTCTTTGCTGCCAGGGCTAGTTCTTCCTGCTTAGCCTCCTCAGGTGTCCAAGCTATCATTGACGGGCCATTGTCGTAGCGGGGAATCACATGCACATGCAGATGAAACACAGTCTGCCCTGCACTGGCGCCATTGTTCTGAACCACATTAAACCCACTGGCGCCCAGTCCCTTCTTCATCGCTTTCCCAATCCTTGCCGCCAACGGAAACAGCTTTGCAGCTACCCCTGCCTCCGCTTCACAAATATCTGTAAAATGGACTTTGGGCAATATCAGAACATGCCCTCTGGATGCGGGCCTCATATCTGGAATCACCCGAAAATCATCATCCTCATAAACAGTTTCAGATGGAATCACACCATTTGCGATTTTACAAAAAATACAGTCGTTATTGCTCAATGGAAACACCCCCTCCCTTTTATCCAACCACCAAATTAAAATACACTGATGCCTGTCACACACTCCACATCTCTTGTAATAACGTCCGCTTTGGTTTCCGATATAAAATCCATGCAAGAACAATCCCTATCAGCAGCCCTGACACATGCGCCACGTTATCTACTCCCGCACTTGTAAAGCCAAAATAGAGAGAGAAAACAACCAGCATAATCATCTGATTGCCGCTTAGATCCTCCAGCCTGCCATGATTTGCCAACACACAGTAGAGCAGTCCCCCAATAACACCAAAAATTGCGCCTGACGCCCCGGCGGCCACCGCCTGCACCGGGCTGTTATACTCGAATATCATAGAGACTATATTTGCTCCGATACCGCAAAGCAAATAAAAAATCAGGTATTTCACCTTTCCAAGCGCCCTCTCCAGATTGTCGCCCAGTACGAAAAGCACCATCATATTATTCACGATATGATTGATTCCAAAGTGCATAAATATGGATGTAACCAGGCGGTAATACTCATGATTCTGAAGCACTGTCGGCGTATACATTGCACCATGCTTTAGCATAAACAATGTATCCTCACTAGAACCAACAACCTCAAGATAGAAGAAATAAAGCACGTTCAGTGCGATTAAACCTCCTGTAATCCATGCCCGTTTTCTGCCATACCGGTATCTCTCCATACAGTTCGCACTCCTATCCGCATATATTTCCTCACCATGCTATTTATTTTTTTACTTTACCATAATTAATAAGATTTGTTAAGACATTTTGATAACTATTCCCATATTTTCTGCGACAGCATCTTTTTCCCCTCTATTGCAGGCATTATGTAAATCTATAACGGTATTTTGCAATACACACTTCATCTCCCTCATGCAGCTCTACGGATTCGTTATTCTCCAACAGATAGCCTCCAACTGTTGTTCCATTGGTAGAATTTAAATCCTGCAAAAAATACCGGTTATTCTCCCTGTCAATTCTCAGATGCAGGCGGCTCACCGTATCATGCAGCAATACATAATCCACAAGGTTTTCCTGCTTTCCGATCACGAAGGGATAATACGCAATCACAATATCTTCTGCCCCCTTATCCAACGGGCAAAGGCGGCGAAGTACAACAGGTGAGTCAAATGTAAAATCTGCCAAAAGCACTGTGTCATTGCCATGGGGCAAATGCTCTGCGGGCGCGCTGTCTTCAGACTGTATCTCACGCTCTGCCTGATCACCAAACATCTCATCCCACACTGCTTGGGTAATCTGAGGATTCCCGTACCCACACTTTCGTTTATGCCACCAATCTGTCAGACACCTCAGAAAATTCCGTTTTTCCTCTCGCCTTTCCATCGGTTCCTGTCTGGTAATCCCTGTCTGATCGTTCCAGTTATCCTTCTGTTCTATCTCGTCTTTTTCTTTCTTCTGGGTGCGCTCTGAACCCAAGAGCCTCAGTAAATCCTGCATTCCGTAATTTTCCTTCTGTGTCTCCTGGTAAAGCCCATATGCCAGCACAACACTCTCCTTATCCTGATGATCCACCTTACCCAGCAGATACTCCAGAAGCCGCCCAAAAGCTTCCGGGAAATTCTGCTCCAGCCCAGGCACCAGGCACAACCATACTCCATAGCTTTCCGGCTCCACATAGATATAATCCGGCTCCAGAAGCACTCTGCTTTCACTCAGCAGATATTGCTCCATTTTTTCCATCACCCGGGCAATTCCCCACACCAGCAATCGAATCTGATCTGCCCTCACAGCCTTGCTCTCCAGCAGACGGCTGAGCGGCTGTTTTGAGGTGATCTCATAATAAAAGCGGATTTCTTCGTCTATCTGGCTAACCTGAAAATGCAGAATGCCCCTCACTGAATTTGCTGCTAACATACGATACTCATAATTATTCCAGGAGGTGGATCCCGGCTCCATAATCAAATAATTATGGTTCATCTGTCTTTGGTAGCTGATTTTCATTCTATATCCTCCACCAGGCTCCACATTCGGAGAGAATCCTCCGGGCGGAATACCGATGCTGTAATCTCCAGACTCCAACCGCTTCCTTTTGCATATCTGCTGATTGTTGTCTTATCTGAATGTTCCACAAGATGGCGTTCCCGCTCCACTGTTTCATGCAATACAAAATTTCCCACCGTCTCAGCACGCAGCCGAAATGCCTGATTCATTAATACCATTACGGTCAGCAGTACCACAGACATGATACCTGCCGCCTCCACTGTGGCACTTGCCGGAAGTGCTGCGCCTCCACATGCAGGTACCCTCTTTTTTTCTCTCATCCGCCTACCCTCCTTTATATTCCATGGGTATTATTCTCTCTGTTTATCCTGCCAGGGTTTGCCACAGCTCCGGAACCGCTATACAGAATGCCGGCAACACTACAAACGGAAGAAATGGGACTGTCCGCTTTCCCGGGTTTGCTCCTCCCCGCACATACCCCAGCACATAGTATCCCAGACAGAATAACCCACAGCTCAAAATCCCATAACATATTAAAGCCAGGTTCTCCCAAAATCCCAGAAGTAATCCACTTACCGCAAAAAAGCATCCGTCTCCGGTTCCGATTGCTCCCTTACTTAAAGCTGCGATTCCCAAAAGTCCCAAACCGAGGAATATGGACGCACCAAAATCCAGCCATGAATACAGCTCCCTGCCTGACACCATATGAAAAATTGCCAATACCAGCGCTGCCGCTCCAAACCCTGCATAAATCATAATATTAACCCGCTTTTGTCTCAGATCCTGTGCTGCTGCAACTAACACAAAACATAAGAACACAATTTTCTGCATACATCATCCTCCCATCCCCGCTCCCTATCTGCTGCAATAAGAGCATTCTCCCAAATGCTCCACCTCCGACAGCTTGACTGCCCTCACATAAGCAATGATAGCACGGCACTGCTCCTCTGTGTGATAACTGCTTCCACTGGGCATAATATAAACCACGCTCCCAGCTGCCGCACTATGACCGCATACAGCGCATGCAGTATACTTTCCTCCCCCTGTATTCCTTTTTTCGGCTACCTGCTGGAAAGTCAACGCTGTGAGAGTATTTGAGAGATAATGACAACTTCTGTCCTGGTGGTACCGGGTGCTGTTTCTCCCCACATAGACGATCTCTTTTTCCCCATTTCCATACTCCCCGCCGGCTCCCTCGTCCTTTCCCTCTTTTCCAATCCAGGCGCGGCGTCTGCTTCTCGCTGTCCGTGGAATTGCGGAAATGCCCAATACCGGGAACGGCATACGGATCTCATAGTCTAAAATCAAATCGCAAATCTCATCATCCTCTAAAATGGACGAGCGCAGCATATTGGCATGAATCAGCTGATCCGTATCTGCATGGCGCAGGGCTTGTTCCTGAGCATACCCCTTCACCGCACCCACACCGAAATTTTTACAAAAGCTCCGATCAAAATCGTTTGCCCCCGGAATTGATTCCTCTCTTCCCTTCTCCAACATATCCACAACATAGATATATCTGCTCAAATCCTCTCCCACTGCTTCTAATCCAGATTGTATCCGGCGCTCCGTAGCCATAATTTTCATCGGCAGGATTAAACTGACTGATGCAAAAATGAACAAGGAGAGTACGAGGGCCGCTTCCAGCGTCATGGAGGCGGGCAGCAATACCTTTTTTCCGCAACAGGCAAAATATATTATTTTCTTTTTATACTTAAGGATTCGTACTTGGAGAGTCACGATTTTTTTCATTAAACCTGCATAACCTGACAGGAAAAAAGGCATTGCTGTCCACCTCCTTCTATCTTTCAATATGCTCGCTCTACATTAACCTCCATGGGATAGGAGTGCTCCTGTCCTCCTGTGAAGCGCTGCACAAATCCCAGTGAAAAGAAAACATGTTTTCCCGTAATCCTGCCTGCTATCTTGGCCTGGTACACACAGCGCCGCATTCGATAACTGGGCTGTTCCATTCTTAAATTCATCTGTATTAAATCCATCATTCGATATTCCTGCGGAACAATACGTCCCATAAAAAGCAGAATTTTTAGCCATGATAAATAAGAAAATCCTCTCTCGCCTCCTCCCCTCTCCACACTCCCGCTCTGCCCTGCAGCCAAAAGTCCATCCAGACTAAGCTGCCAGTCTCCTTTGCTTTTTACAAGCGGTACCTTCTGCCCTGCTAAAAGCCCTTTCACATCCATAAGAGCCTCGCCCAGCGCCCATATAGACATAATAAGAAAAGAAGTCACCATAAGAAGCGGTGTTAAGGCCGCCGCACCGGTTATCACCATGGCAAGACTCCTGGCCTCTGCCCGCTTTGCAGAGTCTGTCAGAATATGAGCAAGATTCATTCCTTCCCGAATTGCCAGCAGACGATATACCGCGCCGCTCAGATTTTCGCGGTCTGTATCTTCCCCCGCAATCAAGTATTCTATTTCATAATCCAGCACAGTTTTTTCTGATCCTGATAAGCGTACCCCATCCTGATTTTCCATACCAAAATGGCGAAAAAAGCTTCCGCAATATTCATCCACCAACAGGTGGTCAAAAAATTTAATCTCTCTGTCTCCTTCCAGAGGCGTCTTGATTTGTGACGGAGCTTCCTTCAAATCCGCACACGCTTCCGATACCATTGTTCCCGGCGGAATAACCAGCTCTAAAAGACCGGCGCCGCACATGGACTCCACCTGATTCAGCCAGCCTTCCTTTTCCTCATCCCCGACGCCGCCATCAAAAGACAATCCCCTGATACTAAGACATGCAAAATCGTGTTCCACCGATCCCCACAGTTCATCAAGATCCAATTCGCTGCCTTCATTATTATCGGATTCCCATTCATCAATCATCTCCTCCACCTCCCGTGCTCTGCGAACCGCCTCCTCCACCAAATGAATCTGCTCCTTAGATTCAGACTCCAAAGTCTCAATCTCCTGACGGCGTTCTCCGTCCTCCCGCACATATGCCTCATATTCCCGGATTTCATCCTCCAAGAGCTGCTGCATCTGTTGGCTGCAAAGCTCAAGTTTTGTGCTGCATTCACGGCTGCTGCTGTCCAGCCCCCGTGCCAAAGTATCTGCCCGTTTCCGGTAATTCTCAACCAAATCCGGCATCCGCCTCAGCTCATCAATCAGTTTCTTTGCTGTTCTGCAAAAACCTGAACCGTCATAATTGTGCAGTTCCTCCAATCCTTTCTGCCGCATATCCTGCTGCCTGTCCAGACTTTCACTGATTGCCTTCAAAGACTTCTCCAGCCTTAATACCTCCCTCGTATGTCCCCGATATGCCTCAGCCACCTCATTTACCGCCCCGGCCTCCCTTGCACTGTCCCACAAATCCTGTGCTGTGGAAACGTTAAAATCCAGATTCCATACTCCATACTTCATGTAATCAAGGATCGACTGCTCAAAATACCGTGCATCTTCCTCTGTGGCACGCAAAAGTTCCACTGCTTCTACCGAGGATACCTCCATGGGATACCAGTTTTCCGTATTTAGATAGGGCTGTAAAAAATCTGCAAAATCTGCCGCGAGCTCCTCTTTGCTGTCATATTCCGCAAACAACAGACGGTAAGAATCCCACAGCTGCCTGTGATACTGACTAAATACAGAGTCCATCGCCGAGGAGGCAGCTGCCTGTAAATACCACCGTGCCCCTGCCGTCCGGGCAGACTCCAAAAGCACACAGAAAAATGTAAAGATACACATCATAATCAGGCTGATAAATACTGTGACCTGCCCTGATACTGTTCTTCTGTACAAACTGTCAGTAAACCTCCTTTGACTGGCTGTTGATTTCCTTGAAGATTGCCTCAAGCAGCTCTGTGATCTGGGACTTAAAAATAATTACAAGCCCAATCAGCACCACTAAAATCAAAATAACCTCAATTACACCAACACCATCCTCACAGCAAATAAATTCCCTTAATTCTTCTCTCATCTTTGTCTCCTCCTTAATAAGTATTTTTAACCCATGGTCATCATAGCAGGAGCCATGATAATAATCATAACAACCAACAGCATGAGAAACAGTGGCAAGAGCAGCTTTGTACCGGCCTCCTCTCCCAATTTCCGCGCCAGATTTTTTCGCATTTCAAAAGCATCCTGCATCTCCTTTTGAAGGATTGCCCTTAAGTATTTTGCACCTGACTTCCTGTTTTGTTCCAACAGACTGCTCAGCTTTAAATAGGGCTGCAGACAGCAGCGGTATCCAAATTCCCTGTAAGCAGCCCCCTCTGTCATACCATTGGAAAACTGATAATAGGTCTGCCTCATCTCTTCATAGGCGGCACGCTCTTTCTGCTTTCCTGCAGACCGGGCTGCCTCATAATCCCTCACCATGCGCTCCCATGCACTGCGAACCGTCAATCCTGCTCCCACAAGCACCATCAGCTTTGAAACCAGCTCCGCATAATCAGAAAGCAGTTCCTGCTCTCGTTTTTTCTCCCGCTCCCGTCTGGCTGTCCTCTCCCTGAAAAGGAGTAAAACCGCCAGCACAAAACCTATAAACGGCAGCGCTGTATAAGAGCTTTCTTCCATGGCGCGGTAGGAAAGAGGCTGTCCCTCATATTCCATCGGCAGGGACAGACATTCCTCCATCCTCTGCTCTTCATCACATTTCCTTATTGTCTCCTCCAAACCCTCCCACTGTGCCTGCCGCGGTGTCCGTGTACGAGGGGTAAGCAGAACAGGTATCTCAAAATCCGCCCGGTTTGTTCCATTGGATAATTCCACATACAGGGTAATCGCCTGCTCCACCTTTACCGCCTCTATCAGCCTGCCTGCAGAGGATAACAGCTCTGGATTAGATGACCTCCATCTTAACTGCACGCCCATGCCTTCTATGTGTGAGGGAAGCTTCAAATCGGAGGCAACCTGCATAAGAGACGGATTCTCGACCCGTATTCGCTCCTCCATTCCATCCATAATCTCATAAAATACCTGCTCCGCCTCCTCTTTCGTATATATTCTCGGTTTTACCGTCACTGTTACAGGAATCTCCTGAGACTCCATCCCTCCAACCATCAACTCATATTCCTTCTCTGCCCCACCATACCCTTCACGACGAATCTGCCCGCGCTGTATGGCGCTGTCCTCCGGCTGTATCAGCGTCAATACGGTGCAGGATGCCAGACCCGCCACTGCACAGAGTATGGAAGGAAGATACCTCCGGTATCTGCGCCATTTTCCCATTACCCTCCACCTCCGTTCATATGGGAATCTCCAGAATCTTTTTTGACAGCATATAAGATACCAGATATGCTGCCAGACAAATACTCATCAGAAGCCTTCCCAGAGCTGTGCCGTACATCTGACCGAAAAACCCAGGGGATGAGCATTCCACATAGAATACAATCAGAAACGGCAGCAGATTCATAATCTTCTGTTCCAGCTGCCGGGAGGCAGTCAGCGTTCGTATCTCCTCCTGAATCTGCATCTTATCCCGGATTACTTCCGCCGTATGGCGCATCATTTCACTTAAATTTCCGCCGCTGCGTTTTGCCACGGAAAACACCTCAGCAAGATCCTGTACGTCCTTTAACCCACTCCTCTCCGCAAAATCACCCAGAGCCTGCTCAATGGATTGGTTCATACGGATTTGTCTCACCATAGAGGTAAATTCCCGCACAATCAAACCATTTTCCCCATAAATCACTGTCAACTCTTCTAAGCTAACTGATATTGCGTTCTCCATGGAGAAACCGGAGCTTAAAGCTGAGGAAAGAATCACCATGCTCTCTTTAAACTGGTGCGCCAGAAGAAGCTGCCGCGCTTCTCTCAGCCGCTTACGCTCAAGCACAACTGCCGCCACTGCGCCCACCGGAAGCATCGCCGCAAATACATTCATACTGCGGTAAAACGTATAGGACAGTAACCCGCAAACTGCAGCCCCCTTAATAAATGACAGTAAAATCTCCTGAAGACTCAGACGATATTTGTCATACCGGATAGCCTGCTGCCCGCAGCTTTCCCGTCTCACGGAGCACGCCCACTTTGACAAGACACCCACGGACTTTTCTGTGGCGCTTTTCTTCCTTCTCCTCTGCTGCAATATATTCCTCCCTATCCTCCTCAAACCGGTACAGCGGACATAGTTGTATCTCTCCCTTCTCGATTCCGCACACCTCCGCAATCTCTAAAACCCTTCTGCTTTTGTCCCGCAGCCTTCCTAAATGCACCAAAATATCAACTGCTGAAGCAATCTGCCCCCTCACTGCCGCCAGTGGTATATCCGCCGCCATCAATACCATAGTCTCTAATCTGGACAGCATGTCCCGCGTACTATTTCCGTGACCGGTGGATAAACTTCCAGAATGCCCCGTATTCAACGCCTGAAGCATATCCAGACATTCTCTCCCCCTCACCTCGCCCACAATAATTCTGTCGGGACGCATACGAAGAGCCGCACGGATTAAATCACTTATCTCAATCGCTCCCTCGCCCTCCACATTGGCTGTCCTCGTCTCAAGACGCACCAGGTTCGGTATTTGACGAATCTGCAGCTCTGCAGAATCCTCGATCGTGATAACCCGCTCTGTTTCCGGTATAAAGCCCGACATGGCATTCAGAAAGGTTGTTTTTCCCGACCCGGTTCCACCGCTGATAAACATATTGTAGCCTGCCTTCACCAAACACTTCAAAAACTCTGCGGCTTCCTCACTTAAGGAGCCTAATTCAATCAGCTTTGCGGCAGTAATCGGCTCTGGAAATTTCCGAATTGTCACCACCGGCCCGTCCAGAGCCACCGGAGGCAGAACCACATGAACCCGGGAGCCATCCTCCAGCCGGGCATCCTCTATGGGGTGGGCCACATTAACTGAGCGGTTAATCCGGCTTACAATCTGCTGTATCATATCCTCCAGCTGCTCCGCATTGTCAAACCCCTGCTCCCATCTGCAAATTCTCCCCTGACGCTCTACAAAGATATGATCCTTTCCATTAACCATAATTTCTGTCACCTCTGGGTCGTCCACCAGCTGCTGCAAAATGTCCAACCTGCGGAAGCTGTCGTAAAGCCGTGTTTTCCATTCAAGCCTGCGGGTAAGCGGAAGATACTTCCTCTCTGCCTCGCTCAAAATTGCCTCGTCAATACAGTTATAAAGCTCTTCATCGCCAATTTTTTCAAATCCCTGAACCTGCTCCCGGATATGCCCCTTCAGCCGCTCCAGGGTATCCCTTTCATCATTCAATTGTTGTCCTCCCTGATCTGCATACCAGCTCCCTTACAAAATCTCCAAATTCACCCCATAAAAGCTGTTCCAGATAAGTCTCGCAGCTGTACACCAGCCTTGGCCGCGGAAGCTTTAACAGACGTATCTTTTCCCATAGACAGTCCCGTCCAGAAGCGTTTAAATAATCTTTCCACTCTTCCAGCTTTGCTGATGCCACTGCATCCTCCTTCACCGGCATATAGATTAAATCACAGAGCATCAAAGTATCCTCTATGCCTCCGGTAAAATGCCCCAAATCCACAACTATCGCTTCATACATCCCATCTGCTGCAATCGCTCCAACCAGACCGGCAACCTCATTTCCCCTAAGCCCCGCCAAATCCTCCGCATAGGTGACTGGAGGCACATAATCCAGTCCTCCCCAGCTATAAATAGAACTGCTCAGGCGCAGCCTGCTGTATTCCCCCTGACGGTAATAGTAAAGCACATCTGAGAGAGTGCTTCCATAGACAGTTGCTGTCAGCTTGGAAAGACCCGAGCACTCTTCGAGACTAAGCAAAAGCGCTTTCCCATTTTGCGCCAGAACCTGACCCAACGTAAAGGCAAACGATGTCTTCCCACATCGGGAGAGCGGCGAATACACCCCCAGCACGCGGCTTTTCGATCTCACAGTCTGCGAAGTGAACGGCTGCTCCCATACCTGGCAGCACGCCATTACTTCCCGCAGCACACTGTCTGACGATTGATATTTATAGATTGTCGGTCTATCATCCTTAACCGTTCCTTCCTCACTCAGGCGAATCACCCGTTCAACCTTCACATCCGTCAAATCCGCCTCCTCTGCATTATCTCCCACCAACAAAAGCTCCACTTGCTCTTTTTCCGTAAATTCTTTCAGCCGGGCAAGACTTGTAAACGCCACAACCTCAAAAGGAATACTCTTTACCCGGTTTGCAACCTCCGCAAACCTGCCTGCATAACATGAATCCGCATCACAGACCGCCATAATCCTTCTCACAGAAATCTCCCTCCCATCCATACCGCCCGTCCTGCCAGATACAGGCAGACTCCCACTGCAAGACAAGCTGCCAGGGGAACCCTATGGTGTCCGTCCGCCGCGTACAACTCATCATAGGCAAGGATACGTCTCTCCATAAGCATGCACATAACATACCCCAAAGGATAACGGAACCGTACTGTAAGGCTTCCGTCACAGTATAGACGCCACAGTGACCAAACAGCTCCCACACAAAGTCCTGCACCAATCGCCTGAATTCCCTCCTCAAGCCCCAGATAACCAATAATAACTGCCGTTATCTTTCCGTCTCCCGCTCCCATCAGGCGAAATCGGAATAACAAAAATGCCGGAATCATCATTGCCAGCGCCCCTGTTAAAAAATCCGCCCCGCCAAGTGCAAGCCCCGCCAGAGCTGCCAGACAGAGCCATAGATTATAAACCTTTCCCCAGACCAAATCTGTCCAGCCTGCGCCCAGCAGAAACGCACATAATATTCCCGTTTTTACAGTATTTACCTCCATTCTGCCCACAACGGCACATATTCAGAAAACAAAACAACATTTACCCTTCATTCTTACAAGCACTTGTATCAAATACGAAAAACTTGCCGATTCGGCTGATACCCCGGCTCCTCTCCCAAAGGAGCGTCCCCGAAGATCTATAAAATCAGATAACCGCATCAAGAAAGATGCTTTGATTATTTTTATATCATACAGAACTTTCCAATATCTGTCAATCAAATTCGTCCCGTTTTTCCTGAGAATCTATCGACAAAACTCGACATTTATTCCTGGTGCATACAATAACCCTTCCAGATGTTCCCCTTCCTCTTAAGCTGATTTTGAGCATAAAAAGCAGGAATCCATTTTTTAATATTTCCTGCTTTTTATGACTATTATAAATATTTAATTTTTAATGCTAAAATTACATAGTTAAACTTTGGATAATTCCATCGACTGACCAAGATAATAAAGATTATTGCCCACAAACTTCTTAAATGTCCATCCTGCTGATACAAACACTTTATAAAAATTGCCCCATGCGGCAACGGACACAACTCTCATCAAAAGGACTCGAATAAATTTAATATAAAATTTGTTCTTAAAGTGGGAAAGCGTGTACGATTGGAACATAACGTGAGCTATCTCATCATGAAGCATCTGTCCGCATATGGTCTTTAATGCGTGGGATTTAGTGGCGTTCATCAAAGCGTCATAATATGATAACGCTATAATCTCGGCTGTCACCAGCACTATAACCTCGCATTGAAGACCAGCAAGCTTTCTTACCCGCCTAAACATATTGTCCAACACTACATTTTCCTGTCCATGGACATTATAATGATCCATATATGACTTCAAGTATCCAGAATGCGCATTTTCTTCCTTTATGAACCACCTAATACAATGCTTGTAGTCTTTGTTATGTATTTTCTCAGCAAAGATATCTGCCACCTTTTTCAAGTGTTTCCCATCAGAATGCTCTCCCCGTTCACATTTGCATATAGATGGGAATACCAGTTTCTTTTCGTTTTCCGTCAATGTATCATTTTGAAATGGAATAGTCAGGCGACGAGCGTCGTTTTGCTCAAAATATGTCTTCCAATCCGCATATGAAAAACGGTTCATCTTTGATTTCGTAAAATTAATCATAAAATCTCCATTCCGCCGCCTTTCAGTTGGCGGCACCAATAGTAACGAAAGTTTTCCAAACCTCTACTTTCTTTCACACTAAAACTTCCTGTAATATTTTCAACGTCCAGTGTCACACGCTCTATGCTCCACCTTTTCCAATCATACCACAGAATTTTTCTAATTGCAATATTATTTTATTGTTTTTCAATAATATTATATCGTTGTTCATTATTTCTATTTATCTGTCTGTTCCTTCAATCTCCTTATTCGCTTGGTACTCCAAAAGATCCGCAGGCTGGCAGTCCAGCTCCCGGCAAATTGCCTCCAAGGTAGAGAAGCGAATTGCTTTCGCCTTGTTATTTTTCAAGTATGCGCCTCGTACGCGCACATATGGATTATATCACAGCTGAAATCAATGATATAGACTCTGCTCTTTATTTTTTCATATGCCGCATTAATTTGTTTTGGTGAATAACAAAACAAATGAGGAACCATTATCATGGCTAAAACTTACAACGAAGAATTCAAAAAACACTTAGTCAAAGAGTACAGCCAAGGTAAAAGCTATCCCACTCTCCGTCAAGTGGCTATCCATGCCAACACCTACGAGGGCATTTACCCCGAGGAAATATCGGCCCTTCAGCGGAACTACTCCGCCTTGTGAGGCTCTCTGTCCAATTTGCTGAAACAGCTCTCCGCGCTGGTGGAGCTGTGACTTGCCGGGGAGCGGTGCTGTGCCGCTTTCCGGCTTTTCGTACTTCGGGACATTTTGTCCCAAAGGTGGGTGGATTGTTGGGGGAAAATGTGATATACTTAAATCTCCAAAGGTTCTTTATAAGTTTGGAGGTCTTAAATTGAGAATATCAAAAATCGAATTAGAATATAGCGATATTGAATGGTTTGGCATAGATAAAAACAAAAAAATAATTCGATTTACCTCTGGTTTATACGGATATGTTCCAGAGTTTGTCTGTATATCAAAAGAAAACACAGACCTATTATGCGAATTTTTTGAAAATTTCCATAATTACACCACAGCAATATTGTTAAGCGATGAACGCTTTGGAATTAGATTTCTTGATGAATGTAGGGATATTTCCTCAAAAGGGATATACTGTTTTGACGCCTTTGATGGACAGCATGATACTACTTCATATACAAAAATTTCTGAGCCTAAGCAACCACTGTATTTCTATGAATTACCCGCACATATTCAAAATATTATTAGAACAAACATTATTGACACTGATGTAGACACAACGGATACAATAAAAGTAGATAACGCATATTGAAAATATAGAGACAGCGGGTGCTTTGCCTACTGTCTTTTTTCTGGCGGGAGGAGGTGCTGCCACGGCGAGTCTATGAAATTTTTTCTGTAAATAAAGATTTAAAAGGTCTTCTATGATAA
>CANPMS010000040.1 GCA_947575275.1 uncultured Clostridium sp. | reverse complement strand
AAGGTACAAATATATATCAAAGGTCACTGACCTTTTGACACCCTAATCTTTATAGGAAATTGCGTCCTATAAAGCAAAACCCTCCGGGGGATGCGCACTTCGCGCTCAGGGAAAATGGTTGCTGTGGCAACCGCGCTCCGGCGCGAGAGTCCGGCAAGCCGGACTCTTTGTTATTTCACAAAAAGGAGAATAGAAAATGAATTGTTATGATGAACTGGTGGCACGCGGTTTGATTGCGCAGGTTACAAACGAGGAAGAGATCAGCAAGATGGTCAATGCAGGCCAGGCAACCTTTTATATCGGTTTTGACCCAACGGCAGACAGCCTGCATGTTGGGCACTTTATGGCGCTGTGTCTGATGAAGCGCCTTCAGATGGCGGGAAACAAGCCTATTGCGCTGATTGGAGGCGGCACCGGCATGATTGGCGACCCGTCGGGACGGAGTGATATGCGCCAGATGATGACGCCGGAAATGATACAGCACAACTGTGACTGCTTCAAGAAGCAGATGAGCAGGTTTATCGATTTTTCTGAGGGAAAAGCATTGATGGTGAACAATGCAGACTGGTTGTTGGACTTAAATTATATTGAGCTGCTCCGGGAGGTGGGAGCCTGCTTTTCTGTCAACAATATGCTGCGTGCCGAGTGTTATAAGCAGCGTATGGAGAAGGGGCTGAGCTTTCTGGAATTTAACTATATGATTATGCAGAGCTATGATTTCTATGAGCTGTTTAAACGCTATGGCTGTAATATGCAGTTTGGTGGCGACGATCAGTGGAGCAATATGCTGGGCGGAACGGAGTTGATCCGCAGAAAGCTGGGCAAGGACGCTCATGCCATGACGATTACGCTCCTCCTTAATTCAGAGGGCAAGAAAATGGGCAAGACTCAGTCCGGTGCAGTGTGGCTTGATCCGGACAAGACATCGCCGTATGATTTTTACCAGTACTGGAGAAATGTGGGTGATGACGACGTATTAAAGTGTCTGCGTATGCTGACGTTCCTTCCGTTGGAGCAGATTGATGAGATGGATGCCTGGGAGGGCAGTCAGCTTAACAGAGCGAAAGAAATCCTTGCCAGTGAGCTGACGAAGCTGGTGCACGGAGAGGAGGAGGCCGAGAAGGCACAGACTGCGGCCCGCGCGCTGTTTGGCGGTCAGGGAAGCATGGAAAATATGCCGTCTTTTTTGCTGACAGAATCGGATTTTACAGATGGCGCCATTGATATTTTATCCATTCTCCACAAGGGAGGACTTGCTTCCTCCCGCTCTGAGGCGAGAAGAAATGTAGAGCAGGGCGGTGTTTCCGTAAATGGAGAACAGGTGAAGGATATTAAAATATCTTACTCCCGTGAGGACTTTACGGAAGATGGTATGATAGTTAAACGCGGAAAGAAGAATTTTATGAAGGTTATGGTAGAATAATAAGCAGTACAAGCATCTAGTAGTTCAGAAAGAGAGGGAATTCATGGAAGGATACAAAAAATGTCTGAAAGAGGAAGCAGAAGAATTCCGCAAGACAGGAAAGCGGTTTCTTGACGGGGAACTTTCCAAAATGGAATTTAAGAAGATGTCAGGCGGTATGGGCTGCTATGCACAGCGGGACGGAAAGCATTTTATGATTCGTCTGCGAACGCCCTCCGGTGTCATTAGCCTGCCTCATTTTAAGCTGATCTTAGGCTATGCTGAAAAATATGGTCTTGATAAAATCCATATCACAACAAGACAGGCAGTACAGCTGCATGATTTGACCATTGACCAGGTGTGCGACATCATGTCTGATGCGATTGACCATGACCTGTTTACCAGAGGCGGGGGCGGCAACTTTCCCAGAAATGTATCTCTGTCTCCCATGGCGGGGGCAGATAAAGGAGAGCTGTTTGACGTAACTCCGTATGCGCTGATGGTGAATGACTATTTTGTGCGCAATGCAACAGGCTATAAGCTGCCGAGAAAGATGAAAGTGTCGTTCTCCTCAGGGTCTGATGACACTGCGTTTGCAACCATTAACGATATGGGTTTTATGGCATCGGAGAACAATGGCGAGCTCTGTTTTCAGCTATGGCTTGCCGGAGGCATGGGAGGCGGACCGGCTGTGGGATTACCCTTTGATGAGCCGGTAAAGCCGGAGGAAGCGCTCTACTATGTGGAGGCTATGGTACGTCTCTTCATGGCAGAGGGCGACTATGAGCACAGAGCCAAGGCGCGCATTCGTTTTATTCCGAGACGTATGGGTGTGGAAGCATTTATGGACTGTTATAAAGGCTATGTAAAGCAGGTAAAAGAGGAATGTAAGCTTGAGGAGATTACTCCGAAGCCGGTGGAGGCAGAAGACTGGGAGCCGGAGCTGGCGCCCTCAGAAGTGGTGATTCCTCAGCGCCAGAAAGGGCGGTATACGGTGGTGCTGCACCCGGTATGCGGTCAGATGACGCTCTCTGACGCGGAGGAGCTGGACCGGTTTCTTGACACCTGTGACAGCCCCCAGCTCCGGCTGGGCATGCTGGAGGATTTGTTCGTCCGCAATCTGACAAAGGAGGAGACTGAGAAGCTCCTGACCCTGATGGAGGGAACCATGAAGCGCACAAAGATTGATATGAGTGTCAGCTGTGTGGGGACTCCCACCTGCCAGATTGGTATTTTAGAGAGCCGGAGGCTGTGTCACGCTATTATTGACAAGGTGGAGGAGAGCGGCGTGGAGCGAAGCTTTCTGCCGCGAGTCTGTATTAGCGGCTGCCCGAACAGCTGCAGCCGCCATCAGGTGGCGGAGCTTGGGTTTGCAGGGAAGATAAAGCCTGTTGACGGACAGAAGGTGGATGTGTTTGACTGCTTCACCGGAGGCGTGGTGAGCCGGGACAAGACGGCTATGGGTGAGAACCTGGGTACAATTCCGGCAGTGAAAATTCCCGAGATGATTGTGGAGCTGGGGACTGTGCTGGAACGTGCAGATATGGATTACAGGTCTTATACTGCGGAGCATATGGATGAGGTGAAGGAACTGATTGGTAAGTATGTAGTTTAAGATACAGGACGCTGGGGCTGCCAGGAATCGTTAACGGTTTCTGGCAGTTCTGGTATTTTTATGTATTTTAATTTTGTCGGCGTCATTTTTTACAGACTTATAAACTCCGTCAGCCTGCATGCTCCAGAAACGGTCAGAAATCATATCTCGTTTAAAATTACGGTTTGATCTGCTTCCGGTCAGTTCACGGATTTGACTAATAGAACAGCAGCGGCGCAATTCATCTTCCAAATTTCCCACTTGCGGGATACAAAGGACGTTTGCAATAATGTGCTCCCTTTTTAATAAATTGATGTTTTCTAGCAGTATAGAATCATTGCCGGTATCCGTATCAAAGACAAGTACGGCAATGGTTCCTTTTCGCAATGTCATAAGCCAAGAGCGTGACAGCCGCTTTTCTATTACATTAAATTGTTGTATTTTTCCCGGTACAATTAACTGTAAATCTGTTTTGAGAACCCGAAGCATTTTTTCGTCTGTTTGACCTTCTGCAAAATAGTGATAGTATTTTCTGGATTTCATAGAGCTCCTTTTTCACATGAATAGAATGCCTATAATTCTGCTATTTTGTAAATGAAATCGAGACTGGGCGATGCAGAAAACAGGTCATTGTCAGCGGCAGATCTCAGAGAATCTGTATTGCGTTTTAAATACTCAGAGGCACAGATACACTTTATTGGCTGTGCCGAATCATGTATGTCCCTTTTCAGGAAAGAAAAAGAATGCTTAGGGAGAGGCATATCCAAAATATCAGTATTATGTGTTGTAAAAAATAACTGGGAGTTATTTTTCAGGCGCTGAATCATGATTGTTAAAAATGCCTTTTCTATATCACTGTGAATGTACGAAAATTTTTCATCGCAATAGTAAAAGCCATGTTCTCCGGAAAAAATGGAGGAAATCATATCAGCAACTTCTACGCCTGCTTTCGTACCGCTTGACAACAATTCCGGGGTGGTGAATTTTCCGTCCTGCATTACCACAGAATGGTCTTTGATTTTTATTACATAAGTATTTTCAACAGACCCCACTGCCTCCACACGTTCCACAGATGGATCCAATGCCTGCAGGGTATAATTTAAAATTTGAGTATACAAAAGGGGATTTTCAGGTTTGTAAATGGAGTTTTTGGCAAAGGAACCCATTGGATATTGGAACATCCAGGATAATCCATGTACTTTATTCAGCTCTTCCATATAATTATCTTCCTTGTTTTCCGGAAGTATATCAAGGCGTGAGGAACAGGTTTCATAACTGTCCCTTGTTCCGATGTTTGTACACTTCACCAGTACATCAATATCTGAGCTGGTGTATTTTCCCTGGGTCATAGGGGAAATTTTAGTTATAACCCGGTACAGGCAATATTGCTCCACAACAAAATCAATCGAGAAGAAAGCCTGGCTCGTATTGTCACAAATGAGTTTAACAAGATTTTCAAAATTTTTGTGATCCATAAAATTAAAAATGTGCATAATCATCTTGCCAATAGAGGTTTTTCCGGTGGCATTCGCGCCCATTAAAACATTTACCTTTTTATACCTGAAGTTTGACCTGCCCTCAAGAAATTCCTGTTCAATGTAGGAATCAACAATTTTTTTAGGATAAGAGGTATTTATATGGAAATTCCTGAATGCAAAAAAGTTATCTACTTTAATGTCCATTACAATCATTTTTGGTATCTCCTTGCGTATATTTTCGTAAATCACGAAGTAACCATCCATCTATCATACACTATTTTAAAGTATAATTCAAACATTTATTTTAAATTTATGTGGAAAAGAAATAATTTATTCTGTAAAATAGTTAGGAAAACCAAGGTAATAAATCCGTAAGAGAATATTATGAATTCTTCAATGGTAATGGAAAAAGAGCTCTGTTATACTGGTATCGTGCCGGTGAAACGGCGTCGGCAACAGAAGGAGACATGAAAAAGGAGAGGAATGATTAATATGAGAAAGATAAAAAGTCAGACTGTGGCAGCAATCTGCTGTGTAGGAATTTTGGCAGTTGCCGGGGGAACTGTGGCGATGGCGCAGTCTCCCACCATTCTGGCAGGAAGCGGGGATGTGGTGACCACTACTGGAGAAGAGGAATCCGCTGATACAATCCAGGAGCAGCTGTGTATCTGGGGAACGGTTCTCAGTGTGGAGAACGGACAAATTTGCATTGACAACAAGTCCGGCGTTTCCGTCGAGGGTGAAATCGTGCTGAATATCTCTGAGGAGGACAGCAGGGTGCTGGATGCTGAAAACGGCTTCCCGGTGCAGCTTTCCGATATTCAGGTTGGAGAGACCATCTATGCCTATATCGGACCGGCGATGACCATGAGCCTGCCCCCTCAGACCTTTGCAGAGATGGTAATCTGCAAAATCCCGGCAGATTTCAAAGTTCCCGAGTACGTTGATGTGGAGTCCATGGAGTGGAGTGAGAGCGGCGATTGGACGCTGACTTCCTCTGCGGGAACCAGTTACCGGATCCCGGCAAACACTCCGATTACCCCGTACCTGACCCGCCAGCTTGTGACACTTGCCGATGTGACAAATGGACGCCGTCTGCTGGTATGGAGTGACGGTGAGAACCAGGTGCAGAAGCTGGTATTGTTTGCAGAATAACACAACCCCCTTTTATTTTATGAAGTACCGGCCGGCGTGACAAAAACGCTGACCGGTACGTTTTGACTGTGGGGGGATTTATATTTTTTTAGAATACTACTTGACAATACATAGTAGTATGTATAATATAGTATTATGAAATAAATAAAACAGTAGAAAGGCAGGGAACTGCATGAACGCCCAATTAAAAAAAGGCGTGCTGGAACTGATTGTACTGGAGTCGGTTCGCCAGAAGGATATGTATGGCTATGAGCTGGTGGAGGAGGTATCTAAGGTGGTCGATGTAAACGAGGGAACCATCTACCCACTCTTAAAACGCCTGACAAACGAGCGCTATTTTGAAACATATCTGCGGGAGTCCACGGAAGGGCCGCCGCGCAAATACTATCACCTGACCGCCTCCGGGGTTCTCTACCGGGACAGTCTGGAGCAGGAGTGGAACCTGTTGACCCGGCGTGTGGGTATATTTTTAAAGGAGTGTAAACATGGATAAAAAAACATTTATCAGTGAGCTGGAAAGATCCCTGTCGGTGCTTCAGCAGGACGAGCTGAAGGATATTATCGGGGAGTATGAGCAGCATATTGATATGAAGGTACAGAGCGGACTGACAGAGGAGGAGGCAATCACAGATCTGGGAAGTCTGACGGAGCTTTCCGCAGAGATTCTTGAGGCGTATCATGTACGTGCTGATTATGCGGCAGAGCAGAAAAAGGACAAGCGGTTTTTACTGGCGGACAAAGAGCGGGTTGGGAAGGAATTGATCTCCCAGACCGGGGAGGTGTGCGCCAGAACAGGTAAGCAGACCATGAAGTGGTTAAAGCACATGGGAGTATGGTTTTTTGGTGTGTTGATGTTCTGGAAAGCCCAGCTTTGCAAACCGTTGTCGTGGGCGGCAGGAACGTCCGTTATGTGGCGCGGCGGAGCAGGACTTATGAAGAAAAGCTGGAATATCTGCAGAAGGCTTTTTTCTGCCGGTATACAGCTTTGGTGGTGTGCGGCGCGCTGGTGCGTGAGGATTGGGTGGAATGCCTTCTGGATAGGTTTTGCATGCTTTTGTGGAGGAATGGGTTTATTTTTCCTGTATGGTCTGGGCTTTCTGGTGGTGATGCTGGCCCAGGGTTATCCTCTTTTGGGTCTGACTTTGGGGTGTATGGGATTGAACCTGTGTCTGTTTGCCGCAGCAGGCTTCAGTTTGACGCTGCTTTGGAGGAAACAGAAGCCTGTTTTACATCTTGCAGAGACGGAGGGAGGACAACATGCGTAAGATACAAAAGATATTATTGGGAGTGTTTCTGGGGGGCGTGCTTTTAGGCGGAATCGGAACGGGAATCGCCTTTGGTGAATATTCCTCCATTACCTATGTGGGGGAGCGGAAGATAGGAAAGGAAAAACTGTCAGAGGAGTCCTTTGAGTTTGCATTTCATCCTGAAGAGGGCGCAATTAAGGTGCGGCCGATCTATATGGACAACCGCAAGATAAGTCCAATCGTGGAAGATGAGACGGTGCCTGAGGGAACCATCCGATATGAGCTGACCTATAATGCAAAAGCCGTGACTCCCTCAGTAGAATTTGTGCCTTCCGATACCGGAAGTAAACGTAGGCAGGACGGGGAGGGACGATCCGAGTACGTTCAGGGGGAGCTTTCTTTGTCTCTCTGGGGGCAGACGGATGAATTTGGTCTGTGGATGGAGTGCAAAGATGAGATTCTAAATGACTTAAAACGTGGACAGATTGCCAGTTATGAGATAGAATATATTAAAGATGCTGTAATCCGGGTTAATCCCGGCACGCGCAGCTACATAATAAATTCCTGGCAGTAAGTGATTCAGGGCGAGAAAAGGAAGCGGAGAAACCATGAAATTTACAGGAGATTTCCATACCCACACCACATATTGTGACGGGAAAAGCAGCCCGCGCCAGATGATTGAGTCCGCGTACCGGAAAGGATTTACCGACTTTGGCGTGTCCGGTCACGCAGACTTTTCGTTCTGCACACCGGGATTTGGGATGATTGGGGAGAAGTTTGAGGCGTATAAGCAGGAACTGCGTGTGCTGCGCCGGGAGTTTTCCGGGCGTATGAACATCTACATAGGAATTGAGCTGGACTGTCTTGGACCGATTCAGAAGGCAGAGTATGCCATCGGCTCCACCCACTGTGTTCTGAAGGACGGAGAGTATGTGTCAGTGGATGATAAGGAGGAGCTGCTTGAAGATGCGGTGGAGCGCCTTTGGAAGGGCGACTGGTATGCGTTTGCCAGGGATTATTTTGAGCTGGAGGCAACCGTCTATGACAGAACCCGCTGCGATCTGGTGGGACATTTTGATTTGCTGACAAAATTTAATGAAGGATATAAACACTTTAACGAGACAAAAGACGATTATTTAGAGCCGGCGCTGGCCGCCATGAAACGCTTAAATGATGCCTGTCTGCCCTTTGAGATTAATACCGGGGCAATCTCCAGACGATACCGCACACAGCCGTATCCGTCGAAACTTCTTCTCAGGGAGCTTCATGCCATGGGCGGACGGATCATGATTAATTCTGACAGTCATCATGAGTCAACGATCGGCTTCGCCTTTCAGCAGGCACAGCAGATTGCTTATGAGTGCGGCTTCAGAAGGATCACCCTCTTAAATCCCGGGGGCGGCTTCCGGGAGCAGGAGATATAGCGCTTAAAAGAACAAATGCTCAATTAAAATCTTGCATCCCATCAACACAAGAATCAGCCCGCCGGCAAGCTCCGCGCGGGCTTTGTATTTATAGCCGAATACGCTTCCGACCTTCACGCCTACGACAGACAAAAGGAAGGTGGTACAGCCGATCAGGGTGATGGCAGGCAGAATCCGGACATTTAAGAATGCAAACGTCACGCCCACTGCCAGAGCATCAATGCTGGTTGCCACCGCCAGAATCGACATATCTTTTACCCTCAGGGAGCCGCTGCAGGAATCTACTTCGGGAGACAGCGCCTCTTTAATCATATTAAAACCGATCACGCCCAAAAGGATAAACGCTATCCAGTGATCATAGGAAGTGATGGTCTCTTGGAAGCGGTAGCCCAGAAGATAGCCGATAAACGGCATCAGCGCCTGAAAGCCGCCGAAGTAAAGCCCGACTACGAAAGAGCCCTTCAGCTCCCGCATGGAAAGCCCTTTACAGATGGATACGGCGAACGCGTCCATAGAAAGGGCGATGGCGATAACGAACAATTCCGGTAATGACATAGGAATATCCTCCTTTAGAATAAAGTTTATGTAAGGATTACCAAACCATTCCGTCAATCATTCATGATTCGTATTTTTTTATCATACATTCGCTTGAGCAGAAGGGAACTGATTATCATGCAGATGATTTCTGCCATGGGGAATGAGTACCATACTGCATCAAGTCCCCAGATATGACCAAACAGGTATGCCAGCGGCAGAATGCACAGAAGCTGCCTTGCCACTGAGACAATCAGGCTGTATAAGCCGTTTCCAAGCGCCTGAAAAACAGAGCCAACTACAACGCAGTAACCGGCGAACAGGAAGCTGAAGCTGATTCCCTTAAGAGCCGGGACGCCCATGGTAAGAAGAAGACCAGAAGCGTTAAAAATCATCATAAGCAGCGGTGCAAAGAGCTGGAACGCCACAAATCCCACCAGCATGATTCCCACAGAGATGGCAATACTCAGCTTTACGGTGTCCATAATCCGTCTGCCTTTCTGCATACCGTAGTTGTAGGCAATAATCGGAATCATACCGTTATTCAGACCGAATATCGGCATGAAGATAAAGCTTTGAAGCTTGAAGTAGATGCCCAGCACATTCACTGCCGCCTTTGCTATCTCTTCCGTTGGAGAAAAGATGTCCAGAATCCGGTTCATGCAATAGACCATAACTGAGGTAATGGCCTGCATGATAATGGATGGCACGCCTACCGCATAAATGATTCGGATGGTATGCCCATGGGGACGAAACCCCCTCATGCTGATGTTAACTTCGGGATTCCGGGTAATATTGAAGAACAGTGATACAAACATGGCCAAAATCTGACCGACGACCGTTGCGATTGCTGCGCCGCGGATTCCAAGCGCCGGAAAACCGAACAGACCAAAGATCATAATCGGATCCAGGATAATATTAGTGATAGCTCCGATTCCCTGAGAAAACATATTGTAGATGGTCCGCCCTGTGGACTGTATAATCCGCTCAAACACAAATTCACCGAAGATACCGAAGGAAAAGATGGTGCATATCTGCAGATACTGGACACCGTACTCGATAATAACCGGATCCTTGGTCTGACTGGAAAAGTATATGCGGGAGCCAAAAAGACCAAACAGAGCAAACACCACTGCACTGACAGCGCAAAGGAAAATTCCGTTGACTGCCGCCAGACGCGCTTCCTCAGGCTTTTGCTCCCCCAGAGAGCGGGATAAAAGCGCATTGATACCAACACAGGTACCGGAGCACACGGCAATCATCAGGATTTGAATAGGAAATGCCAGGGAGACTGCCATCAGGGCATTCTCGTCAAATTGTGCCACAAAAGCGCTGTCAATAATGTTGTACAGCGCCTGTACCAGCATGGAAATAATCATAGGTACAGACATGGATACAAGCAGCGGAGCCACCGGCGCCGTGCCCATTTTATTTTGTTCTGACGTTCCTGTAATTTCAGACATAAAAAAAGACCTCCTTGTAAAAATTTCAATAGGTAGCCATTCAATCATTATATTATCAATGGCGAAGAATGTCAATGAAAATATGTATAACAGAATGGTGTCTGTGAAAAATAGATATTGTAATCAGGAAAATGATGTGCTAAGATAATACGAAAAAAGCGGGTGGTACCGCGAAGCATGATTGGCGCGAGAGTCCGGCAAGCCGGACTCTTTGTTACTTTTTATAGGAAATTGCGTCCGATAAATTAAAGGAGTATGTATATGGCAAACAGAATCAGTGACGAGACAATCGAATATATAGCGGGTCTGGCAAAGCTGGAGCTTTCTGACAGTGAGAAACAGAAGGCAAAGAAGGATATGGCAAAGATGCTGGACTACTTCGACATGCTCCGCAAGCTGGATACCAGCGGCGTAGAGCCCATGTCTCACATATTCTCTGTGAACAATGTGTTCCGTGAAGATGTGGTGACAAACGGCGACGAGCGGGAGAACATGCTGAAAAATGCCCCGGCGCAGAGAGACGGGGCGTTCAAGGTTCCAAGAACCACAGAGTGACCGAAGAGAGAGTGAGGAGATTGCCATGAGTGTCCTGGATTTAACAGCAGTGGAGCTGGGAAAAAAGATAAGCGCCGGAGAGATTGGAGTGGAGGAAGCTGTGCGTGCGTCCATGGCGCAGATTATGGAGCTGGAGCCAACCTTAAACTGCTATATAACGATTGATGAGAAAGGCGCGCTGGCCCGTGCCAGGAAGGTGCAAAAGAAAATTGATGACGGGAGTCTTAAAGGGCCGCTGGCCGGCGTTCCGGCTGCGATTAAGGACAACCTGTGCACAGCGGGGCTTCTCACCACCTGCGGCTCAAAAATTCTCGGCAACTTTGTTCCCACCTACACGGCGGAGGCAGTGAAAAATTTAGAGAAGGCAGGCGCGGTGATACTGGGAAAAACCAATATGGACGAATTTGCCATGGGGAGCACCACGGAGACTTCCGCCTACAAGGAGACGAAAAATCCCTGGAACACGGCTCATGTGCCGGGCGGCTCCTCAGGCGGATCGTGTGCGGCAGTGGCGGCCAACGAATGCTTTTATTCCCTCGGCTCCGACACCGGAGGTTCCATCCGCCAGCCCAGCTCTTACTGCGGTGTGACGGGCATGAAGCCCACCTACGGAACCGTGTCCCGCTATGGGCTGATTGCCTATGGCTCCTCCCTGGATCAGATTGGCCCGATTGCCAAGGATGTGACAGACTGCGCGGCAATTTTAGAGGTGATTGCCTCCCATGACAAGAAAGACAGTACATCCATGGAGCGTAAAGATCTGGATTTCACTTCCGCATTGGTGGACGATGTGGGCGGAATGCGGATTGGAATACCCCGGGATTATTTTCAGAAGGGTTTGAATCCACAGGTAAAGACAGCAGTTCTTCAGGCGGCAAAGACCCTGGAAGGAAAAGGAGCAGTTCTGGAGGAATTCGACTTAAGCCTGATTGAATATGCAGTTCCGGCTTACTGTATCATCTCTTCCGCAGAGGCCAGCTCCAATTTATCAAGATTCGACGGGGTGAAATACGGCTTCCGCGCTTCGGAGTACGAGGGACTGCACAGCATGTATAAACGAAGCCGCTCCCAGGGGCTGGGAGCAGAGGTAAAGCGGCGGATTATGATGGGCTCCTTTGTGCTCAGCAGGGACTGCTACGATGCCTACTACTTAAAAGCCCAGCGTGCCAGAGTTATGATTAAAAACGCCTTTGACCGCGCCTTTAAGTTCTGTGACGTGATTCTGGGACCGGCAGCTCCCACCACCGCGCCTCTCCTGGGAGCCTTTTCAAACGACCCGCTTCAGATGTACCTAAGCGACATTTACACTGCAGCAGTCAATCTGGCTGGTCTGCCGGGGCTGACAGTACCCTGCGGTCTGGATTCCAGCGGACTTCCCATCGGTGTTCAACTGATTGGAAATCACTTTCAGGAAAAACAGATTATCCGTGCCGGGTATGCGTTTGAATGCAGCAGGAGAAAGGAGGAGCGCCGGCGTGACAAAACAGTATGAGACGGTTATCGGACTTGAAATCCACGTAGAGCTTGCCACAAAAACAAAGATTTTCTGCGGCTGCTCTACGGAATTCGGCGGCGCGCCTAATACCCATACTTGTCCGGTCTGCACCGGCATGCCGGGCGCGCTTCCTGTTTTAAACCGAAAAGTGGCAGAGTACGCGCTGGCAGTGGGTCTGGCAACCAACTGCCAGATTAACCAGTACTGCAGCTTTGACAGGAAAAACTACTTTTACCCGGATAACCCGCAGAATTATCAAATATCCCAGCTGCATCTGCCAATCTGCCATGATGGATGGGTGGAGATTGAAACGGATGCGGGAACAAAAAAAGTCGGAATCCATCAGATTCACATGGAGGAGGACGCAGGAAAGCTGATCCACGATGAGGAGGACTGCTCTTTGGTGGATTACAACCGCAGCGGCGTGCCGCTTATTGAGATTGTATCGGAGCCTGATATGCGCAGCGCCGACCAGGTGACTGCCTGTCTGGAAAAGCTTAAGTTTATCATCCAGTACCTGGGCGTATCCGATTGCAAACTTCAGGAGGGCTCCATGCGGGTGGACGTGAATCTGTCTGTCCGGGAGGCAGGGGCGAAAGAGCTGGGAACACGCACTGAGATGAAAAACTTAAACTCTTTCAAAGCGATTATCCGCGCCATTGAAGGAGAGAAAAGACGTCAGATACAGCTTTTGGAAGACGGAAAAAGGGTGATACGGGAAACTAGAAGATGGGACGATAACAAGGGTTGTTCTTATGCCATGCGCTCCAAGGAGGATGATCAGGATTACCGTTATTTCCCGGAGCCGGACCTGGTTCCGGTTATCATAAGTGATGGGTGGATTGCACAAATCAGGGGGGCGCAGCCGGAGTTCAGGACAGAAAAGATAGCCCGCTACCAGTCAGAGTACAGCCTGCCCAAATATGACGCGGAGATACTGACCGTCTCCAGGCATTTGGCGGACATGTTCGAGGAGACGGTAAAGCTGTGCGGCAAGCCCAAGGAAGTTTCCAACTGGCTGATGACGGAGGCGATGCGCCTCTTGAAAGAGCAGGCGAAGGAACCGGATGATTTAAACTTTTCTTCTAAGAATCTGGCAAAGCTGATAGACCTTATAGAAAAGAATGTAATTAACCGGCCTGTGGCCCGGAGCGTGTTCGAGGCAATTTTTAATGAGGATGCAGACCCGGAAACGTATGTAAAGGAGCATGGGCTGACGGTTGTGAACGATGAGGGGCTTCTGAGGAAAACAATGGAGGAGCTTCTGGCGGCAAATCCCCAGTCTGCGGCAGATTTTAAGGCCGGGAAGGAAAAGGCGGCAGGGTTTATCGTGGGACAGACTATGCGCGCCATGAAGGGCAAGGCAGATCCCGCAGTGGTGAATGCTCTGGCCAGGGAATTGATGAGTCGTTAATAAAGGGATTGTAAACCCAGGCGTTTTCATGTAAAATAAACAAAGTACAGATATAAATGACATGAGAAAGACCAAAGCCTGAAAGGGCTCGGATAAGGAGGAGTAGAATGATGCAGCCATATGCAGAGATGAGTGTAGAGGAACTGCAGGCGCTGAGAAAGCAGTTGTCTGCAAAGTATAAGGAGTTTCAGGCGAAGGATTTAAGGCTTGACATGTCCCGCGGCAAACCCAGCGTGGAACAGTTGGATTTGTCCATGGGAATGATGGATGTGCTGAGCAGTAACGATGATTTAACCTGTGAGGACGGAACGGACTGCCGCAACTACGGCGTTCTGACCGGAATCAGGGAGGCAAAAGAGCTGATTGGCGATATGATGGAGGTCTCTCCAGATGATGTTATTATCTACGGAAATTCCAGCCTGAACGTGATGTTCGACACAGTGGCGAGATCCATGACTCACGGCGTTATGGGCTCCACACCGTGGAGCAAGCTGGAGCGGGTAAAGTTTCTGTGCCCTGTTCCTGGTTATGACCGTCACTTTGGAATTACTGAATACTTTGGCATCGAGATGATCCCTGTGCCGCTTTTGGAGGACGGTCCTGATATGGATCAGGTAGAGATCCTGGTGAAAAACGATGACAGCATCAAAGGAATCTGGTGCGTGCCCAAGTACTCCAATCCTACAGGAAGCAGCTATTCGGATCCGGTTGTGCGCCGTCTGGCAAGGCTGAAGCCTGCTGCGCCCGATTTCCGCATCTATTGGGATAATGCCTATGGAATCCATCATTTATATGACCATGATCAGGACCATCTGATTGAGATTTTGGCGGAGTGCAAGCGCGCAGGGAATCCCGACCTGGTGTATAAGTTTTCCTCTACCTCGAAGATCAGCTTTCCGGGTTCGGGAATCGCCGCCATTGCCGCCTCTCGAAATAACCTGGAGGATATTCAAAAGCAGCTTAAGTACCAGACCATCGGCCACGATAAGGTGAATCAGCTTCGCCATGTGCGCTTCTTTGGTGACATTCACGGGATGGTGGAGCATATGCAAAAACATGCGGATATTATGCGCCCCAAGTTTGAGGCTGTGACCGGCATTCTGGATCGGGAGCTGTCCGGTCTTGGGATTGCAAGCTGGACCTCCCCCAAGGGCGGATACTTTATTTCCTTTGATTCTCTGGAGGGCTGTGCCAAAGAGATTGTGGCCAAGTGCAAGAAGGCAGGGCTTGTGATGACCGGCGCAGGGGCGACTTATCCCTATGGACACGATCCGAAAGACAGCAATATCCGTATTGCACCTTCTTACCCGCCGCAGAGTGATTTGGAGCTGGCGATGGAGCTGTTTGCGCTGTGCGTGAAGCTTGTCAGCATCGACAAATTTTTGGCGGAACGCAAGACGGAGGGTGAAGCAAAGAGCGGGGAATAACAGACAATTATGGAGAAAAGCGGCAGGGCGCGGGATGATATGCCCCGCCGCTTTTCCATTGTTATATTTCCTTTACTTTTCCTTATTGGTGACCTATAATAAGATAGATTACATATGGGAGAAATAATATGCTGGAGCGAATTTGGAAGAAGCTTGTAAACAGAGAGACGATCTCTTATGTTATTTTTGGGGTGCTGACAACGCTGGTGGACTGGCTGAGCTATCAGTACATGCGGCAGATGGAAATAGATTATCGGATTGCGACGGCAGGCTCCTGGGCGGCTGCCGTACTGTTTGCGTTTGTTACCAACAAGCTGTTTGTGTTCTGCAGCCGGAGTCTTCATCCGAAGAAAGTTTGGAGTGAGTTTGCGCCGTTTGTTGTCTGTCGGGCTGCCACAGGAGTATTTACCATGGTAGCGATGATTGTGATGGTGGACGGGCTTGGAATCAGTCAGGATTTTATCTGTAAGGTTGTAGTGTCATTTATTTCTCTGGTGCTCAATTACCTGCTCAGCAAGCTTTTTATTTTCAGGCAGAAATCAGAGCATGAGAAGATATAAGGAGTCGTAGGCGAGGAGAAAATTGAGATGAACAATAAGGAAATCGCCCGTATTACGAAAGAATTAGAGGATTTGCTTATGACGGAAGAAAAAACGGAGCTGGCGGAGGAGATGGAAGCCGCGGTGGCTTCAGAAGACGTGCTTTGGGAAGCGGCAGAGCCCAGGGAAGAAAAAAGACGCCTGGGTTTTTGCAACGCTCTTGTTGTATCGTTTCTTGTACCTGTGGTAATTATGGTGGTTATCTTTGTCCAGCGGGGAATCTTTCCATTTGGAGAGCAATCCTTTCTGCGAATGGATATGTACCACCAGTACGCGCCGTTTTTCTCAGAATTCCACTACAAGCTGACCCATGGCGGCAGCCTGTTGTATAGCTGGAACATGGGGATGGGTGTGAATTTTTCTGCCCTGTATGCCTATTATCTGGCAAGTCCCATGAACTGGCTTCTGGTTCTGTGTCCAAAGAGCATGATTATTGAATTCATGACCTATACCATCGTGCTGAAGACGGGGCTTTGCGGGCTTTCTATGGCATATTATCTGAGAAAGCATTATGGAACCAACGATTTTGGAATTGCATTCTTCGGGATTTTTTATGCAATGTCCGGCTATATGGCAGCATATAGCTGGAACATTATGTGGCTGGACTGCATTATTCTGTTTCCACTGATTGTGCTGGGACTGGAGCGTCTGGTGAAGGATGGAAAGAGCCTGTTTTATTGTCTGATGCTGGGGCTGTCCATTCTGTCCAACTACTATATCTCCATTATGACCTGTATTTTTATGGTGATTTACTTTATTGCTCTGCTGGTTTTAGATGGGCATATGTATTGGGAGAAATTTGTGGGGCGCGTATTCCGGTTTGCCTTTTACTCTCTTCTTGCGGGAGGTCTTGCTGCAGTAGTTCTGATGCCGGCTATTTATGCGCTTCAGATGACTGCCTCCGGGGCCAGCAGTTTTCCCAGTACATTTAAAGAATACTTCCCGATTTTTGACATGATTGCGCGGCATATTGGGAATATAAAGTCGGAGGTTGGGCTGAACCACTGGCCGAATGTCTATTGCGGCGTGGCAGCGCTGATGTTCTTCCTTATCTATATCAGCAGCAGAAGGATTCAGGTGAAGGAGAAAGCAGTATACTGCGTTATGCTCCTGTGCTTACTGACCAGCTTCTCCTTTAATATACTGGACTTTATCTGGCATGGCTTCCATTTTCCCAACAGTCTGCCGGGCCGTCAGTCTTACATTTATATTTTTCTGGTACTGTTTGTGTGCTGCCAGGCGTATATGGTTCTGCCAAAGACTCCGTGGAGGCAGGTAGCAGCGTCCTTTGGAGGCGCGGTGGTATTTGTAATTTTGGCGCAGAAGCTGGTGACGGAGACTCATTTCCATTTTATCGTGTTCTATGCTGCCATTTTAATTTTAGCGCTGTATCTTGGAGTGATTGGGCTTTATCGAAAGAGGCCCCGTTACAAAAAACTGACGCTTTTGTGTGCTCTGGTGACCGTGTCTGTGGAAGCCGCAGTGAACATGGCTGTTACCAGTGTGACAACCACCAGCCGGACATCATACGTGGATGACAATGAGGCAGTGATGAGGCTGGCAGATTCACTGCAGCCCAACAGCTCATTTTTCCGTATAGAAAAAGTGAAGAGAAGGACAAAGAATGACGGGGCATGGATGAATTTTCCGTCCGTATCCCTGTTCTCCTCCACAGCCAGTGCAGACTTGTCGGAACTTTTGAAGAAGCTGGGGTGTGAAAGCTCCACTAACGCATACAGCATAACGGGGAGCACCCCTCTGGTTGATGCGCTGCTCTCCGTAAAGTATGGGATTTATTCAGAACAGCCTGAGCCCACCGGGCTACGGACTTATCTTTCACAGGATGATGATATATATCTGTATGAAAATAATTACACCCTGCCCCTGGGGTATATGGTGCCCGTGGATTTCTGGGGTCTCTGGAATTTGAAGTCAGACACTCCTGCCCAGCTGCAGAATAGTATTGCTGATGCGGTGGGAGCAGAGCATGTGCTGCCTGCAGTGACGGGGACGGTGACAGACGGGCAGACGATGACATTCTACCCGGAGGAGAGCGGAGAATATTATGCCTATGTGGAAAACAAGAAAATTCAGAAGGTAACAGTGACCACATGGAAGGGAAGCAGAACCTGTGATAATCTGAACCGGGGATATCTTGTGGAGCTGGGGTATTGCACAGCGGGAGAGGCAGTGACTCTGAAGGCGGAGGATACCACGGAAAATATGCGTGCCGAAGTATACCGTTTCTCAGAGAATGGGCTGGCTCAAGTCTGCGAAGCGCTTTCTTCCCAGCCGTGGCAGATTACAAGCTGGACCGATGACTCCCTGGAGGGCACGATTGTCTGTGCAGAAAGAGGGATTATGATGACGTCGATCCCTTATGACGAAGGCTGGACGATTCTGGTGGACGGGGTTGAACAGCCGCCGGTGAAAATGATGGATGCCTTTCTCGGCGTCCACCTGACGCCGGGCAGCCATTTGATTACCCTCAGCTATATGCCAAAAGGGCTGAAGCTGGGTATGGCAATTACCGCCGGAAGTATTGTTATGCTGCTTCTCATTGCCGCGGCAGCATGGTACAGGAAGCGGTATTATGTTGAGTTTATCTGCGGCTGTGACGACGGGGAAGCAGACGGCGGGGCAGGCCCGGATGAGCTGGAAGTTATGGAGTGACAGAAAAGAAAAAGGTGTAAAGGAGATATGAAATTATGAAATTATGGGGCGGACGCTTCACGAAAGCAGAAGATAAGCTGGTGCACAGATTTAATGAATCTCTGTCTTTTGACCGGAGGCTTTACCGGCAGGATATTCAGGGGAGCATTGCCCATGCAGCCATGCTGGCAAAGCAGGGTATTGTGTCAGACGAGGACAGGGATGCGATTATTAATGGTCTTAAGGGAATCCTTGCGGACATTGAGTCGGGAAAGCTGCTTTTCACGGAAGCCCACGAGGATATCCACTCTTTTGTTGAGGCAGAGCTGACTGAGCGGATTGGGGAAGCGGGAAAGCGTCTGCACACCGGGCGCAGCCGTAACGATCAGGTGGCGCTTGATATGAAGCTTTACTGCAGAGATGAGCTGGACAAGCTGGACGGTCTGGTGAGGGAGCTTCTGGAGGTTCTGTTGAAGCTGATGGAGGAGCATATTGACACCTTTATGCCGGGGTTTACCCATCTGCAGAAGGCCCAGCCTGTAACCCTGGCCCACCATATGGGAGCATACTTTGAGATGTTTTCCAGGGACTGCACAAGGCTCCATGACCTTCGCGAGCGCATGAATTACTGCCCTCTGGGCAGCGGTGCGCTGGCAGGGACTACATATCCGCTGGATCGGGACTGCACCGCCGGGCTTCTGGGATTTTACGCTCCCACTCTTAACAGTATGGACTCGGTTTCCGACAGGGACTATGTGATTGAACTTCTCTCGGCTCTGTCCATCATCGCCATGCACCTGAGCCGCTTTTCTGAAGAGATTATTATTTGGAACAGCGATGAGTATCATTTTGTGGAGCTTGACGATGCTTACAGCACCGGCAGCAGCATTATGCCCCAGAAGAAGAATCCTGACATTGCGGAGCTGGTGCGCGGAAAGACCGGCCGTGTCTATGGTGCGCTGATGTCCATGCTGACCACAATGAAGGGAATTCCCCTGGCATATAACAAGGATATGCAGGAGGACAAGGAGATGACCTTTGACGCTATTGACACGGTGAAGAGCTGCCTGGCGCTGTTTACAGGGATGCTTTCCACCATAACGTTTAACAGGGAAGCTATGGAGGAAAGCGCCAGGAACGGCTTTACCAATGCTACCGATGTTGCAGACTATCTGGTCAACCGCGGCGTGCCCTTCCGGGACGCTCACGGAATAGCCGGGCAGCTGGTACTTTTATGTATTAAACAGGGAATCGCTCTGGACGATTTGAGTCTGGAAGAATATAAAACAATCAGTCCCGTATTTGAGGACGACATCTATGATGCAATCAGCATGAAAACATGTGTGGAAAAACGCATCACAGCCGGAGCCCCCGGACAGGAGGCGATGCAGGCGGTGATTGGGGAGTATAAGCGCAGAATGAAAGCATAATCAAAGGGCAGAGTAACAAACAAGGAGATTAGTATGGGTATTCATCATTTGTGGGCTCTTTATTTCAGTCCCACCGGCGGAACCAAAACGGTGATGCGGCTGGTATCTGAGGCTCTTGGGAGGGAGCTGGGCCTGCCGGTGCAGGAAATTAATCTGACACAGCCTGCCAGCCGGAAGAAAATTTATGAGTTTACCAGAGAGGATCTGGTGGTGCTCGCTTCTCCTGTCTATGCCGGTCGGGTGCCCAACAAGCTGCGTCCCGATTTGGAGAGATGCCTTGTGGGAAACGGCGCCAGGGCAGTGCCAATCAGCGTCTTTGGGAACCGCAGCTTTGACGATGCGTTGATGGAGCTGAAGCTTCTGCTGGAGGAGCTTGGTTTCCGTCCCGCCGCGGCGGCCGCGATTGTCAGCCGGCATGCCTTTGCGGGAGCGTTGGCAGCAGAACGGCCTAACCACAAGGATAAGGAAGAGATTGCTGCCTTTGCCAGGGAGGCAGCCCGGAGCATCATGGAATCGGAGGATGTGTCCTGTCTGACAGTAGACGGACGAAATCCCGTTGGACCTTATTATACTCCACTGAAGGCGGACAAAACTCCGGCGCTATTCCTCAAGGCGAAGCCTCAGACTTATGGGGACAAGTGTGATCAGTGCGGTCTCTGCGCCAGGGTGTGTCCTATGGGGGCAATCGATTACTCCGACTGCAGCCTGGTACCGGGTATCTGTATCAAATGCCATGCCTGTGTGAGGCGCTGTCCCCAAAAAGCCAAGTACTTTGACAATGAGGACTTTCTGTCCCATGTCAGAATGCTGGAGGAGCACTGCGCGGAGCCAAAAGAAAACCGGTTTTTTCTGGGGAAGACAATCTGAAGATTGAAGTCAATTCATCTATCATATGAATTGACTCAGACTGTAGACAAAGTCCTGGCAAAATCCGAGATTTTCTACATTTAT
>CANPMS010000039.1 GCA_947575275.1 uncultured Clostridium sp. | reverse complement strand
GCCTGGGGCAGTCCATGAATGTCTATATCCGGTGAATCCACAAACAAATAGGTGGGATACTGCCCATAGGGGCATCTCAGCTTCGCACCTAACACCAGCGGCTCTGGCGGATCCTCTTCCTCTTCAAACAGCCAGGAAAACCATCCCATATCTTCACTCCTCCCATTCTATCATAAGTTCCTTAGCCTGCATATTGCCTAAAACGATTCTACCACAAATTTCACATTTCTCGTTCTATCTGTCATACATAGCAGCTTTAATGTAATAATTGGTCGAAAAACATCAAATACTTCTCTAATCAGTTTAACTGCCGGGATCAAGAAAAGAGAGAATTCCATGAGATTCTCTCTTTCTTTTATCTGTTCTTATTTTTGCATAATTCTACAATACGGTCAACAGCCATCACTCCCCGCATATTTGTGTCGGTAATGCCAGCATACATCATGATTGGGTTATACCCGGTTCTTCCCTTATATGTATGGTTTACGAATGCTTTTTATTATGGTAAGATGTAATATATTCCGGTTTTGTGAAAGAAATTACCAGGGAATAAAGCTGATAGTACAGAAAAAAGAGGAAATAATAAGCTCTGATATTTGGTAAAGCACATTTTTGGCGTGAGCGGTGTAATATAAGTATATAGGAGTGTATTCCTTTTCGGGAAGAGCACCTTAACGTCAGCCCGCATCAGCTGGTGCTTTCAGATAGATCAGGGCAACCTGGGTGGCGCAACTGTACTTGCAAGCAGATGCGCTGCTTACATATAAAGGGGAATTAAGCAGAGATGGGCTACACATATATATTGGAATGCGCTGATAAAACTCTCTACTGTGGCTGGACAAACTGTCTTGAGAAGCGGGTGACAGCCCATAATGCAGGGTTAGGAGCAAAATATACCAGAGGAAGACTGCCGGTAGCGCTGGTGTATTATGAAGAGTTTGCCACGAAACAGGAGGCGATGAGGCGGGAATATGAGATAAAGCAGCTTTCGAGAAAGGAAAAACTGGCATTGATTGCAGACGCTGCATATCGGTCGTAAGGGGTTTATCCCGTGACAGAACAGAAGGAAGGCTGGGGAGAGCAAGCTTTCCTCAGCCTTCCTTCTGTTCTGTCTTATTGCACTGCTAAGCCACGAATGAATACATCATAATATAATGGCAGAAGCTTCCACCCATAACGAAGAGATGAAAAATTTCATGGGAGCCGAAATTTTTGTGGTGGGAGTTAAATAAGGGCAGTTTAAGGGCGTAAATGATTCCCCCAACCGTATAGATAATCCCGCCGGTGAGCAGCCATGCAAATGCGCTTTTTGGAAGTGCAGAGATAATCTTTCCAAATGCAAGGACGCAGATCCAGCCCATAGCAATATAAATTAGAGAAGAAAACCATTTCGGGCAGGTAATCCAAAGGGCGTTGATTATCATACCGATAAGGGCGATTGACCATACCAGCGCCAGCAAAAACCACCCGGTTTTATCCCCCAGTACCAGCATACAGACAGGGGTGTAAGTCCCGGCAATCAGGATGAAAATCATCATATGATCCATTTTCCGCAAAATCTGGTTTATTTTAGGGGAAATATCCAGAGTATGATAAATCGTGCTTGCAGCATAGAGAAGAATCATGCTGGTAATGAAAATGGTCAGAGCCAGCACATGGGCATAACCAGGAGTACGCGCCGCTTTTATTAAGAGCGGCGAGGATGCAAAGAGAGCCAGCATCATTGCTATAAAATGAGTGAGGGCGCTGCCAGGATCCTTAATTTTCAATTTCATAAGAATACCTCCTTTATATATAAACTATCATATGTAGTTTTTAAAACTATATATAACTGTTTAATATACTATACATCTGGGGGCGAAAAAATGCAAGGATTTTTTGGGAAAGTTTAAAAATTAAAATGAGAAAGGCGGGGGATGGTTTTATGCTCAATATTTTATATGAGGATGAGCACATTATGGTGGTGGTAAAGCCAGTGGGTATAGAGTCCCAGTCTGCCCGGGGATTTGGGGCGGATATGGTCAGTGAAATCAAAAGGCATATACACAAATTGTCTAAAAAAAGCGAAGAGCCTTATGTAGGAGTGATTCATAGGCTGGACAAGCCGGTAAGCGGTATTTTAGTATATGCCAAAGACAAAAAATCTGCATCTGCATTAAGCCGACAAATGGCAAATCGTGCAGTAGAAAAGGAATATCTTGCCATTTTATGTGGAAAACCTGTGAATATTGTGGAAAAATATGTGGATTACATGTTGAAGGATGGGAAAGAGAACGTTTCCCGAGTGGTAGATATGGGGATAACTGGAGCGAAGCGTGCAGAGCTTACCTGCTGTGCACTTGACAGCAGGGAGATAGAGCCATATGGACTTTTGACCTTAGCCGCAATTACTCTGGGGACTGGACGCCATCACCAGATTCGGGTGCAGATGGCGGAACACGGACTTCCCCTGTGGGGGGATAACCGATATAATCCGTCCTTTAAAGGAAGTCATGTTAATGTTGCGCTTGCGGCACACAGACTTTTGTTCCGTCATCCTGTCAGTGGAAAACCCATGAATTTTGAGTATTGTCCGGACGGAGAGCTGTGGCGGCAATTTTCCCGGCAAAGAAAAAATTAAAAATGATGGGATGCCAGTCCATAATATGCAATGTCTGGCAGTTTCTCTCCATCGGTTGACAGCGTGTGGATTTTTTTCTTATAATTAATGCCGACAGAAAAATGTTTGGGTTATGAAAAGGCTGTAAATCCAGTAAAACTAAAACAAGTGGAGGCAAAAAATGAACAATAACTCAGTAAAAAAACAGAAACTGACCTGGTTTGCCCGCTTTTTAAATGTAGTGGAAGCCGCGGGAAACAGACTCCCCCATCCAATCACCATATTTGCTATTCTGGCGGCAGGGATAGTGCTGCTTTCAGGAGTGTGCGCAGCTCTTGGTGTATCCGCTTCTGGAGAGATGATAGATGTAAAAACAATGGAGGTCTCGGAGCGCACAGTCTCGGTTGTCAGCCTGATGAACCGGGATGGCTTGGTTTATATGCTTACCAGCGCAGTGAGTAACTTTACAGGCTTTGCACCTGTGGGGGTGGTGCTGGTAACTATGCTGGGCGTAGGCTGTGCTGAGGGCAGCGGCTATCTGTCTGCCCTGATGAAGAAGGCGGTAGGGGTGACGCCGGCGGCGATTGTGACCCCGATGCTGGTGTTTTTGGGGGTTATGTCTAATGTGGCAACTGATGTGGGATATGTGGTTCTGCTGCCTCTTGGAGCGGTAATATTTATGGCATACGGCAGACATCCGATGGCTGGTCTGGCAGCGGCGTTTGCTGGGGTGTCGGGAGGGTTTTCGGCTAATCTCCTGATAGGGGCGCTTGACCCGATGCTGGCAGGAATCAGCACAGAGGCGGCGCACATGGTGGATCCTTCCTATGTGGTGGATCCTGCAGCTAACTGGTATTTTATGATAGCATCTACATTTGTGATTGTGATACTTGGAACTTTTGTGACAGATAAGATTGTGGAGCCGAGATTGTCTGCCGCCACGGCAACTAAAAGCGCGGCGATGCAGGGTGAAAGCCCATCGTCAGTGACATCGCTCTCCCCGAGGGAGAAAAAAGCGCTTTTGTTTGCAAATATAACGCTTTTGGCATTGGTTGCGGCAGTTGCGGTGTTGGCTCTGCCACGAAATTCTTTTTTGAGGAATCCGGATACAGGAAGCCTGATATCAAATGCTCCGTTTATGGACGGGCTGGTTCTTTTGCTGGCATTTTTGTTTTTTGTTCCATCTGTGGTGTATGGAAGAATCACCGGAGTTTACAAGAATGAGAAGGATGTGTGTGCTCAACTGGGAGCAAATATGGAAACCATGGGCAGTTATATCGCCCTTACCTTTGTGGCAGCACAGTTCATCAGCTATTTTAACTATACAGGATTAGGATCCGTGCTTGCCCTAAAGGGTGCAGAAGCCCTGGAGAGCACTGGGGTGAGCGGGCCTGTATTGATGGTAAGTTTTATCCTGTTTTCAGCGCTTATCAATTTGGTGATGGGCTCCGCGTCTGCCAAGTGGGTGATTCTTGCACCGGTGTTCGTCCCAATGTTCATGCTGCTTGGCTACTCACCGGAGCTTACTCAGGTGGCATACCGTATCGGTGATTCCTGTACAAACCTGATTACGCCGCTTATGACCTACTTTGCCATGATTGTGGTGTTCGCAAAGAAATATGATGAAAACTCTGGTATCGGAACTCTGATTTCTACCATGCTGCCTTACAGCATACTTTTTCTGATTGGCTGGACACTGCTATTGGTAGTGTGGATGGTGTTTGGACTTCCGCTGGGACCGGGCGCAGTTATGATGATGTAGCTCTTTTCTGAGTTAACACCAATTTGCGGGCGGAATGGATTTTACTGGTTGAAAAAGCCTGAATATTTCTAGAATGCCATGGATAAACTAGATTTCGTACAAAGGAAGTACTAATCAGAAACGGGTGAGTCCATGGGTAAGCCAGAAAAGAAACTGAAGAAAATATTATTGATTTTGGGGATTGCAGGCGCAGTGTACGGGAGTTTCCGTTTTCTGCTGCCGCCTGTGATTCCCTTTTTACTGGCATGGGCATTGTCAGCGATTTTGCGCCCGTCTGCCCGGTGGCTTTCAGACCATCTGCGTATCAAAGTGAAGGGAGTGTACCGCCATCTTCCTATCGGTCTGGCGGGAGTGGCGGAGCTGGTGGTATTTGCAGCGCTGTCGTTATTGGGCTGTTATCTGGGCGGCAGACGGCTTTTGGCAGAGCTGAGCCTTTTTATGGAACGGCTGCCGGTATGGATTGATGTGCTGGATCGCTGGCTGACGAATGTGTGCCATGATTTGGAGAATATATTGTGCCTGAAAGCAAATGTACTGGTGCTTTTAGCCCGGGATATGCTGAAGGGGCTTTTTGATACATTAAAGGGCGCTGCCATGCCTTATCTGATGACAAACTCGGTTTCTGCATTCCGATGGGGAGTGGAGGTTTTAGTGGTTTCCGTGCTGATGCTGGTTTCCGTTGGGCTGTGCCTTCAGGAGGCTGACCGATGGAAAAGGCGGTGTGCAGCCTCATCTTTTCACCGGGAGTTTGCTGTTATTGGACGGAGGCTGAAAATTGTTGCCAATGCCTGGTTAAAGACCCAGGGGATTATTATGCTGCTGACCACCGGCATCTGTACGGTTGGTTTGTGGCTGATAGGGAATCCGTATAGTATCCTGATGGGAATAGGGATTGGTCTGGTAGATGCGCTTCCGGTATTTGGGACTGGGACGGTACTGATTCCATGGGCAGTGGTTCTGTTTTTGAGGGGAAAGTTCTGGAGAGGGCTGATCATTCTTGTTATTTATTTAATCTGCTATTTTCTGCGTCAGACATTGGAAGCGAAGCTGATGGGAGATCAGGTGGGACTGTCAGCGCTGGAGACTCTGATAGCAATTTATGTGGGATTGCAGCTTTTCGGGATTATAGGTCTGTTTTTAGGACCGATGGCGCTGTTATTAATTGAAGATTTGGTGGAATTATCGTATAATGTCAATAATGACAAAGAAGAAGGAGAATGAGATAATGACATTTACTTATCCTGCAGTGTTTACACCACATAAGGATGACAAAGGGTTTCATGTGGAGTTTCCCGATTTGGAGTGCTGTGAGGCAGACGGACCTGACTTGGAGGATGCCATTGATGAGGCGAAGGAGGCGGCGTATAACTGGATTTGTGTGGAGCTTGAGGAGGGCGGGGATTTGCCTGATCAGACCCATGTGGATGACATACAGCTTCCAGAGGGGAGTTTTATCAGGCAGCTTATGATACGCGTTAAGCTTCTTCCAGACAGCGATTAACGGAATTTTCGGAACATCTGAAGACAAGCTGTACCAGGCGCTTGTGGTCAGTAACCTGCTCGCTGTCCATCAGAAGAAGTACATAGGCAGTCTATCTGCTGTGGCGCAGTGAGTGCGGTGCAGGCATCGTTTATCTGAAGTCAACACCATCGGAAATATGGGCGGGATTGTCTTGACAAAGTGTGGGAAATGGCGTAGAATCAAGCATACGGACGTATGTCTGTCTATAAGAAAAGGCTGTGAAGGGAAATAGTAAGTTTCTATACACATACAGAGAGGGAGCTGTCTGGTGCGAAGCTCTCAGTGTCAATGGAAGCTGAACCGATCCTGGAGTCCCGCAGCGAACTGCGGCGTAGCTTCCGGCGTTAACGGGAAACGGAGTGAGTTTCCGAGCAGGGAGGCTAATCAGGGTGGTACCGCCGAATTTATCTGGTCATTCGGTCCCTTGTCATTTGAGAAAGTGGCAGGGACTGGATGGCTTTTATATTTTAAAGAAAGAGGAGAGTTGGTTATGGCGAAGGATAAGAAACTGGTGGAAGCGATTACCTCAATGGATGAAGATTTTGCTCAATGGTACACAGATGTGGTGAAGAAAGCAGAGCTGTGTGATTATGCCAGCGTGAAGGGGTGTATGGTGATTAAACCGGCTGGCTATGCAATCTGGGAGAATATTCAAAATGAGCTGGACCGCCGCTTTAAGGAGACGGGTGTGCAGAATGTGTATATGCCGCTGTTTATCCCGGAAAGTCTTCTTGAGAAGGAGAAAGATCATGTAGAGGGCTTTGCGCCTGAGGTAGCGTGGGTGACTCACGGCGGACTGGATCCACTGCAGGAACGCCTGTGTGTGCGTCCGACCTCCGAGACGCTGTTTTGTGATTTTTATGCAAGAGACATTCATTCCTATCGGGATCTTCCAAAGGTATATAACCAGTGGTGCTCCGTGGTGAGATGGGAGAAAACAACCCGTCCGTTCCTTCGCTCCAGAGAGTTCTTGTGGCAGGAGGGACACACGGCCCATGCCACAGCAAAGGAGGCCGAGGAGCGAACCATTCAGATGCTGAATGTATATGCGGATTTCTGTGAAGAGGTACTGGCAATTCCGGTGGTGCGCGGACAGAAAACGGACAAGGAGAAGTTCGCGGGTGCGGAGGCGACCTACACCATTGAATCTTTGATGCACGACGGCAAGGCGCTGCAGTCAGGCACCAGCCATAATTTTGGAGACGGATTTGCAAAGGCGTTCGGAATCCAGTATGCGGCCAAGGACAATTCCCTCCAGTATGTCCATCAGACCTCCTGGGGTATGACCACCCGTATGATTGGAGCCATTATTATGGTTCACGGTGACAATAATGGTCTTGTGCTGCCGCCGAGAATCGCGCCTGTTCAGGTGGTGATTGTCCCGGTTCAGCAGCAGAAGGAGGGTGTGCTGGATAAGGCGTTTGAGATGAAGAACGCGCTTTCCGGCTTCCGCGTAAAGGTGGATGATTCTGATAAGAGCCCGGGGTGGAAGTTCAGTGAGTCTGAAATGCGTGGAATTCCTGTGCGGGTGGAGATTGGACCAAGGGATATGGAGAATAATGAGGCAGTGTTAGTGCGCCGTGACACCCACGAAAAAATGACGGTGTCCCTTGACCAGTTGGAAGCAAAGGTGGGAGAGCTTCTTGATACGGTTCAGAAGGATATGCTGGAGCGGGCGAGGACGCACCGTGACGCACATACCTATGAGGCGGCTGATTACGAAAGCTTTGTAAAGACTATCAATGAGAAGCCGGGGTTTGTGAAGGCAATGTGGTGTGGTGATCAGGCATGTGAGGACAAAATTAAAGAAGACACTGCAGCCACGTCCCGTTGTATGCCATTCAATCAGGAATCGCTTTCAGATAAATGTGTGTGCTGTGGCAGACCGGCGAAAAAGATGGTATACTGGGGCAGAGCATATTAAGAGAGGAAGCTGAAAATGATGCAGATTCAGATGCCGGTTCAGGTGGAGGAGATCATTGGAAAACTGAAGTGCGCAGGATTTGAGGCATATGCGGTAGGGGGATGTGTCCGGGATACGCTTCTGGGACGGGAGCCGGAGGACTGGGATATTACCACCTCCGCCCGCCCTCAGCAAGTTAAAGCGCTGTTCCGGCGGACAATTGACACAGGGATTCAGCATGGAACGGTTACAGTTATGGTGAATCGGGCGGGTTATGAGGTAACTACCTATCGGATTGACGGGGAGTATGAGGATGGACGCCATCCAAAGCAGGTAGAGTTTACTTCTGAGCTTTTGGAGGATCTAAAGCGTCGTGATTTTACGATTAATGCCATGGCATACAGCCATGAAACAGGAATCGTAGATGCTTTCGGCGGCATGGAGGATTTGGAGCGAGGAATCATTCGCTGTGTTGGGGACGCTGTGGAGAGGTTTACGGAGGATGCGCTCCGAATTCTCCGGGCAATTCGTTTTTCGGCCCAGTTGGGGTTTGTCATAGAGGATAAAACAAAACAGGCGGTTTTGAAAATTGCTCCAAACCTTGAAAAGGTGAGTAAAGAGCGGATACAGGTGGAACTTACCAAGCTCCTCTGCTCTGAACACCCAAAAAAGATTCTGGAGGTATATGAGGCGGGAATTGAGGCTTATGTATCCCCGGCATTTGCAAGGCTGGACTATAAAAATGTTAAGATTCCTGCCGCGCTTCCGTCAGTAAAGTATGTGCGGTGGGCGGCATTTTTGCGGTGTTCGGCAGAAGATACTGCTGTGAGGGTGCTCAAGGACTTAAAACTGGACAATGATACAATTAGAAAGGTGAGAACCCTGGTGGCATGGTCCGGGGTCTGTATTCCCCATGAGCCCGCGGCTGTACGCCGTGCCATGAGCCGCATGGAGCCGGAGGTGTGGGATACCCTTATGGAATTGAATGGTTATGGATCTGAAATCCGTTGTCTGACAGCACAAATCAGGGAAGATGGAGATTGTCTGTGCCTTAAGGAGTTGGAGGTAAAAGGTCAGGATCTGATAGAAGCAGGTGTGAAGCCGGGAAAGGCGATGGGGACATTGCTGAACCAGATGCTGGAGCACGTTCTGGAATATCCCGAGGATAATGACAGGAAGTTTCTGATTGAGATGTTTTGCAGATGACCTGCTGCTGGCTGCACATATTTATGGATTTTCTCTCATACTCTGGAAGTAGCCGGTGAGCGAAAGAGTGGAGGGGTGGGTTTGAACGACAGTTATTTGGAAGTTTTGCAGCAGTATGAAGTGGAGACTGAGAAGGTCCGGCGCGGAAGAGGCGCATGGATTTGTGAGCGTCCAGACGGGATGAAACTGCTGAAAGAATATCGAGGAACTTTAAAGCGTCTGGAATTTGAGGAGGAAGTTTTAAAAGAGCTGAAAAACCAGGGAATACAGTCAGTGGATCAGTATGTCCGTAACCGGGATGGGGAATTAATCGCCGCAGCTTTGGACGGCACAAAATATATTCTGAAAGATTGGTTTACAGACAGGGAGTGCAATTTGAAGGACAACCGGGAAGTTTTAAGCTGTGTCAGGGAAATTGGGAGACTTCACCGGGCGCTCCGGGGAATTGCCTGGAGGGATGAATGGAGTCTGGGCTCTACAATGCCGCCTGGGCTTGCGGAAGAGATGAAACGTCACAGCCGCGAGATGAAGCGAGTGAGGACATTTATCAGTAATAAACGGAAGAAAAGTGAGTTTGAGCTGTGCGTGATACAGGACTTTGACGAATTTTACAGGCAGGCGCTGGAGGCACAGGAAGGGTTAGAGTTACTTGGGAAAAAACAGGGACGAGACCGGCTTTTTTTATGTCATGGAGATTTGGATCAGCATCATGTGTTAATCGGAAACCGGGATACGGCATTTATTGAATTCAATCAGATGCATCTGGGAAGCCAGATGGCGGATTTGTATCGATTTATGCGTAAGGTGATGGAGAAACACGGATGGAACGAGCAGTTGGGATTGGCTATGATAGACAGCTATGATCAGGTGCTGCCTATTGATGGAGAGGATCGGGAATGTCTGTACTATTTGTTTTTGTACCCGGAAAAGTATTGGAAACAGTTGAATTATTATAATAATGCCAACAAGGCATGGATACCGGCAAAAAATGTGGAGAAGCTGAAACTTCTGGAAGCCCAGCAGGAGAGCAGAAATCAGTTCCTGGCAAAAATAAAAGAGTAGATTTTGGGGTATGTTTATATTATAATTAGCACAAATGATGCCCTGAAAGCTGCGGAGCCAGGGTAAAACCATACAGGAGGGGTGTTTTTATGAAGGATTACATGAAGATTTACCGGGAATGGCTCTCTAATCCTTATTTTGATGAGGAGACAAAGAAGGAGCTGAGGGGAATTGCAGATGATGAGAACGAGATTAAAGAGCGTTTTTACATGGATTTGGAATTTGGCACTGCGGGACTGCGCGGTATTATCGGAGCAGGTATCAACCGCATGAATATTTATGTGGTTCGCCGTGCAACACAGGGACTCGCAAATTATATCATCAAACAAGGGGGCACAGACAGGGGCGTTGCTATTGCGTATGACTCCCGCCGCATGTCCCCGGAATTTGCGGACGAGGCGGCCCGCACTCTGGCGGCCAACGGAATTATAGCTTATAAATTTGAGTCGCTCCGCCCGACTCCGGAGTTATCCTTTGCAGTGCGTGAGCTGGGCTGTATTGCCGGTATTAACGTGACAGCCAGCCACAATCCGCCGGAGTACAACGGTTATAAAGTATATTGGGAGGATGGCGCACAATTTACTCCGCCTCATGATAAAGGAGTGACTGAGGAGGTTCTTGCAATTGAAGATCTCTCTACCGTCAAGACTATGAGCGCCTCTGAGGCAAAAGCGATGGGGCTTTATAAGGTGATTGGTGCGGAGATTGACGATAAATATATTGCAAATGTGAAGGCTCAGGTGGTGAATCAGGACGCAATCAATAAGATGCAGGACAGCATTAAAATTGTGTATACGCCGCTTCATGGAACCGGCAATATTCCGGTTCGGAGAGTGCTTCATGAAATTGGATTTACACATGTATATGTGGTTCCGGAGCAGGAGCTTCCTGACGGGGATTTCCCTACGGTGGGTTATCCGAATCCCGAGGCAGAAGAGGCGTTTACACTTGGACTGAAGCTGGCGAAGGAGAAGAATGCAGATTTGCTTCTGGCAACGGACCCGGATGCGGATCGTTTGGGTGTGTATGTGAGAGATGCCAAATCCGGTGATTATATTCCTCTGACTGGAAATATGTCAGGCTCTCTGTTATGCGAATATGTGCTGAGTCAGAAGGCAGCGCAAAATGCGATTCCCTCAGACGGCCAGGTGGTGAAGTCTATCGTCAGCACCAACTTAATCGACGCAGTTGCAGCCGGCTATCATTGTAATCTGGTTGAGTGCCTGACCGGTTTTAAGTGGATTGGCCAGCAGATTTTAAAAAATGAGCAGACTGGCGAGGGTCATTATATGTTTGGCATGGAGGAGAGCTATGGCTGTCTGATTGGTACTTATGCCCGGGATAAGGATGCAGTTTCCGCCACAGCGGCTCTATGTGAAGCTGCAGCATACTATAAGACAAAAAATATGACACTTTGGGATGCGATGGTGGCGATATATGAGAAGTACGGCTATTACAAAGATGCGGTGAAATCCGTCGGATTATCAGGCATTGAAGGTTTGGAAAAGATTCAGTCCATTATGGAATTTTTCCGGGCTAATCCACCGGAAGAAGTAGGTGGCTGTAGAGTGCTCTCCGCCCGTGATTACAAGATGGATACCGTAAAGGATATGGCTACTGGTGAAATGAAGCCTACCGGGCTCCCGGCTTCTAATGTTTTGTATTACGATATGGATGACAACGCATGGCTGTGCGTGAGACCTTCCGGCACCGAGCCCAAAATTAAATTTTACTACGGTGTGAAGGGCAGTTCCTTAGAAGATGCTGATGCAAAGTCTGAAGCGTTGGAAGACGGATTGACGGCGCTGGTAGACAAGTTGTTGTAAAATAAATATTATGTATCAGGAAAGATGGCGCGCCGGCAGACGCGTCATCTTATTATGTTTCTATTTATTGAAGCAGATGATTGATGTCCAAAAGACCCCATCCCTGCTGATTTCTGGGCAGCCCTATATCCACGGCATGTTCCCGCAGCCATAGTTTTACATCGCGGTTATTCATTTCGGGATACTTTTCCAGCAAAAGTGCAAGCGCTCCGGAGACAAAAGGTGTGGCCATGCTGGTTCCGCTTTTGCAGGCATATTTTCCGTACCGGTTGGAGCAACTGATAATGGAGGCGCCGGGAGCGACTACATCTGGCTTGCAGATACACGAGACAGTGGGCCCCCTTCCGGAATAATCAATCATGCGGTTTCCCATTACATTGACCTCTTTGTGGTCGTCGGAGCAGCCCACTGTGATTACCTTCCTGCTGATGCCGGGGGTGGTGATGGTTCCGCGGCCCGGTCCCATGTTTCCGGCAGCAACTACTACCACAAGACCGGCGTCCCAGGTTTCGTTGACGCCACGAACCAGCGCTGAATTCTCACTCATGTTTTTGCGGGAAAAAGAGCCCACAGAAATATTGACGATGCGGATATTATAGATGTCGCGCTGTTCGCGAACCCAGCGAAGACCTGCGAGCACGTCAGAAGCAAAACCATTCCCCCGTTTATCAAGAACTTTCACGGGAATCAGATGACAGTCAGGTGCAATACCACAATAGCGCTTACCACTTGCCAGCCCGTTCCCTGCTATGATGCCGCACACATGGGTACCGTGTCCATTATCGTCATAGGCGTTTGGTCTTTGCTGTACGAAGTCGGAGAAAGCAGCAATATGCTCCCTTAAATCCTCATGGGGGAAACAGCCCGTATCCAGCACAGCAACACCGACTCCTTTTCCGGTAAAGCCAAATGCTTCATACCCGTGAACCTCAATTTTTGCCTGATTCACAAAAGATACCTGTTTCTCTGATTTTACTAATAGGGTATTCTATAATAGGGATTGGATTGACGGTCAGAATCTTAATAATTTCTTCAGAATCTATTTAAATAATATACAAACTTTTTCCAGGTGAGTGTGATATACTAAAACCATAGAAAGATACAATTATTGGAATCCTTAATCCTTTTTTGAAAATCGAAATCCTAGAAAAAGATGAACCCTGCGCCCCATCACAGCGCAGGGCTTTTTCTTTGTTTTACATTTGACAGTGCAGATAGCCTGTGTTACAATAAAGTGGCAATTCCACAGGCAGTTCAGCCTGATGTCCGGCATATCGCCAGAATCCCGGATAAGATATATTGTGGATATGCCGTTATAAAAGTCGGCATTATAACTGAAAAATAAGTTGACAATTTAGTGGAATTATACTATGATTAGAACAAGGAGAGAACATTTGTTCGTTTGGAGGATACGATGAATAAAGATGATAAGTTAAAAGCGCTGGATGCTGCAATTACACAGATTGAGAAATCTTACGGAAAAGGCTCGATTATGAAGCTTGGGGATTCGGGAAAAAATATAAATATTGAGACCATTCCCACTGGCTCTGTCAGTCTGGATATTGCACTGGGACTGGGAGGAATACCGAAGGGCCGCGTGATTGAGATTTATGGACCGGAGTCCAGCGGTAAGACTACCGTGGCGCTTCATATTATCTCTGAGGTGCAGAAGCGAGGCGGGATTGCAGGATTTATTGATGCTGAGCATGCGCTTGATCCGGTATATGCGAAGAATATCGGAGTGGATATTGATAATCTCTATATCTCTCAGCCGGATAACGGGGAGCAGGCGTTGGAGATTACTGAGACAATGGTACGCTCCGGTGCGGTGGATATTGTAATTGTCGATTCTGTGGCCGCACTGGTTCCGAAAGCTGAGATTGACGGAGAGATGGGGGATTCCCATGTGGGACTGCAGGCGCGCCTGATGTCTCAGGCGCTGAGGAAGCTGACGGGAATTATCAATAAATATAACTGTACCGTGATTTTTATTAACCAGCTGCGTGAAAAGGTAGGTGTTATGTTTGGTAATCCGGAGACAACTACCGGAGGACGTGCACTCAAATTTTATGCTTCTGTCCGTCTGGATGTGCGCAGAGTCGAATCCATTAAACAGGGTGGAGAGGTTATTGGAAATCATGTTCGCGTGAAAGTGGTGAAAAATAAGATTGCACCGCCGTTTAAGGAGGCTGAGTTTGATATTATGTTTGGCCAGGGTATTTCCAGGGAGGGCGATATTCTGGATCTGGCGGCTAAGGACAATGTAATTGATAAGAGCGGAGCGTGGTATGCTTACAATGGGGTAAAGATAGGACAGGGACGTGAGAATGCGAAGATTTATCTGAAGGAGCATCCTGAGGTGTATGCCGAGGTAGAGGCAAAGGTGAGAGAGCTGCATGGCTTACAGGGAGGCGCGGTTGTGTCGAAGGAGGATAACGTGGAAAATGAGACAAAATAAGTCTGCCAGGGAGTGTGCCCTCTTTTTACTGGAATATCAGGATCGGACAGAGAGTGACATGCGCCGGAAGCTTCTGGAGCGGGAGTACAAGGAAACAGAGATTGAGGAAGCGCTCACTTTTTTGAAAGCGTATGGTTATATCAACGACGCGGATTATGCTGCAAGGTATATCCGCGTTTCTTCTTCCAGAAAGAGTGTGCGTCAGATACGCTATGATTTGGAGAAGAGAGGAGTTTCCCGCCAGATTATTGAGGAGTGCCTGATGGATACGCCAGTAGATGAGGACGGTCAGATTCAGGCGTTTCTTTTAAAAAAGGGATATGGATCGGAACATACAGTGGATTGGGCTGCCTGTGGGAAGCTGACAGGGGCGCTTGCAAGAAAAGGGTTTTCCTATGAGTCGATCCAACGGGTAATGGACAGGCTTTGTGAGACGGATGGATGCTGAGGAGGCAATTCTGTCTGAAAGGGCTGGGGTAAAGAGCTAAGATGCTTGACATAATGTACAAAACAGTTTAAAATTGAAGTGTTGTATTATTGTACAATGAAAATTAAATAAGGAGGTGCTCCTGTGTCAACGATAATAGCAGTAGTTATAACACTGTGTGTTGTGGCGCCTATTACCTGGGGAGTTGCGATTACCCATCGGAAAAAGACATATGAAGGCAAGATTGGGACCGCAGAAGAAAAAGCCCGGGAAATAATAGATGAAGCGTTAAAGACGGCAGAGACAAAGAAGCGAGAAGCTCTCCTGGAGGCGAAGGAAGAGTCCTTAAGGACTAAGAATGAGCTGGATAAAGAGACGAAGGAACGAAGAGCTGAGCTTCAGCGCTATGAGCGGCGTGTACTGAGCAAGGAAGAAAATTTAGACAAAAAAGCAGAGAACATGGAAAAACGGGAAGCGGCAATCGCATCCCGGGAGGAGACCCTGAACAAAAAGAATGCTGAGGTAGAGGCATTGCAGGAAAAGGGGATACAGGAACTGGAGCGCATTTCCGGTTTAACCTCCGAACAGGCCAAAGAGTATCTTCTCCGATCTGTTGAGGAAGAGGTCAAGCATGACACTGCCAAGATGATCAGGGAACTGGAAAACAAGGCAAAAGAAGAGGCTGATAAGAAAGCAAAGGAGTATTTAGTTACTGCTATCCAGAGGTGTGCAGCGGATCATGTAGCTGAGACAACGGTGTCTGTGGTACAGCTGCCCAATGATGAGATGAAGGGACGTATTATCGGACGAGAGGGACGAAATATCCGTACTCTTGAGACGATGACTGGTGTTGAGCTGATTATTGATGATACTCCTGAGGCGGTAATATTGTCAGGATTTGATCCGGTTCGGCGTGAGGTTGCAAGAATTGCCTTAGAGCGTTTGATTGTGGACGGACGTATTCATCCGGCCAGAATTGAGGAGATGGTGGAGAAGGCGCGAAAGGAAGTAGAAGCTAATATGCGGGAGGAAGGCGAGAACGCGACTCTCGAGGTGGGTATCCACGGCATTCACCCGGAGCTGGTGAAGCTTTTGGGAAGGATGAAATTCAGAACCAGTTATGGACAGAATGCGTTGAAACATTCTATTGAAGTTGCGCATCTTTCTGGTCTTTTGGCGGCTGAGATTGGTGTGGATGTCCGTTTGGCAAAACGCGCTGGTTTGTTACATGATATTGGTAAATCCATTGACCATGAGATAGAAGGTTCCCATGTGCAGATTGGTTCAGATCTTTGTAGAAAATATAAGGAGTCTGCAACAGTAATTAATGCGGTGGAATCTCATCATGGCGATGTTGAGCCACAGGGTCTGATTCCATGCCTGGTGCATGCTGCAGATACAATTTCCGCAGCGAGGCCTGGGGCAAGGCGTGAGACGCTGGAAACATATACGAACAGGTTGAAACAGTTGGAGGAGATTACAAACTCCTTTAAGGGAGTAGAAAAATCTTTTGCAATCCAGGCAGGTCGTGAGGTCAGGATTATGGTAGTGCCTGATCAGGTGAGCGATGATGATATGGTGCTGATGGCACGTGATGTTTCTAAACGCATTGAGGATGAATTACAATATCCCGGTCAGATTAAGGTCAATGTTATCCGGGAATCTCGTGCGATTGACTATGCAAAGTAATTGTCCAGAGAAGACAGCCTATGTAAGTACATTGAAAAGGGAAACCGGCATTATATTTTTATATGATGTCGGTTTTTTTGTTTTATTTTATAGGAAATTACGTCCTGTAAAGCAAAGTCCTCCGGGGGAGGCGCACTTCGCGCTCAGGGAAAATAGTTGCTGCGGCAACCGCTCTCCGGTGCGAGAGTCCGGCAAGCCAGATTCTTTATTCTAGGAAACATAATTCTTTCTTACGATTTTTGGAGAGAGTTTACAAATTTGGAAAGCTACTTGACAGACAGAAAGTAATGTAATAAAGTTGAAGTAAAGGTAAGCAGAACAAGAGTGATGAGTGAAGAAATGGAGGAACGTATATTGAAATTGGGGAAAAAGATAGCTGGATTATTAATGATGACGGCTCTGGTTATGGGTCTGGCTGCGATTCCGGTGATGGCAGCAAGCAGAAAGAAAATAAACTCAATTAATATCAGTGTAAAGGCTGAAATCGAACCTGGGACAAAATTTGGAAACGAGAGTGTTGAAGTGACCGTGAAAAGCGGAAAATATTCTTATGACTATTATGAGGTAGAGAATGTGGGATTTGAGTGGGTAGAGAGTGATACTCCCACAATCAGCATCTATCTTCATGCGGATGAGGGCTACTATTTTTCGCTGACAACGGCAAGTGCAGTAAAGATAAATGGAGCTACCTATGTGAAAGCAACGAAGCAGGATACTGCTGAGACGTTGAAACTAACGGTAAAGCTTCCTTCTTTGACAGAGAAGGTTGGTGACCAGTCAGCAGTAACTTTGACGGATAATGGCTTTGTAAGCTGGAGTGATGTGAGGGGAGCCGGGAGCTATGAACTGCGTGTATATCGTAATGGCACTGCAGTGGGCTCCAACTATCTGACCACAACGAATTCATATTACAATCTGCGGGATGTTATCACCCGCGGGGGCACTTATCATGTCAAGGTACGTCCTGTAAATAAGATAAACTTGTCTGAAAAAGGAGAATGGGCCGAATCTGCTGCTGTCCATATCTCTGATGAGCAGGCAGTGCTGATTCGCACAAATCAGGCAGGTGACATGCCCGCGCCTCCTGTATCCGGTCAGTGGATTAAAAATGACAGAGGCTGGTGGTATCAGCATAGTGATGGTGGCTTTACACAAAATAACTGGGAGCAAATCGACGGTCTCTGGTATTACTTCGATGAGGAAGGCTACATGAAGACTGGTTGGATTGACTGGTCAGGAAAGCGGTATTACTGTGTAGAAACCGGGGAGATGCTGGCAAACACCACCGCTCCGGATGGAACGATTCTGGACCAGAGCGGTGCGGCAAAAACAGATTAACATAGTTGAAAGGAATCAGGAGGAAGGAGCAGAATTAATATTTTGCTCGGCAGCCCCGCCAGGAATGGCGGGGTCTTTCATTTGCCATACCCGGTAATACTCTTTTGTATCCTGATTCTTTATGGTTTCTGAGCGGTTTAAGTTAAGGAATTGTACCAGTTGGTAACAGTCAATCCAGATTTCATTATTTCCTTCTTTTTGTGATTCATCAAAAATAAGCTGTAAGCCAAAATGAAGATGTGGCTCGTTAATATTATTTGTATTTTCGGTGCGGCTGTATCCGGTTCGTCCCAGGTAGCCGATTACATCGCCTGCCTGTACAATACTTCCTTCTTTTAGAGTTTTATGATATGGATAGTTTTTTCTGAGGTGAGCGTAGTAGTAATACCGTTTTTTATCAAAACTGCGGATTCCCAGCCGCCAGCCGCCATACTGATTCCAGCCGATTGCTTCTACATAGCCCGATTCCACAGCGATAACAGGCGTTCCCACCTGTCCCATCATGTCATGCCCCAGATGCTGTCGTTTAAAACCATAGCTGCGGGCAACACCAAAATCGTCAAATTCATTGTATGGGTAATTCTTTGCGATGGGGGAAAAGGCCTTCAGCCCATACTTGGTGACCCAAACCGGCTCACCAGTTTGTTCATCTGGAATCTGGATATCGTAGGTGCCCACCATGCCGCCCAGAACGGCGGTGTACGCCTCAAGATAATAGTTGTAATATTTCATATCTGAGGTAAGAGAAGCCATGGTGCTTCCTTCGGCAAGCTTTTGAACCAGCGCCTGCATGTCAGATGCTTTATAGCGGGAAAAATCACCGCCGTAGCGTGCTCCCAGGTAGGCAAGAAGCTCAATCCAGGAATAATGTTGATCGGTAGTATAGCTGTCCACATCATAGCGCAACGCCTGGCGCAGCGCTTCGTTTGTCACATCAAAATCAACCCATTTGATATATTTTTTTGCGTCAGATGAGCTGGCTACAGTCTGGGATGAATAGTCCCAGGACGGAAGATGTTGCAGCACCTGGGGGTATACCAGGGCCAAGAGCAGCATGGCCAGTACAAAAGACTCTATTCCAATCAGAAAAAGAACGCCGCTTGGTGCAGATGCGGCGTTTTTCAAAAATTTCTTTATTTTCATCATAAAAACCTCCCACAGCATAAGACAGGGTTGCTATTAGTCTATGGCAGGGAGTGGAGGAATATGACAGAGACAGGTAGGAATAAGAAGGTTCCCACGGTTACTCCTTTGTCGATGGATTGGAACTTTCCATTTATCTCATAATATGCTACTATATTTTTAAAGGAAAGCAACCTGAGAGGGGAATTTATGAGAGACTTGGCATATTTGAAATTATTGGCGCGTGAGTATCCCAGCCTGAAAGCAGCTTCCAGTGAGATTATCAATTTGATGGCAATCTGCAGTCTGCCGAAGGGAACGGAGTACTTTTTCAGCGACCTGCATGGGGAGTATGAGGCATTCATTTATCTGCTCCGCAGCGCTTCCGGTATTATCCGTGAGAAAATCAGAGAAACTTTTGGGCATATTATACCTGAGGATGCACAGATGGAGCTGGCAAATTTAATCTATTATCCAGATCGGAATCTTGCACGACTGGCTCAGGAGGGGAGAGATACCGGAGATTGGCAGCGCATTACCATGAACCGTCTGGTTCAGATTTGCAGAGAGGTGTCTTCTAAGTACACTCGCTCCAAGGTACGAAAAAAGATGCCGAAAGAGTTTGCCTATATTATCGATGAGCTTCTCCATGTGGATTATAATGATGAGAATAAACGTGTGTATTATCAGGAGATTATCCACTCCATTATTGAAACGCAGGTAGCGGACAAGTTTATTGTGGCGCTGTGCGAGTTAATCCAAAATTTGACAATCGATAATCTGCACATTATTGGAGATATTTTTGACAGGGGACCTCGTGCTGATATTATTATGAATGAACTGATGCAGTTTCATGATGTGGATATTCAATGGGGGAATCATGATATTTCCTGGATGGGGGCAGCAACAGGAAATTCTGCCTGTGTCTGCAACGTGCTGCGTATCGCAATCAGCTATAACAGTTTTGATGTGCTGGAGGACGGTTACGGAATCAATCTGCGTGCATTGTCCATGTTTGCGGCAAAGACGTACCGGGACGACCCATGTGAGCGGTTTATCCCAAAGATTCTCGACCAGAATATCTGCGATGCTGTGGATCCAGGGCTGGCAGCCAAGATGCACAAGGCGATAGCAGTAATTCAGTTCAAAGTGGAAGGGCAGATTATCAAGCGTCATCCTGAGTATAAGATGGAAGACAGGCTTCTTCTGGAAGCGATCGATTATCATGAGGGTACGGTGGCTATTGGAGATAACAGGTATCCAATGCTGGATATGGAGTTTCCCACTATCGACCCGACTTGCCCTTTGCAGCTGACCAAAGAAGAGGAGGAGCTCCTTAATACGCTTGTGTTAAGTTTTCGGCACAGTGATTTGCTTCACAAACATATCCGCTTTCTCTACTCCCATGGGGCTCTCTATAAATGCTACAACGGAAATCTGTTGTACCATGGCTGTATCCCCATGCGGGCTGACGGGAGTTTTGAAGAGATGATCTGTGATGGGGAGGCGTTGTCTGGAAGGGCTCTGATGGATTATATCGGAGAGCAGATTCACAAGGCGTATTTCCTTAGTGACGGCAGCCAGAAAAAGGAGGATGCACGGGACTTTATGTGGTATTTGTGGTGTGGAGCCAAGTCGCCGGTATTTGGAAAGGATAAGATGACTACTTTTGAACATTACTTTGTGGCAGAAAAGGCAACTCATAAGGAGCATTTGAATCCTTACTATAAGTTGAGCCAGAGTGAGGAAGTGTGTGACCGGATTCTGGAAGATTTTGGTCTGCCTTGCAGAAGTTCCCATATCATCAACGGTCATATGCCGGTAAAGATTAAAGATGGAGAGACTCCGGTGAAGGCAAATGGTAAGCTGTTTGTCATTGACGGCGGTCTGTCCAAGGCATACCAAAAATGTACGGGAATCGCAGGTTATACACTGATTTACAATTCACGTCATTTGGCTTTGGCGGAGCATAAGCCTTTTAATCCCAACCATGAGAGTACGCCGAAGGTCTCCATTGTGGAGAAAATGAAAAACCGTGTTATGGTGGGAGACACGGATAAAGGCAGAGAGCTTCAGGAGATGATTGACGATCTGCAGGATTTGGTGATGGCGTACCGCCGTGGTGACATTAAAGAAATAGGCGAGTGACTGGGAAATGTGTGAAACATGTGACAATACAACACTTAAGGAGGGGTACATGAACAGACAGGAATTTTTGCAGGGTTTGGAAAAGTCTCTTTCTGGCAACGTGAATCCGAGAGTGGTGCAGGACAATCTTCGCTATTATGACGATTATATCCGCACCGAGATACAGAAGGGACGAACTGAGCAGCAGGTGATGGAGGAGTTGGGGGAGCCGAGATTGATTGCCCACACCATCCTGGATACAACGCCGGGGGCTGATGAAGGGGCTTACGAAGAATACCGCTCGTCAGGCGTTTATGGCAGTGGGGATGAAGGCAGGAGTTACCAAGACGGTGGAAGGTCGCAGCGCCATCAGGATCCACGATCTTTTAATAAGGGATACTGGAAGTCTGTGTCAATGCCTGTGGCAATCATTACAGTTGTTTGTGTTATAATTCTGGTGTTTACGATATTAGCCGGGCTGTTAAGCCTGATTATTCCACTTTTGCCGGCAATTGGGCTGATAATTTTAATTATGTGGTTTGTACGGGGACCCAGGCGGTGATAAGAGCTTGAAAATATTAACAAAATGTAAAATTTCTCCAGTGTGGGTTTGTCAAACATATGTTACACTGACCCTAAATAATCTCTAAGTACC
>CANPMS010000038.1 GCA_947575275.1 uncultured Clostridium sp. | reverse complement strand
CGGTTATAAATGTAGAAAATCTCGGATTTTGCCGGGACTTTGTCTACAGTCTGAAGCTTCCGGGTACGGAAGCTCAGGATAATATTATTTAGTTGGGGAATTTCACCTGACTGGACAGAAGCCACAGCGCCAGAATATTCGGATATGCCATAAGTCCATTCCACACATCAGAAACCATCCATACCAAATCCAGACGGCCGATGCAGCCAATAAACACCGCCAGAAGATAAAAACCTGTATAAATTCCCACGATATGGGTTTTCCATTTTTCCCCCAGACGTTCCGCCAGGTAGTATACAGTCTGCCTCCCAAGATAGTACCACGCAATAATAGTGGCAAAAGCAAATACCACCATGGCAGCAGACACCAGAAATTCTCCCAGAATGCCCAGCCTCTGTGAAAAGCACCACGCCGTCAGCGCTGCCCCCTCCACGCCTTCCGGAATCGGCGCACCGCTGTACTGAACGCAGAGAATCACAAGTGCTGTCAATGTGCAGATAACAATCGTATCAAAAAATACCTCAAACATTGCCCACATACCCTGCTCCTGAGGTGTGGTATCCTCCGCTGCGCCATGAAGCACCGCCAGGCTCCCCAGCCCTGCCTCGTTGGAAAATACACCCCGGGACATACCGTAGCGGACACTTCGGCTTAAAAGAAAACCAGTAACACCCCCACCCGCCGCAGGCATCGTAAACGCTCCTGCAAAAATTTCCGTAAATACCTGGGGAAGCGTCTGAAAGCAGCACAGAATCACACCTGCACAAAAGAGCAGATAAACTCCCGCAGAAACAGGCATCAACCGCTCAGACACTCTGGAAATGCGACTAATTCCCCCAAGCACCACAGCCCCAGTCAGCGCGGTGATAACGATTGCGCTCATAATCGGTGGTATCCCCGCTCCGAACGCAAGAGTTCCACTCATGGAATTAGACTGTACCATACTGCCCATACACAGCGAAGAAAACACAGCAAAAAGCGCATATAAAAATCCAAGGGCGCCGCATCCTGCTCCCCGTTCCATATATACCATAGGTCCGCAGATCCAGTGTCCGTCTTCCCCTCTGTAACGGTACTGCTGTCCCAGACTGGTCTCCGCATAAGCAGTAGCCATTCCAATAAGAGCGGAAATCCACATCCAGAACAGTGCGCCAGGTCCTCCCGCAGCCAGGGCCGTTGCCACCCCCACAATATTTCCCGTACCGATGGTCGCCGCCAGTGCAGTACATGCTGACTGAAAAGCAGATATATCAGAAGTTTTGGTCTTTGAATCCTGTCTGTCACCTTTTCCGAAAAAGCTCCCTGCAGTCCTGCTCCACCAGAAAGAAAAACCACGGAGCTGGAATGCTCCAGAGCGCACCGTAAACAAGAGTCCTGTTCCCAGAAATAATACCATGGTCCACGGTCCCCATATCACGAAATGTACTGTCTGCGCCAGCCCCTGCATCCTGTCCTCCAGATACGTGTTCGCTCTATCTTATGCAAAGGCTTATCTATCCATTCCCTGAAAATTTGCTGTTTTATCCCCTTTCTAAATATCGCGTTTTCATTTATCATGTGTTATAATACTATTACAATTACCGTATCAAAGAGAGGAGCTGTCCATGCCGGGATTTACCACCCACTACATTATGGGGATGAAAGCATATAATGATCTGCCTAACAACCAGCTGAAACGCATGATTGCCAAATACCGCTGGCTCTATCAGCTTGGCCTGCAGGGACCGGATATGTTCTTTTATAATATTCCTATCCTGCGGCATCGTGATTATCGCAACGTAGGCTCCTATATGCACGAGCACCATATTCAGAATTTTTTTGCCTGCTATTTAAAAAGGCTCTCCTCCATCATCTCCAAACAGCAGCGGGAAGAGGGGCTTGCTTACTTCTGCGGCTATCTGTGCCATTACATCGGAGATTCCATCTGCCACCCTTATGTGTATGGCAGAATCGGCTACGATGCAAAAAATCCCAGCAACTATACCCACGGTCTGCACGCTGCCCTGGAAAACGACATTGACGCGCTGCTACTCTGGAAATATAAAAAGAAAAAGCCGTCCCAGTTCAACCAGGCGGCTACCATCTGCCTAAACGGCATGGAGATTCAGTTTATCTCCCGCTTCTTATCAGACTGCATCAACGAGGTATACTATCCCATTACTTACAGCAACAATTTTCAGGTGACTCCACGCATGGTTCACCGCTCTATCCTCTCATTGCGGTTCGGCTGCCGCACTCTGGCAGACCCCATGGGCAAGAAGCGCAGTAAAATTGCTTTCTTTGAAAATATCTTTCTGGAAAACCCGGTTGCCTCCCATAAGCTGGTGACCGATGAAGTAAAAAATCCCAGAAAGTGCCTGAATCTGGATCATGAAATATGGTGCAACCCCTGGGACCGCCGGCTGGCATCGAAAGCATCTTTCCCAGAGCTGTTCCACCAGTCTCTCTCAAAATGCAGCGCTGTGTACAGCATTTTAAACTCCTATGTAACCAGAGAACTGCCTCAGGGCGGGCAGGACATGACACGGCTTTTGGATGAGCTGGGCAGCTACTCCTACCACAGCGGCTTATCGGTGACCGACTGAAAACTTAACGGATAACCTGATCGCCGTCCTTGATACAGTAATGCTTGTCTACATCCAGCTTTTTCATCCAGCCCTTGGTCTCCGGAGTTTTAAACCGGTCACCTTCGTTATCCCATAGCCATTGCGGTGTTGGCCACAGGCACACAGACGGATCAACTGCCCTGTATACATTCTCACCCACACCGTTCTGCCCGTGGTGAGCCATCTGAACCATATCGGAGCGGAGAGCCTCAGCACCCAACTCTTCCAAAAGGCGGTTTCCACCCAGCTCCCCCAAATCTGCCAAAAACAGAATGGACACATCATTCACAACTGCCCGGTAAATCATACAGGAGTCATTACAGTCATTCTCTCCCACATGATTCTCGTCCGGCTCATAGCGGTCGTTCATCACAGTAAATTTCACCTCATCCACCGCAATCACATCACCCTGGTGTACCACCTGAATCCTCTCATCAGGGAGTCCTTCCAACAGTCCGATTATCGTATAAGCTGTTCCCATATCCTCCGGCTCATGGAGAGCATACCATTCCCTCGGAGCAAAATTATAGTAGATTTTATCAATCTCAATACCGCTGTCCTGACCATCTGCCTCGCCTTGGAGTATCTTTAAAAGCGCTCCCACATGGTCAGTATGGGTATGGGTTAAAAACCACGCGCTTACACGACCGCCATGCTTTTTAATTTGTTCCGTCAGGTAATCACTGTCATCCCAGCGCCCTCCATCAATAACGATCAGGCTTCCCTCCTTCGTCTCCAATAAAAAAGACATCATCTGCCCCTTGCTCTGGTTCTGAAGCATCGTAAGCTCTGCCCCGCCCAGCACAGGGACATCATTCACAGCCTTGCCCTCTCGGAGTTTATCTCCCTCCGTTACAAGCTCTGTATTCTTCCCAAAACCGACAATCACAGCATATGCCGTGACTGGAGCTGCCAAAAGAAGCAGAATTGCAGCCATTATGGCAATCCACAGCTTTTTGTGCCTTCTGTTCCTGCTGTGTCTTTTCCTCACTGCTCGATCCATCCTCACATCTATACCCATTTTAAAAACCTCCTGACTCAAACATACACATCTCTTTTCAGAGTACACTTTCTTCCAGTTTATCAGAAATCACCCACTTTTGGTAGGATAATCGGAAAAAAACCACAATAAATTTCCCCTTGCAATTTCTCCCTATGGATGGTATCATGTTCAATATATTTATTTTTTATATATTTTTGAACATCGGAGGTAGTCACTTATGAATGACATGAACCAAAAATCCAATATTCCTCACCATAAGATTCTCGGCCGTATAGACTGGTTTACCACCCTGATTCCATTTTTCTGCATCCTGGCACTGTGCGCCTGGTTTGTGGCAGAACCAGATCAATCCTCCCGGTTAATCATGTCTGTTCGCACCTTTTTAGGCGATGAGCTGGGAAGCTGCTATCTGTTAATGGGACTGGGTATTTTCTGCTGCTCCTTATATCTTGCCTTTTCCCGGTTTGGAAAAATCAAATTGGGAACTATAGAAAAACCTCAGTATTCTAATTTTCGCTGGGGCTCCATGATATTCACCGCAGGGCTTGCGGCCGATATTCTGTTTTATTCCTGCTGCGAGTGGATAATATACGCCTCCGATCCACATATCACCCAGATGGGTGCAGTCCAGGACTGGGCATCAACCTACCCGCTCTTCCACTGGGGAGCGATTCCCTGGGGATTCTATCTGGTGCTGTCAGCGGCATTCGGCTTTATGCTCCATGTGCGCAGACGGGATAAGCAGAAATATTCCGAGTCCTGCCGTCCACTTCTGGGCAGTCGTGTGGACGGTTGGGCAGGAAGGCTCATTGACCTAATTGCAGTGTTTGCACTTTTGGCCGGAACAGCAACTACCTTTTCCCTGGCAACGCCGCTTCTCTCCATGGCAATCAGCCATGTAACAGGAATCACTCCGTCCACAACCCTGACCATCACAATCCTTGTCATTGTGTGCCTGATTTACACTTGCTCCGTATATTTTGGCATGAAGGGCGTACAGCTCTCCGCCACCTGCTGCACCTATTTATTTTTCACCTTGCTGGCCTATGTGTTTTTCTTCGGCGGAGAAAGCCTTTTTATTATCGAGCAGGGTATTACCGCCCTTGGCAACATGACTCAGAACTTTATCAGTCTGGCAACGTGGACTGATTCCCTCCGCACCAGCTCCTTTCCTCAGAACTGGACAATTTTCTACTGGGCGTACTGGATGGTATGGTGTGTGGCAGTGCCGTTTTTCATCGGCTCCATCAGCAAGGGACGTACCATTCGCCAGACGATCCTGGGAGGCTACATCTTTGGACTTGCAGGAACCTTTACCTCTTTTATTATTCTGGGTAACTTCGGTCTTGGAATGCAGATGCACGGACGGGTTGATGTTTTAACCTCCTACATCGCCACAGGAGATCTTTACACAGCAATCCTTTCGATTTTAGAGCAGCTTCCTCTGGCCAATCTCATACTGGTGCTTTTGGTATTGTGCATGGTCACCTTTTACTCCACCTCCTTTGACTCCATCACCATAGTGGCATCCACATACACCTATAAAAATCTTGGACAGGATGAGGAGCCAAACAAAGGCGTAAAACTATTCTGGGCAATCTTTTTGATTTTGCTGCCCCTGGCGCTGATTTTCTCTCAGAACTCCATGGAGAATCTGCAGACCGTATCTATTATTGCGGCATTCCCGGTGGGAATCATCATGATTCTAATCGTCTGGAGCTTTTTTAAGGATGCGGGCGCATATCTAAAGGAAAAAGAATCTTAAAGAAACGATACCCATCATTTCTTAAGATTCTCTGTCTCCTCCACAATATAGATTGGACGATCTTTAAGCTCAGAGAACAGCACTGCTATGTACTCTCCGATAATGCCGACAATCAGGAACAGAATAGCAAACATAAAACAGTTTAAAATTACAATCGTTGTATAACCGCTGGGCGCACCCTGTCGTGTACAGAGAGTATAGACCATTGCCGCAGTTCCAAGACCTGCCGCCCCAATGCCCGCATAGATGCCCAGCTTCAGCGGCAGGTTAGAAAAACACATAATCGTGTTCATGCAAAATGCAAACAGCTTCCTCAAGTTATACTTGCTCTCTCCCGCTACCCGGTCATGGGCTTCGTAGGTAATGGTCGCCTTTTTAAAACCGATATTTTGTACATAGCCCCGAAGAAACCGCACCTTTTCCCGGTAATTGCTCCGCATAACCTCTGCAGCCTGCCTGGAAACAGCAAAAAAATCGGAAGCGTTTTCCTCAAAGCTCACATCAGACACCACATTTATCAGCTTATAAAACGCTGACGAGGTGATATTCTTAATCAGCCCTGCGGAAGTATTCCTGGTTCGTACCATATTAATGATGGTATAACCTTCATCCAGCTTTTCCACAATTTCTGCTAGGCACTCCGGCGGGTGCTGCAAATCTGCGTCCATACAGACCACCCCATCGCCGCAGGCATAATCAATTCCCGCAATCATCGCTGCCTCATGTCCAAAGTTGCGGGAAAAGGATATTACCTTCACTTTCTCATCATCCGCCGCCAGTTCCCTTAATATTTGCAAGCTGCCGTCGCGACTGCCGTCATTGACAAACAACAGTTCAAAATCCCAGGAAAGCCCCTCAAGAACCGGGCATACCGTCTCATAAAACAACGGCAGCGCCTCCTCCTCATTATATACGGACACCACCACAGAAAGTATCTTTCCCATCTTTTAAACCTCCTCATCAAATACTTGAATTTGTATGGTCGAGTGTGCCGGAACACGCTGCTCTTTGGGCGGCAGGGTCATATAGTCTCCATAAATCCACGTCAGAACCTCATGCCAGTGCTTCGATGCCATCAGCTTCGTATCGCAGAAATCCAAATCGACGATTTCGTCGCACCACTCCTTCTTAAGCGTCACATACAGATAGTCAGGCTGATAATTACTGTAATACCGAAGATTGCTGCGCCTGCGTCGATCCTTCAAGGCTGCCATCCGCTGAAGCTTAAACAAGAGCCTCATAGGAATCAGCTTTCCTATGCTGGACACACTGGCCACCGCCAGCCTGTGAAATAAACTGTATTTTTTGTAATCCAACTGGTACCGATGTCCCATGGACAACAGATAAATACACTTGTGAAGCAAAAGCGTCCACTGTGCTGCACCTCTCCCTTGGGGAAGCTCGTCAATGGTAAACAAATCCACCCACAGATGATTCAGCTTCCCGTTATAATACTGCATTTCCTCTGTGTCCTCATGGGTACGGCTGTTTTTGTAAACAATCCGCGCAGTAAAGTCAAAAAATGCTTTTCCACCCTGAAAGTCTGACGGCAGCACCAGTTCCATGGTGTCCGGCAGTTCCCGGCGCACTACCTTCATAAACGCCTCATAGTTGCTGCGGGTCAGTGCAATATCGGCATCGTCATCCCAGGGGATAAAACCATGGTGCCGGACAGCTCCTAAAAGCGTTCCTGCATCCAACATATATCTGATTTTATATTTCCGGCAAATCCGGTCTATTTCCTTTAGAATCTTTAAATTGGTCTCGTGGACCCTGGTCAAGTCGTACTGCATAATACGTCTTCCTTTCACCCGCAAGCCAGGTTCTTTCACACCTGTGATAGTGCCTCATGAATCGTCTGAGCCATATAGTCAATCATCTCATCTGTCATACCTGGATAAACACCCACCCAGAAGGTATCGCGCATAATCCGATTTGCCACAGCCAGATCTCCCACAATCCGGTAACCCTGTTTTTTCTCTCTCATCTGGTCAAAGCATGGGTGTTTTGTCAGATTGCCGGCAAACAGCATCCGCGTCTGGACACCCCTGTCCTCCATATATTGAACCACCTTGTTGCGATCCACACCCTCCCGACAGGTAATCAAAAATCCGAACCAGCTTGGGGTAGAATTCGGACATGCCTCGGGCAGAATCAGCTTGTCTGCCGTATCCTCCAGAGCATTTTTCAGCCTGTCAAAATTGTGGCGGCGCTTCTCCACAAAACTGGGAAACTTATCAAGCTGCGCACAGCCGATTGCCGCCTGCATATCGGTTGCCTTTAAATTGTAACCGAAATGAGAATACACATATTTATGATCATACCCCAACGGCAGCTCCCCATACTGGCGGTCAAAACGGTGACCACACAGGTTATCACTGCCTGAGGGACATTCACAGTCACGTCCCCAATCCCGGAAAGAACGGATAATTTTATGGAGCAGAGGATTGTCAGTATAGACCGCTCCCCCCTCACCCATGGTCATGTGATGAGGCGGATAAAAACTGGATGTTCCTATATCACCTACGGTGCCCGTAAATTTCTTTGCACCATCCAGCTCATAAAGGCTCCCCAGTGCATCGCAGTTATCTTCAATCAGCCACAGATTATGGCGGTCGCAAAACGATTTTACCGCCTTTAAATCAAACGGATTACCCAACGTGTGGGCAATCATTACTGCCTTTGTCCTTTCAGAGTATGCCTCCTCCATCTGGCTCACATTGATGTTATATTGAGGAATCGTTACGTCCACAAATACCGGAACCGCCCCGTATTGAATCATGGGAGTCACCGTGGTGGGAAAGCCCGCTGCTACAGTAATCACCTCATCCCCCGGAAGGATCTGACGCTCTTTCAGAAGCGGCGATGTCAGAGCCATAAACGCATTCAAATTGGCAGAAGAGCCGGAATTCACCAGGGAACAGTACCGTATTCTCAGATATTTTGCCAGCTTCCGCTCAAACTCCCGGGTGTAACGCCCTGATGTCAGCCAGAATTCCAACGCCGAATCCACCAGATTGACCATTTCCTGTGCATCATAAACCCGGGAGGCATATGGAATCCGGTCTCCGGGCTGATAGGTTGCTCTTATATGATAGGTATCGCAGTAATCTGACACCAGATTAAGAATCTCCTGGCGCGCCTGCTCCTGTGTCTTTTTCATAATTTTCTCCGTTTCTGTTTTTCATTACTTGCTTCCATATTCTCTAATCTGTTGATCCATAACCGGAAGAATGTCCCCTCCTGCCAGGTACACCTTCGACCATTCAATGGTCTTCTCCACTGCCTGACGAATATTCCAGCAGGGCTTCCAGCCAAAAACACTTTTGATTTTCGAGCAGTCCAGCTTTAAAAACCTGGCCTCATGGGGTCCTCCGTCACATCTGTTAATCCAGGAAGCCCCATCACCCCACAACTCACAAAAGCAGTTCACCAGCTCGCCGGCGGTCACACAATCACAGTCATCAGGTCCCACATTATAATACCCCTGGTAGGAAAGCTCCCCGTACTGACGCTGGGCAATCTCCAGATAGACAAACAGTGGTTCCAGCACATGCTGAAACGGCCGTGTGGAAAGAGGATTCCGCACTTCAATCTTCCGCCCGGATTCCATGGCGCGGATACAGTCGGGAATCAGCCTGTCATTGGCAAAATCACCGCCTCCAATCACATTCCCTGCACGGGCAGTAGAAACTGCACAATGTCCATCGCTGAAAAAAGATTTCTGGTAGCTGTGGGTTACCAGCTCTGAACAGGATTTGCTATTGGAGTAAGGGTCATAGCCGTCCAGCGGGTCACACTCCCGATAGCCGTACTCCCATTCCCTGTTCTCATACACTTTATCCGTAGTTATATTCAAAATCGACTTAACCGACGGGGTAAGGCGCACGCATTCCAAAAGGTTCACCGTTCCCATCACATTAGTTTCATAGGTGTAAACCGGGTCTTTATAAGAATCGCGAACAATGGGCTGTGCAGCCAGATGGAATACCAGCTCCGGCTGTGCCTGCTCAAACACCTGCTTTAAATGACCAAGGTCTCGGATATCACCGGTTACAGACTTCATCATGTCTGCAGCCTCTATGATAGAAAACAGAGCCGGATCTGTGGGTGCCTCCAAAGCATAGCCTGTTACCTTTGCACCTGCAAGACTCAGAATCCGACACAGCCACGTACCCTTAAAACCGGTATGACCAGTTACCAGCACACGCTTTCCCTCATAAAACTTCCTGCACATTTCCAGATTATACATAGCCTTCTCCTAACTACTTCCAGATTTTCCATGGAGCAGCGCCCGACTGCCACAGTGCCTCCAGCTTCTTCATCTCCCGCTGGGTATCCATACACTGCCAAAAGCCTTCATGGTAAAAGCTCATCAACTGTTCCTTTTCCGCCAGCTGCTGCATCGGCTCCCTCTCAAACACCGTAGTATCGTCCTTCAGATAATCAAAAATTTCCGAGTTCACCACCATAAAACCACCGTTAATCACCGCACCGTCCATGGTGGATTTTTCCCGGAAAGAATGGATGATATTATCTGGGCCGATGTCCAGTACCCCTTTTTGCTGCTCAATATTTACAGTTGTAATGGTGGCAATCTTTCCATGACTCTCATGAAACCTGACCAGAGCATCCAAATTCACATTACATACCCCATCACCATAAGTCAGCATAAACGGTTCATCACCTACATAGGGGCGAATTCGCCTTACCCGCCCGCCAGTCATGGTATTCAATCCTGTATCCACCAGCGTAACTCTCCAGGGCTCGGAATAGTTATTATGAACCTCCATTTTATTATTTGCCAAATCGAAAGTTACATCAGAGGTATGCAGAAAATAATCCGCAAAAAATTCTTTTACTACATATTGCTTGTAACCCAGACAGATGACAAAATCATGGAACCCAAACTCTGAATAATATTTCATGATATGCCACAAAACCGGTCTGCCGCCAATTTCAATCATCGGCTTCGGCTTTAAATGGCTTTCCTCACTGATTCTTGTCCCAAAACCTCCTGCCAGAATTACAACCTTCATCTTCTTCCCTCCGTATTTTAATCAGCCGTCATAGTAAGCAGCACTGCAAGCCGGGTTACTCCCCTTTTCTCCAGAGCATTTGGCACAAAGAAGTTGCTCTCAAATTTCAGTACCACCGGCTCATAGGGTCGTGCCTGAATGGTACATTGCTTTGTATTCTCATTAAAATTCAGATACTCCTTCGGATCCCCATCCACATAAACTGTAAGCCACTGATCCTCATCTAAATCGAGAGGGTAAGTGAAGCTCAAATGAATCTGACCGGTGGAGCCAGCCATCACCTGCACTTCGGCGCGCTCGTCCACCCAGCCGTCATCATAAAATCCATAAATGGGACGGCACTTAAAGGTATCCACCACATGGGTCACATCCTGAAAACGGTTATGCTCCGGATCCTCTTGTATTACCAGCATATTATCATCCACCAGACCAATTTCCCTCACGTCTTTGATGTGAACAATCCGCGTGCTGTTCTCCCGGTTCAGCTTGTCAAATACTCTAAAGAAATTCTCCTGGGTGAAATCGCTCATCTCAAATTCATCACCCACAATAAAAATATTCTTACCAAAAATCTCCACTCCATAATTGCCAAAGGTCTCCTCCGCCAGGGAATTATACCTGTCCTGATCCGCCCAGTAATAAAGGTTCGGATACTGTCTTCGATAATAGAGCTCTGCCGGGAACATAAGAATCACATAAAGCGTAATAAGACTCAAATACGGGAGCGCCTGCACCCAGCGTCCCCGCTGCTCCATCTCGTCGGTCAGAATTCCATACATCCAGCACAAAAACAGAAGCGCCGCTGCAAAAGATACATAGACCCATCGCATTTCCACACGAATCGTCACGCTGGAGCAAGCGATACATGCACCGATAAACGCCACAAACAAAACTGCCGTGGGAAGATATTTCATACATTTCTTCCCACTGCGCATCAGCTTAATCAGGAATGTCACCACCAAAAGCGCCAGCATCAAATCTGCAAGGATAATCAGCACAAGTACCCAAATGGGGGTGTCACGGAAATTCTGCCCGTTTAAATGCTCAGGCCCCGCATTGATTCCAAACAAATATGCAATCTGACTTAAAGCAAATTGAGTCACCGAACCCACGGAGATAGTCTCAATTACATCAGTTCCTCCTGTCCCTGCCGGAGACACTGTACCAATAAAAATCAACCGAAATATCTGCACCAGCGCAAATCCACATGCTGGCGCAAACCACAACCGCCAGTCCGTCGACCTCTTAAACAAAAGCACAATGAAAAACAGCGGAAGCAGCGCCATGTATCGCTCATGTACAAAGCAGACTGACACATATAAAAGTGAGGCAAGAAAGAGCCGTCTGCTCCCTTTTCCATCCTGCTCATTTAAATATCGAAACAGCAGATAGAGTATTCCGATTGCCAGCCACATGGCCATGGTTTCCATTAATCCTAACGCCTGTCCAATCTGATAGTAGGACATTCTGGAGACTAAAAACATGAGCGCACACAAAATACCCACATAGATGGAGCGGCTGAATTTCCTGGCAATCTGATACAAGGTGTAAGCAAGCCCGGAATTTAAAAGGATATTGAAGGGGACATACCAGTTGACATGCAATCCAAACAGCTTCATCTCAATCCATGATACCAGATTGTAAAGGACACGGAACCGGGTTCCCCCGCTGGTAAAAACCGCCGCAAAAAAGGAATTATCATTGTAACAGAACCACTGGTACAAATCATCCATATAAAGTCCCTTAAGCTCCATATTGCGATTTATAAAAAAGGCAAACCCGGTAAGCAGGCATAAAATAAGAGCATTTGTCTTCCACTCCAACGCACACCTCACCCATTTGTGACGCCGGATTGCCTCACCTCTTGTGTTTCCTGTGTACTCCATTTGTTTCTCCATGATATTTTTATCACTCCTGCATCTGTTTCTTACGTTTTTTCATATACGGTGTAGGCCTTCCGGTAAAAAACCATAATCAGCTTCACCACCGGAGCAGGCCAGATCTTTGTAAACATCGCTGCCTCATCCCGGGCACGTCTTTGATCCTCGATACACGCTTTGGTGGTGGCAGCGTCATGAATCCGATAGAAAACCAAGGGCTGCTCTACACACACGAATCTTCCAGGGAGTCCGGCCAGCCTCCACATCGTATCCCAGTCAAGTGCAAACTTATAGGGAGAATTGAAAAGCGGCTCCCCCAGCGTCTCTTTGTCATAGGTGCAGGACGGGCAGATAATCGGATTGCCAAATACAAGCGCCGCCCGCTTTATCCCGGTTTTGTGGGCAAGCCCATGAAACCGCAGCGGAAACCGCAGCAGAAGCTTGATAAACTGTACAAGCCCCGGGCGCTTCGGTGTCTCTTTACAAATAATGGTACAATCTGTGGAAAACACCGTTGTATCTGGATATTTCTCCCAGCACTCCCTCACCCGCTTCGTGTAATCCCTGTGGTAACAGTCATCCTGATGAGCAATCGTCACCAGCCTTGTTTTTGCCTTCCCATAAGCAAAATTCCAGTCATCTTGAATATCACTCTCCCCGTCACGCACATAAAGCGGCAAATCAAATACATCTGCCAGCGCCTGAATATATTTACTGGGCGTTGAGGTACAGAGAATAATCTCTGATGGTTCTGACTGCCGTTTTAAGGATTTGATGCACGCCTCCAGATACGGTGAATCCTTATATGCACAAATCGCAAACGTATGGTTCAACATACAGCTACCCCACTAAAAAAATTTCTCCTCCAGCATCAGGCAGAGTGTGTGATAGATGGGAAGGTGCATTTCCTGAATCTTAAACGTCTCCATCTCAGGAGCAATAATCGCCACATCAGCGCGCCGTCCCAGCCTGCCCCCGTCCCTGCCGGTCAGACCGATAACCTTAAGGCCCTTCGCTTTCGCTGCTGTAACCGCATAGTCCACATTTTTTGAATTACCGGAGGTGGAAATCCCCAAAAACACATCCCCCTCATCACCATATCCGCAAACCTGCTGGGCATAAATCATATCACCATCCACATCATTAGCAAAGGCTGTGGAGAGCCCCGGATGCCCATTCAGCGCAATTGCAGGCAGGCTTCCCTGAAGCTTCTCAGACAGCAATTCACCATGAACACCGTCGGCGCTTTTCAGCGCCGCTCTCAGCTTATCCCCCAGCTCCCGTCGCTTTACAAAGCCTTTCATCAGTTCTCCAACAATATGCTCTGCATCGGCACAGCTTCCCCCGTTTCCGGCAATCAGAAGCTTTCCGCCACGCTCATAGCACTTCTCCAGAAGTTCATATGCCTTCAAGATAGATTCCTGCGTTCCCGAAAGCGCCGGATAACGAAGGATAAGCTGATCAAATATCTCCTGCTGCTTCTCTGTAAGTATCATAGTCTCACTCCCTGTATTCCAGAATTGCTTTTGCCGCCTCTTCCAGCGTCTCCGCGTAAATATCATAAGGCGGCTGTCCGCTGCCGCACTGTTGTGCATGGAAATCCGCGCCGTATCCGGTTCCCACCAACACTGTCCGCAAACCAAAATTAATTCCCGACTGAATGTCAATCAACTTGTCTCCAATCATCCAGGAGCGGGCTTTATCCACATCAAATCGGCTTGCCGCCTGCTCAAACATACCCACACCCGGCTTGCGGCAGCCGCATACCGTTTTATAAGCGCCGATGCCGTGCTCCGGATGGTGAGGACAGTAGAAAAAAGCATCAATCTCAGCCCCCTGAGACCGCAGCACTTCGTTCATATAACGGTGCAGCGCCTCCACTTCCTCTTCGCTGTAATACCCACGCGCCACGCCTGCCTGGTTCGTCACTACCACAAGCTTGTAACCATGCGCTTTTAAGCGCTTAAGCGCCTGAGGCACGCTATCCAATATTTTTAAGTCTTCCTTCCGGTACAGATAGTTGACTTCCTCATTTAACGTACCATCCCTATCCAGAAATATCACTCTGTCCATTTTACTTCTCCGCTCTTATACCGGAAAATCGTAATCTCCGTTTGCTAGATGAACCTTCACACTTGCGTAATCCCAACGTTTCTCATCTGCAATCCACGCCTGAGCCGCCCGCAGCTCAAAGTTCCAGTCGGACAACTGACCACCCATCTGCTCCATGCGCGCAGCCACCTTATGCCGGACATTGTAAGGACAGTACATCAGCAAATATCCGCCTCCCCCTGCTCCCAAAAGCTTTCCTCCCAGCGCGCCGGACTTCAGCGCCTCATCGTAGAGCTCATCAATCTGCGGGTTGGTAATCTTGCTGCTCATCCGCTTCTTACTCTGCCAGCCGTAGTCTAAAAGCTTTCCGAAACTATGGAGGTTTCCCTTTAAAATCTCATCCTTCATGGCATATGCCAGCGCCTTTACCTCACACATGGCATTAAACGCATCCTGATCGTTATAGTTTTTCACCTGATCCTTAATAATATTTGCGGATACATGGATATTACCTGTATAACAGAGCAATAGATTATACTGCAGCTCATGAATAATATCCTTTCTGATTCTCAGCGGATTGACCACCACATTGTTGCGCCCATGAAACTCAATAAAGTTAAAACCTCCAAAGGCCGCCGCATACTGATCCTGATAACCTCCGTCAATCTTTAAATCCTCACGCTCCACCTGGTAAGCAAGATCTGCCAGACGATAGCTATCCATCTCGATCCCCTTCCAGCGCGCCATGGCAATTAGCAAGGACACCATCACTGTGGACGAGGTTCCCAGCCCTGACCCGGGCGGGGCATCACATTGTAAATACACCTCGCAGCCCTGCTGAATATCCATAGCCTTTAAGGCTGCCGTTACCAGATCCAGCTTGCCGTCATAAACATAATTTGTCTTGGCATTATATTTTACCGTCATATCAAAGTCCAGAGAATGGACAATAATCTGGTCATCCTCCCTGGGTACAATCGAGCAATATGCGTATTTATTAATGGTGCTTCCAATAATCGCCCCACCCTGCTCCTCACAGAATGGCGCCACGTCAGTTCCTCCGCCGCCAAAGCTGACCCGCAGAGGAGCGCGCCCCCTGATTACCATAACACAACCCCTTTCTTCACGTCCTCAATAAACCGGTGGTAATCCTCCGGCACACCAATGTCAATAAAATATCCGTCATTGACAAAACCACCCAGACGCCGCCCCTCTTTGAGCCATCTGGGAATCATATCATTTTCCAAAGAAACCCTGCCCTCCGGAATCTCATCAAACAGGCTTTTCTTCATCAGATACACGCCGCCGTTAATGGTTCCGGACCGATTCGTTTCCGACTTCTCATTAAAGCCCACGAGGCGTTCCCCATCAAGCACGGCAGCGCCATATCTTGAAATATCCGAAACCCGGCGGAGAACCAGCGCCATGTCAAGCTGCTGCTCCCTCTGCATACGCGCCAAGCGGCTGTAATCAAGGTGATAAAAGGTGTCTGCATTCAGCACAAAGCAGGTATCCTCCGTCACGAACTGCCCTGCATTCTTAATAGCGCCTGCGGTTCCTAACAATGTTTTCTCATAGGCATAATGTACTGTGAGAGACGTTCCGTTCCGTGAGGCAAAACTGCTGCCGTTGCCAAAATGCTCCTCCACCATAGAGCCTTTATATCCTAACGCAAAAATAATATCTGTTACACCATGGCGCGTTAAGCCGCGAATCACATATTCCATAAAAGGCTTATCCTCAATCAGCGCCATAGGCTTTGGTCGGTCGCTCACCACGCTCCGCAGCCGCGTTCCAAGTCCGCCTGCCAGCAAAATAGCCTGCATAAAATCCTCCTGACTGCTCATATCTCCAATCTGTGCTCACATCAATGCACTTCCCCACATTATACCATCTTATCCAAAAATATGCCACTACTTCATAAAAAGAGTTCGGTCTCACCGGCAAAAAGGGAGCGCCGGTTCTTACTCAGCGCTCCCCCTCTTTATCTTCAATCTTCACAGCTGTCTATACTATATTTCCTTACAGGTCATCCAGCAGCGCACTGCTCTTTGCATAGGCTGTACTTCTCGCCTCAAAAAAATCTGTTTTAATCATGTTGGCATTGGAATACTGAGAGACCCACCGCATACTGTCCGGCTCCTTCTCATGCCCCTCATAAATAGGCTCCAGCCCAATATTCATACAACGCAGATTTCCAAGATATTGGATATAATGTGTAATCATCTCCCGGTTCAGCCCCTGCACATCATCTCCAATCACATAATGACCCCAGCGAATCTCCTGTTCACACCCCTCTTGAATCATGCTGCGGTAAACGTCCGTTTTCTCCTTGGTGAACAGTTCCGGCTGCTCCTTTTTCAGCTCAAGCAATATGTTTCGGAACAGCCAAAGGTGGGTATTCTCATCCCGGTTGATATAGCGAATCTCCTGCACGGAACCTGGCATACGGTTGTTTCTCCCCAGATTATAAAAGAACATAAACCCGCTGTAAAAATACACGCCCTCCAGAATATAGTTGGCCACCAGCATTTTGGTAAACACATCCAGACTTTTATTCTTCTGAAATTCGTTATACAAATTTCCGATAAATTCATTCCGGGCAAGCAGATGCTCGTCATCCTTCCACTGATACAGCACATCAGTGCGCTCCTGAGGCTCACAGATCGTATCCAGCATGTAGCTGTAACTCTGACTGTGGACTGCCTCCTGAAAAGTCTGAATCGACAGGCACAGGTTTACCTCATTGGCGGTAATATACTCACTGATGTTGGGAAGGTTTGCCGTCTGGATACTGTCCAGGAAGATCAGAAAAGATAAAATCTTATCATAGGCCCGCCGTTCCGGCTGCGGCAGCTTTCGATAATCCTTAATATCCACCCCCATGTTAATTTCTTCCGGAATCCAGAAGTTGTTCATAGCCTGACGATACCAGTCGCTGACCCAGGCATATTTCATATTATTAAAATCATTCAGGTTCGTTGTATTTCCGCCCACCATGCGCCTTTGCAGCACATCTGCATCCCCATATGGATTAAACAGCGGTTTTTTCATCATTTCCCACATCTTACAATCTCCCTTAACTTTCCTTATGGTTTCCGCTCCATGACCTTATGCTGAACAGGATTCACATTCCTCCACCTCCAGGCTCTTGGAACGGATATAGTAGATGGTTTTTACGCCTTCTTCCCATGCCAGAATGTACAAGTTTAATACCTTTCGAAGGGTATATTCATTTGTAATATACAGGTTCATACTCTGGGCCTGATCAATATGGCGCTGACGTATGCCGCAGGCACGCACAGACCAGGTCTGGTCGATGGTATGGGCATTCTTATAATACCAGAAGGTGTCCATGGACAGCTCCGGAGCCACCCGGGGCATCAGACCGGTCTTTTTCTCTTCCAGAAAATAGCGATTCATAATCGGATCAAGACCTGCTGTTGTTCCGGCGATAATGCTGGTGCTGCTGGTGGGAGCCACGGCCAGCAGGTATCCGTTACGCATACCGGTTCGGGCCACCTTTTCCCGAAGCGCCGTCCAGCGTTCATCATTCAGACTCCGCTTTTCAAAATATGCTCCTGTCTGCCAGTCGCTGCCCTCAAAATATCCATAACGGCCCTTTTCTGCGGCATAATCGCAGCTGGCCTCAATAGCCGCATAATGAATATCCGCAAATACCTTCTCCACAAACGTCAGATGCTCTTCGCTCTCCCACCGGATGTGGTTCTTGGCCAGCATATGGTGATAACCGCTGATTCCCAGACCAATGGGCCGGTACTTCTCATTGTTGAGTTTAGCATATGGCACCGGGAAAAAGTTTAAATCAATCACGTTGTCTAAGGCCCGCACTGCATCACGGGTCACCTGGGTAATCTCCCCGCGGTCCTCCACATTAATATTGCCCAGAGACAGACTTGCCAGATTGCAGACCACGAATTCGCCGGGCTTGGTCACTGTAACCACCACTGTCTCCCCGTCTACCGTTTCCACCCGCTGCTCTATATGCTCAATTTCTCTCATATTCTGAGCAATCTCGGTACACAAGTTGCTGCAGTAAATAACTCCTTTATGTCCATTGGGATTGGCACGGTTTACATGGTCGCGATTAAACGTAAATGGAGTTCCGGTCTCCACGGCACTCTTTAAAATCAGACGAACAATCTCCTTGATGGGGATAATCCGCTTGGAAATGCGCATATCACTGACACAGTCTAAATATTTTTCCTTCCATTCCTCACCAAAAGAATCCTCCAGGGCATACCCCTTCACTTTTAAAATCTCGTAGGGGCACATCAGATACCAATCGCCCTCAATGTTATCCCTGGCCTGTTCCCAGAAGTAATCCGGGTAGCATACTGCCGGAAACACATCATGAGCCTTCATCCGGTCATCACCGTTATTCGTCCGCAGACTCAAAAATTCCGGTAAGTCCCGATGCCACACATCCAGATAGACTGCCACTGCACCTTGACGCACACCCAGCTGATCGACTGCCACTGCGGTATCGTTGGCCAGGCGAATCCAGCGGATTACGCCGCCTGCGGCCCCTTCAAAGCCCCTGATGGCGCTTCCGTTGGCACGCACCTTGCCAAAATACATTCCCATGCCGCCTCCAAACTTACTCACTGTGGCAAAATTGTCAATGCTGCGGTAAATCCCTCCCAGACTGTCCGGCACGGTGTCAATAAAGCAGGAGGAAAGCTGATGGTAAGGTTTTCTGGCATTAGAAAGAGTGGGCGTAGCCATAGTCACTTGAAGCTTGCTAAGCATATTGTAGAACCGCTGTACCCACTGGGAGCGCTCCTGCCTATTCTCCTTCATAGCCAGGTGCATAGCGATGCCCATAAACATCTCCTGAGGAGTCTCCACAGGAATTCCCTTGTGTGTCCGGATAACATAACGGTTCAACAGCAAATCCAGACCTGAATAGGTCATCAGATCATTGCGCTCCTCACAGAGCCAGCTCTCGAACAGATCCACCTCTTCCTTGGTATAATTCTGCAAAATATAAGCGCCATACAGCCCCAAATCAGTCAGGTAGGACAGCTTCTCATAAAATCCATGAATATTCAGCTTGTCCATATCTTCTTCCAGACGTATCTCAAACCCCAGCCGCAGCAATCTGGCTGCAATCATTTCCCATTGAGGCGCTTCCTGGGTGGTCAATTCCACCGCCGCCCTGGTTAGTATGGACAGCTTGTCCCGCTCTTTCAAATCCGGCTTGCACAACGCCTGAAACTTGCTTGTTAAATACTCTAAATGATATTCTTCAGCAGAAAATTTTTTCTGCACTCCGGTTAATACCACATCCAGCCTGCCGCAAAGCATACCGGACGACTCAGTGCCGCCCCGGAACATCTTTACCAGCTCATTCCGCGCCTTTCTCTTTCTGGAGCGGTTCTCCCGATATAAAATATAGCTTTTCATCACCCGGTAGTAGTTGACCTCCATCAGGGTCTGTTCCACCATATCCTGGATTTCTTCCACGGAAATCCATATCATCCGATCCTCTGCCTCCACAGAGTCCGCGGGCTGTATCTCGTCTTCATTGCTCTTCGCCTCAGGTAAAAACTTACTTTCCACCAGGCTGAGGATACGATTCAGCTCCTTTTCATCCACCTTGCTTCCCACGCTCTCAAAGGCTCTGGCCACCGCATTTTTAATCTTGTCCGGGCAGTAATCCTGCTCTGACCGGTCACGCTTCATAATTCTCATGAATCTCTCTCCAATCTACTACATCTTGGGTTTTCCTCAATATGATAGCGCAAAATATCGCCCTCGTCAAGAGGTTTCTCCCTGCCGGAATCATCCCCTGAATCCCTCTGATTTGGCATATTTTCCTTATATTTCATCTGTTTGCCAGACATATTTTTCCTTATATTTCCATCTTTTATTTTTGCATGTTACAGATTTACGAAAAAACTTACATGGATTCTTGGCAGGAGTAAAGTTGATGTTTTGAAAATCCCGATTTGCCTACATCTGCTACGATAAGATTTTATAAAGTGAGAAAAAATTATCACACCATCACGGTTGATGAAATGGATTCTGTAAGGCATGCTTGTATAACTCCAGCATACATATGGCTTCCGGCTTCCCGTGAATATTGTGTTTACTTTCTTCCTCACCTGTGATATAATGTGATAAACGGTAGTCAACTCCACAGAGTGGCTTCCAGGGTGTACTTATTTTAAAAATAACCACACAGCTTGGTCGGCGGGGTGGTTATTTTTTGTACCTTTGATGTATACTAGAATCGCAACGATAAGCATTGCTACGTTTATTATAATCATAAACTCTTCATATGTACTCATAGATACCCACCTCCTTTCGGAAGTGGAAACCACCCAGCAGATTGACTACCTTAGGTTTATTCTACCATGATTTCCCATCCAGATTAACGATAAAAGCCCTTACATGTTTCCTTATAGCTCTCTTGCTATGGCTTCTCAATATGAAATTAAATTGACAGCTTTGCATGTGATACGTATAATATAAATGAACATGTTTATTTATAAAACTGTGAAAGAAGGTGTCCAGTGAGGAGAAAAAATGAGACTTTACGCGATACTCTGATAAGCCTGACCCGCGGCATTGCAGATACAGAGGGTATTGATGCTATCAGTATCCGTTCTATTGCCCAGAAAGCAGGCATAACAGCTGGTACCGTATACAATTACTTCTCCAGCAAAGACGAGATTCTTCTTTCCCTTACAGAGGAATATTGGAAGCAAACGCTTTTTGAAATGAATACTGCCATAACTGCAAAATCCTTTTGTAAGCAGCTGCAGGAAATTTTCTCTTTTCTCAGAGAACGGATAGACCGATCAGGCGGGAAACTTATGGGCAGCCTTGGCAACGCAGAAGCGGCTGGACGGGAACGTATGGCCCAGATACAAACCAGTTTGGAAGCAGACTTGATTCGGCTTATGGAACAAGATCCGGATATACGCAACGATATATGGGATGAAACCTTTACCCGGGAGCAGTTCGCACGATTCATTATGATGAACATTATGGTATTGTTAAAAGCCAGAGCGCCCGATTGCCATTTCTTTATCATGATTGTCCAGCGCACAATTTATTAAATCATACAGGAGGATATTAAAAATGGAAAAACGTTACATAAATACAGCTTTAGTCTATGCTATCATGGCAATGGTGTTTGGTGTATTTTACAGGGAGTTTACCAAATTCTATCAGTTTACGGGAAAAACGAATCTATCTGTCATGCACACTCATTATTTTTTGTTGGGAATGTTTTTCTTCCTTATATTGATGTTGTCAGAAAAAAGCTTTGCTTTTTCCAGTAAAAATACCGGGAAGTTCTTGGTGGTTTATCACCTTGGCCTGAATATCACCGGTATTGGCTTTCTTATGAGAGGTTTGACACAGGTATGGCAAACAGAATTGAGCAGAGCCATAGACGCTTCCATTTCCGGTATTGCAGGAATAGGACATATTTTAATAAGCGTTGCCATCATTCTTTTACTTCTTCAAATCAGAAAAAAGGCAGTCTAGGCTGCCTCAGACTGTAGACAAAGCTGGTGCTGGAGGTAATCCCCAGCACCACTTTTTCGT
>CANPMS010000037.1 GCA_947575275.1 uncultured Clostridium sp. | reverse complement strand
CTTTATTATAATGGATGGTGCATTATTGTGTCTACCTTTTTAGTATAGATCCAATATGAAGCGACATGTACTTATGATACAGTCAAGGTAGAGATAACAATCTGTGATTCGGATCAAAAAATGGATTGGATAAATATCCGTGCAACTCCTAAAGTAACGGGGACGCTTTCTACTTGGAGGGAATTTAACCATGTTCAATGGCTGATGACTGGAGCTGCCATAGTGGAAATTTTGTTTTCGATCTTTATGGCATACCATTGTGTTAAAAGAAAACCCAGTCTTTGGGGGTTGTGGTTAGCATTGATTCTGCTTGTTTATGGGGGAGTTGCATTTTCAACGATAGGAGGGTTAAAATTAACATTTTATATCTATACACTGCGGTTTCCGAAACTACTCAAGGTTCAGGGCTTAGGAATCAAGATATATTTCTCGTTACCTGTTGGAGCTATGGTATATTATGTAAAAAAGGGCAGTACCGAATAGACGGTTCAATGTACTTTACAGTGGATTTACCACATAGTACAATAAAATAGGTTTTACCAATCGTACAGCAAAATGGAATGAACGAAAAAGGAGAGGCAATGGAGAGGGACGGATTGAGACAGAGGTTGGAAAGCTGTGACCAGGTGTTGATTGGACTTGGTGAGGAATGGAAGCTTGAGGAAGGAAGCAGGAAAGACAAGGATAGCGTACTGCTTCAGGCATATAGGGGTCTGTATGAGCTTATAAGGGAGAAGGATTATTTTATTGTAACGATGGCAGAGGATGAGCTGATTTATGAGACGGTTCTGGGAAGCGACACAGAGCTTGTGATACCCTGTGAGGCACAGCAGGCAGAGCAAATATCTTGTCCCTCCACGGATGAGAAAACCATGGCTCTGATAGATAAGCTGTTTCCGCCTGAGAATGTAAGAAGGGACACACGCCGTCAGCGGATATTAGCTCCCTGCGCCGGGGAAAATACAGAGCAGCAGAACCGATATATGGACTGGTTTAAACGGACGCTGGGCAAAGCGGTGGTAATTCTGGAGCTGGGGGTGGGATTTTCAGCTCCCGGCATCATCCGCTTTCCTTTCGAGAAAGCAGCTTTCTTTAATCAGAAGGCGTACATGCTCCGGGTGAATGGAACATTACCGCAGATTGCAGAAGAACTGGGCGGCAGAGCAGAGGGGATTGCCAAAAATTCTGTCGAATGGATTGTAGAAAATAGCCGACTAATTGAACAAAAATGATTGTGAAATAGCGCATAGTATGGTAAACTGTTGAAATAAATCAGTAAATTCAGGAAAGCTGCGAACAATCCGGAGGACATCGATGATAGCGATTATTGATTACGATGCGGGAAATTTAAAAAGTGTGGAGAAGGCGCTTTTGTCTCTTGGCGAGACGCCGGTTATTACCAGAGACCGGGAGCAAATTCTTTCAGCAGATAAAATCATCCTGCCGGGAGTCGGCTCTTTCGGCGATGCTATGGGCCGGCTTCGCCAGTACCAGTTAGTTGAAATCATCCGCCGGTCTGTGGAGCGCAATACCCCGTTTCTCGGAATATGCCTTGGCCTTCAGTTAATGTTTGAGCGCAGCGATGAGAGTGACGGTGTAGAAGGACTGGGACTTTTAAAGGGGGAAATCGTAAAAATTCCCGATTGCCCAGGACTTAAGATTCCTCATATGGGCTGGAACTCTCTTAACATTAAGCCGGGCACCCGCCTGTTTAAGGGAATTGAGAACGGTGCGTATGTGTATTTTGTACACTCTTATTATCTGAAAGCAGAGGATCAGCAGGTTGTTGCCGCCTCGACTGAATATAGCGCCCATATTCATGCGGCGGTGGAGGAGAAGAATCTCTTTGCCTGCCAGTTCCATCCTGAGAAGAGCGGCGATGTGGGGCTTCAGATTTTAAAGAATTTTATCAGCCTGTAACGGATAAGGAGGCGAGGAGTGGCATATGCTTACGAAAAGGATAATTCCCTGTCTTGATGTCCATAACGGGCGGGTAGTAAAGGGTATAAATTTTGTGAATTTGCGCGATGCGGGAGATCCGGTGGAAATTGCAGCGGCATACGACGCGGCTGGTGCAGATGAGTTGGTGTTCTTGGATATTACCGCTTCCTCAGATGCGCGGGAGACAGTGGTTGATATGGTGCGCCGGGTGGCAGAAAAGGTGTTTATCCCTTTTACAGTTGGAGGCGGAATCAGGACTATAGAGGATTTCAGACGGATTTTACGGGAGGGGGCCGACAAGATTTCTGTTAATTCCTCCGCGATTAATACGCCCCGCCTGATTTCCGATGCGGCAGATAAGTTTGGAAGGCAGTGTGTGGTGGTGGCGATTGACGCCAGGCGGCGGGCAGACGGATCCGGATGGAATGTGTTTAAAAATGGAGGGCGGATTGATACGGGGCTGGATGCTGTGGAGTGGGCGATGAGAGTGGATGCTTTGGGCGCCGGAGAAATTCTCCTTACCAGCATGGACTGTGACGGGACGAAAGCCGGATATGACAATGAGCTTACGGCATTGATTGCAGAGAACGTGTCGGTTCCTGTGATTGCCTCAGGAGGTGCAGGGGCAAGGGAGCATTTCTACGATGCGCTTACGAGTGGCAAGGCAGATGCAGCGCTGGCAGCTTCTCTGTTTCATTATAAGGAGCTGGAAATTCAGGATTTAAAGAAATATTTAAAAGACCGCGGTATACCTGTAAGGCTGTGAGATACGAGGGAGGATAATATGGGGGCTATTACCAATGACTGGCTTGTTCCGCTGAGTGAGGAGTTTCGGAAGCCGTATTATAAAAAACTATATGATACAATAAAGCATGAATATGAGACAGGGCGGGTATTTCCAGATGCAAATGATATTTTTAATGCCTTTGAATTTACGCCTCTTAATCAGGTGAAGGTGGTAATTATTGGCCAAGACCCATACCATAATGTAGGGCAGGCTCATGGACTTTGCTTTTCTGTGAAGCCGGATGTGGACATTCCTCCATCTCTGGTGAATATCTACCAGGAGCTGCATGATGATTTGGGCTGTAAGATTCCCAACAACGGCTATCTGGTAAAATGGGCGCAGCAGGGTGTGCTGCTGCTTAATACGGTACTGACTGTCCGTGCCCATGCTGCCAACTCACACCGGGGAATGGGATGGGAAGAATTCACCGATGCGGCAATCAGGATTTTAAATGAGCAGAATCATCCCATGGTATTCATTTTATGGGGCAGACCGGCTCAGGCGAAGAAATCCATGCTGAATAATCCAAGTCACCTGATTTTGGAGGCGCCTCATCCAAGCCCGTTGTCCGCCTACCGGGGCTTTTTCGGCAGCAGACCATTCAGTAAAACCAATACGTACCTGGAGAAAAACGGGCTTACGCCAATCGACTGGCAGATAGAAGACATCTGAGAAAAGAGGAGTGAGGCGAATCTATGGAATTAATTGAGTTTTTGAAGGTTGTAGTTCTCGGCATTGTGGAGGGCTTTACAGAGTGGCTTCCAATCAGCAGTACCGGGCACATGATTCTGGTGGACAATATTATCCATCTGAATGTTACGGAATCCTTTATGTCTATGTTTCGAGTGGTAATCCAGCTGGGAGCAATTTTTGCGGTGGTGGAACTGTATTTTCGGAAATTGAATCCCTTTGACAGCAGAAAGACAGAAAAACAGAAGAGGGAGACCTGGCAGTTATGGCTTAAGGTTGCAGTGGCATGTATTCCCGCAATGCTGTCTGGTCTGTTGCTGGATGACTGGATGGATGAGCATCTGTATAACGGATATGTGGTATCGGCAATGCTGATTGTTTACGGCATTCTGTTTATTATTCTGGAGAATAAAAACCAGTATACGGAGTTTCCGATTCAGAGAGCCGGACAAATTTCCTATCTGACTGCACTCTATATCGGACTTTTCCAGGTGCTCGCACTGATACCGGGTACGTCCCGTTCCGGCGCCACCATTCTGGGAGCCATGCTGCTGGGCTGCTCCCGCAGCACAGCAGCGGAGTTTTCCTTTTTTCTGGGAGTTCCGGTAATGTTTGGGGCGAGTCTGCTAAAGCTGGTGAAGTTCGGGGTCGATTTTACAGGTCTGGAGATTTTTTACCTGATTTTAGGTATGCTGATTGCGTTTGTGGTATCTGTGTATTCTATTAAATTCCTGATGGGCTACATCAAACGGAATGACTTTAAACTGTTTGGTTATTACAGAATTGTATTGGGCGTTGTGGTGCTGGCATATTTTACGGTGAGTGCACTGGTGGGATAAATTTCAGCTTTATGGGGAAAGGTGGTTTTTTATGCAGATACAGAGACCTCTGTCCAGAAATATAAGTTTTCTGCTTCTGGCTCTGGTTCCCGCTTATTTTATTGTGGCAGGTTTTTTTATTCAGCCGATAGGGGAGATCTGGAGGGGTATCGTGAACATTGTGCGTGAGCCGGACTTTCTGATTACTGATTATTTTGTAATTGGCGGAGTGGGGGCGGCGTTTATTAACGCAGGTGTCCTTACGTTATTGTGTATTGGTATTGTGTATGCTCTTGGAATGGAGATGGATGGACATACGGTTACCTCAGCATGTCTGATGTTTGGATTTTCCCTTTTCGGTAAGAATGTTATGAATATCTGGCTGATTTTGCTGGGAGTGTTTCTCTACGCCAAATACCATAAGACCTCTGTTTCAAGCTATATCTATATTGGATTTTACGGGACAAGCCTTTCTCCTATTATCACACAGGTGATGCAGATGGGTCATTTAGCGCTGCCTTACCGCATCTTTCTGTGTATATTTACGGGAATTACCATCGGTTTTGTGCTTCCGCCTCTGTGTACTCATGTGCACTATGCACATAAGGGGTATTCACTTTATAATGTAGGGTTTGCGGCCGGTATTATTGGGACGGTTGTTGTGTCTATTTTAAAGTCCCTGGGAATTCAGATAGAATCCCGGCTATTCTGGTATACGGGCAGCAATCAGATATTTATTATTCTGCTGTCTGTGCTGTTTGGCTGTATGATACTGTGTGCATGTTTCATAGACCGTACAGCGTTTAAGGGCTACCGCAGCATTTTAAAATCCTATGGGCTTGGGGGAACCGACTATTATAAGTCGGAGGGCGTCGCTCCCACTTTGATTAATATGGGAGTTAACGGTCTGGCAGTAATGCTTTTTGTCCTTCTTATAGGAGGGCAGTTAAACGGGCCGGTTATTGGAGGAATCTTCACAGTTGTGGGCTTTAGCACGACCGGAAAGCATCTTCGCAATATTCTGCCGGTGATGTTTGGCGTACTGCTTGCCAGTTTTGCGAAGGTATGGAACATTACAGAGCCATCGGCAATTCTGGCCCTTCTTTTGTCAACGACTTTGGCGCCGATTGCCGGGGAGTTCGGAGTAATTGCAGGTATTCTTGCAGGTTTTTTACATTCTTCTGTGGCGCTCAATGTGGGAAGTGTCTACGGCGGAATGAATCTGTATAATAACGGATTTGCCGGAGGGCTTGTGGCGGTATTTCTGGTGCCTGTTATTCAGTCTGTTATGGATCGGAGAGCACGCGCCCGGGGAGGCTTATCTTTGTAACAGAAATGCAGATGATAAAAAGGAGGCAGGCTGCCTGGGTGGCAGCCTGCCTCCTTTTTAGTCACTGTTGACATCTCACTCTGCTGTTATGGGGATACGCGAATCCGTTTCTGGTAGTAGCGTACTGCGCAGGACAGGGCAAAGCAGATGATAAAGTAGCACAGAGCGATAAACCCATACAAAGTAATAATCTGTGCAGGGGTGCGCAGCTGAGCCATAACAATGGAGCTGTTGCGCATAAATTCCGCAATATCTACAGCCTTTAGGAACGAGGTGTCCTTGATAACCGTAATTACCTGAGATAAAAGTGCAGGTATAATGCTTTTAAAGGTCTGCGGCAGCACAATGAAATTAAGGGTTTGGGAGAAGCTGAAGCCCTGAGAGGCGGCGCCCTCAAACTGCCCTCGGGGAATTCCGTTCAGACCGCCGCGGACGATTTCTGCCATCACTGCCGTGGTAAATAACGTGCAGGCAAAAATAGCTTTCACGGTGGGAGTGCCAGGCATGGTGAACCGAATCCAAAGAATCCAGAGAATATTGGGCGTACACCGGAAAAATTCGATATATGCACCTGACAGCCAGGATACCCATGCCAGCTTTCCGATACAGAAATGGCGGAGCATTGCCACCGCTGTGCCAAAGAACAAACTGAGTGCGATCGTGCATGCGGAAATTAGTACCGTAGTGAGAAGCCCCTGCATCATGAATATAAAGTTTGCTTTTGTAAAAATGGTTCCTAGAATTTCTGCCACTTAAGCCACCCCCTTTTGTTTTTTTGGAACGGGAGTGCGCAGAGCGCGGACTTCCAGGTATCTTGCCAGTTTTGCAAGCGGGAAGCAGATGATAAAATACATCAGTGCGCAGGGCAGGTAAGCCTGAATAAAGAAGCCTAAGTCGCTTCCCCAGGAGTCTGCGTGATACATTAAGTCCATACCTGCCACCAGGGCAAGAACGGAGGTGTTTTTTACAAGATTCAGGGCCTGGTTAGTAAATGGCGGCAGAATCATTTTTATGGTCTGTGGAAGAATGATATACCACATGGTCTGAAAATAGCTGAAGCCCTGTGAATAAGCAGACTCAAACTGTCCTTTCGGAACTGCCTCAATTCCAGTACGTATAACTTCGGAGATATAGGCTCCGTGGTAGATTCCCACACCGATAACCCCAAGGGTAAACTTAGGGACTCTTCCGCCAATCACATAGGGCAGGCACGCATAATAAAAAAAGACCTGCACGACCAGGGGGGTATTCTGGAAGAATTCCACATAAACTCTTGATAGAAATCGGAATAGTTTTAATTTTGCAGTAGACATCATACCAAAGAAGACTCCAAGGATAAGCGCCAGCAGGAGGCCTGCCAGCGCTACCTTCAGAGTCATGATAAAGCCTGGTATGTAGTCCGAAGGGAGTACCCGAAGGAATGCTTCCCAGCGTTTTACGTCAAACAGATCTTTAATCATAAGTTACTCAATTCCCCAATCTTTCAGCATTTCATCCATTTTGCCGCTGTTTTTTAAATCGGACACAACACTGTTTACCAGCTCTGCAAGCCCTTTGTTGCTGAGCTTGGAGGCAACACCGTAATCCTGCTCTGCGAAGCGGTCCGGAAGAAGCTGTGTGGTGTCGTCGTTGTAGCCTGCGAGGATTGCACGATCCACGGAGAATACATCTACGTTCTTAGCAGCCAATGCTGCAGCCATGGAAGGGTAGCCGTCGAATTCCTCAAACTCTGGTGTTATATTGTACCCTTTTTCTGTAATATATTCCATAGTTACCTTTTTTGTGGTGGAGCCCTGGGATACTGCGATTACCTTCCCGTCCAAATCTTCGATAGAATTAATACCGGAATCTTTCAGTACCAGCAGACCGACTGCGTCTGTGTAATATGGTTCGGAGAAGTTCCAGGACAGCTTCCTTTCCTCAGTGATTGTGTAAGTTGCGATTACCAGATCGACCTCACCATTATCAAGAAGAGGACCTCTTGTTTTTGCAGTAACGCCCTGGAAAGCAACCAGATTCTTCTCTTTTGCCTCGTCGGCAGTGCAGCCGAAGATTTTACCGGCAATTTCGTAGGCCAGATCAATCTCCACACCCTCCATCTCACCGGTTGCAGTGTTCTGAAGACCAAACTTCGGAACGTCAACTTTGGTACCTACTTTCAGAAGGCCTGCATCAATAATTTTCTGGACATCGGCGGGAACGCCTTCGCTTGATGCGGAAGTGTCTGTTACAGTATCTGCAGAGGCAGCAGGAGTCGAGTCAGCAGAGCTCCCGCAGCCGGTCAGCACTGTGGTCATCATAAGCGCAGCCGCCATCATCAGTGCACTGGTCTTTTTCATATTCTTTGTCATAATTATTCTCCTCCTTAAAATAAAATTTTAATTATATTAATGCAGAATTTTGCTCAAAAATGCTTTGGTGCGCTCGTTCTCGGGGCTGGTGAAGAAATGATCCGGCGTGCCCTCCTCAACGATGGTCCCATCATCCATAAAGATCACACGGTCTGCAACCTGTCTTGCAAAACCCATCTCATGGGTTACGCATACCATGGTGATATTCTCCTTGGAGAGACCAATCATAACATCTAAAACTTCCTGAACCATCTCAGGGTCAAGGGCGCTGGTAGGCTCGTCAAACAGAATCAGTTTTTGCTTGGTGCACAGGGCGCGGGCGATCGCCACACGCTGCTGCTGACCGCCGGACAGGTTCTGTGGGTAGCTGTAAGCCTTGTCAGCAAGACCGACCCGCTCCAAGTACTTCATGGCAGTTTCCTCCGCTTCTTTCTTTGATACCTTCTGCAGCTTGATTGGCGCCAGGGTGAGGTTTTGGAGCACGGTCATATGGGGATACAGATTGAACTGCTGGAATACCATGGAGGAATACTTCTTCGCCATCTCGCCGCGGTTTTTCTTTGTCACAAGCTGGTCATTGATATAGACCTCGCCAAAGGTGGGCTCCTCCAAGTAATTCATGCAGCGGATCAGGGTGCTCTTGCCGCTTCCTGATGGTCCGATAATAACTAATTTCTCGCCTTCCTCAACGGTCAGATTAATATTTTTAAGCACCTCCAGGCTTCCAAAATTTTTTTTAAGGTTTTCCACTTTAATCATAGTCTTTACCACCTTTCTATTATGAGTTACAATGTTCGGTGAAAGTAAAGGCGCTCAGAACTCCCCTTTCAAGGAAAGGGTTGCCTGAGCGCCTTTGCTCATTTCATTCTTATGTTGTCTGCAGACGGTTTTGCAACCGCTTTTTCTGCATTATATGCCTTTGAATAGGAAAAGTCAATAGGTTTTCATAAATTTTACAATATTTTTACTGTTTTTATCACAACTTTTTGATTGTGATAAAGTGGACAATAGAAGAAGCGGGGAAAAGTATCTTGAAGTTTCAGAACGGATTGCATATAATGGATGATAATAGATTTTAACCTCAAAGAAAGGAAAGAATATCATGAAGTTATCTTATCAGAGTACGCGCGGCGGGGAAAACGGACTGACTGCTTCTCAAGCGATTTTAAAGGGGCTGGCAGATGATGGAGGACTGTTTATGCCTACCTTTATTCCAAAGCTGGATGTTCCGCTGGAAACGCTTGCCTCCATGACTTACCAAGAGACTGCGTACCAGGTGATGAAGCTTTTTCTGAATGATTTTACTGAGGAGGAGCTGCGCTTCTGCGTAAACCGTGCTTATGACACAAAGTTTGATACGAAGGAGATTGTACCGTTTGTGAAGGTGGACGGGGTCTATTACCTTGAGCTGTTCCATGGCAGTACCATCGCCTTTAAAGATATAGCGCTCTCGATTCTTCCATATCTAATGACCACTGCTGCGAAAAAGAATCATGTGGAAAACGAAATTGTGATTCTCACCGCCACTTCCGGTGATACGGGAAAGGCGGCGATGGCAGGATTTGCTGATGTGCCCGGAACGCGGATTATTGTGTTTTATCCAAAGGGCGGTGTCAGCCGGGTTCAGGAGCTGCAGATGGTGACCCAGAAGGGGGATAATACTGCCGTAGTGGCGATCCATGGTAATTTTGACGATGCCCAGACCGGTGTCAAAAAGATTTTCGGCGATAAGGAATTTGCGAAAAAGCTGGCTGCAAAGGGATTTCAGCTTTCTTCTGCAAACTCCATCAATATAGGGAGACTGGTGCCGCAGATAGTATATTATGTATATGCCTACGGGAAGATGGTTGGGAATGGAGAAATTCAAAGTGGAGATGAGATAAACGTGACAGTCCCAACCGGAAATTTTGGAAATATTCTGGCGGCATACTTTGCAAAGCAGATGGGAGTGCCTATTAAGACCTTGATTTGTGCTTCCAATGACAATAAGGTTTTGTATGATTTCTTCCGTACCGGAACATATGACAGAAAGAGGGAGTTCATGCTCACCAGCTCACCGTCTATGGATATTCTGATTTCCAGTAATCTGGAGCGTCTGATTTATCTGAGCGCCGGCAGTGACGCGGCAGTGAATAAAAGGCTGATGGACGAGCTTGGCCGTGAAGGAGCGTACACGGTTACGGATGAGATGAAAGAATTTATGAAGGATTTTTGCGGAGGATATGCCACAGAGGAGGAAAATGCGGCGGAAATCCGGCGTCTTTATGAGGATACGGGCTACATTATTGATACTCATACAGGTGTTGCCTCCTGCGTATATCGAAACTATGTGCGGGAGACAGGAGACAGAACGCCGGCGGTGATAGCGTCCACTGCAAGTCCGTATAAGTTTTCTCATAGTGTAATGGGGGCAGTGTCCGGAAATCAGGAGGGCAGGGATGAGTTTGCGGTTATCGATGAGCTGTGTCAGATCTCCGGCGTTGCAATTCCGAGAGCGGTGGAGGAAATCCGCAACGCTCAGATTCGCCATAAGCGCGAGAGCAGTGTGCCGGATATGGAGCAGACCGTAGCGGAGATTTTAGGGGTGTAAGGAAATGGGAAGGGAGCCAAACTTTTCCTATTCAAAATTGGGAAAATGTATTATAATGAGAAAAGAGGCTATCCGGTTTTCGTGACTATGGAGCGGACAGCAGCATAAAATATAAAATGGAGGTTTTTGAGATGTTAGTATCTGCAACAGAAATGCTCAAGAAAGCAAAAGAAGGACATTATGCAGTAGGACAGTTCAATATTAACAATCTGGAATGGACCAAAGCAATTCTGGCTACCGCGCAGGAGCTGAAGTCTCCGGTGATTCTGGGTGTATCCGAGGGAGCAGGAAAGTATATGAGCGGCTATCATGCAGTGGTTGGCATGGTAAACGGTATGCTGCAGGATATGGGAATCACGGTTCCGGTAGCGCTGCATCTGGATCATGGCAGCTATGACGGCTGTTTAAAGTGTATTGAGGCAGGCTTCTCTTCTGTTATGTTTGATGGTTCTCATTATCCGATTGAGGAGAATGTGGCTAAGACGACCGAGCTGGTTAAGCTGTGCCACGAGAAGGGGATTTCCATTGAGGCAGAGGTTGGTTCTATTGGAGGAGAGGAAGACGGCGTGGTCGGTGTGGGAGAGTGTGCAGACCCCAATGAGTGCAAGGCAATCGCAGACCTTGGCATTGATTTTCTGGCGGCAGGTATCGGTAATATTCACGGCAAGTATCCGGAAAACTGGCAGGGTCTGAGCTTTGAGACGCTTGCTGCCATTCAGGAGAAGACAGGTGAGATGCCTCTGGTGCTCCACGGGGGTACCGGAATCCCGGCTGATATGATTAAGAAAGCAATTGATTTGGGTGTGGCAAAGATTAACGTAAATACTGAGTGCCAGCTCTCCTTTGCGGCAGCTACCCGCAAGTACATTGAGGCGGGCAAGGATCAGGAGGGTAAGGGCTTTGACCCGCGCAAGCTTTTGGCTCCCGGTGCAGAGGCGATTAAGCAGACTGTGAAGGAGAAGATGGAGCTGTTCGGCTCTGTTGGAAAGGCGTAATAGAACAATGGTGTTTTTCTAGAGGGAAGGACACCATTTCTTTTTGCTTTTAGGAAATTGCGTCCTATAAAGCAAAAAATTAAGGAGAGGAAAAATCTATGAGTGAAATCGTAAATGTTGTGGAGGTTTTTGGCAAAAATGTTTTTAATGAGGCGATTATGAAAGAACGTTTGCCAAAGAGTGTTTTCAAGAAAATGAAAAAAACCATAGAAGATGGCGATGAGCTGGACCCGTCTATTGCCGATGTGGTTGCACATGCCATGAAGGATTGGGCGATTGAGCGGGGAGCCACTCACTACACCCACTGGTTCCAGCCCCTGACCGGCGTTACTGCGGAGAAACACGATTCCTTCATTTCTGCTCCTGACTCAGCAGGAAAAGTGATTATGGAGTTTTCCGGCAAGGAGTTAATTAAGGGTGAGCCGGATGCTTCTTCCTTTCCATCCGGAGGATTGAGGGCGACCTTTGAGGCGAGAGGTTATACGGCATGGGATTGTACCTCCCCGGCGTTCCTCCGTGAGGATGCGATTGGCGTGACCCTGTGTATTCCCACGGCATTCTGCTCTTATAAAGGAGAGGCGCTGGATCAGAAGACACCGCTTCTGCGTTCCATGCAGGCGATCGGCGCGCAGTCCTTAAGAATTTTGAGATTGTTTGGAAATACCACGGCAAAGCGGGTATGTCCTTCTGTGGGGCCGGAGCAGGAGTATTTCCTGGTTGACCGCGGGAAATATTTACAGAGAAAAGATTTGATTTATGCGGGGCGCACACTGTTTGGCGCTATGCCTCCCAAGGGACAGGAGCTGGAGGATCATTATTTCGGTGCCATTCACGAGCGGATTGGCTCCTATATGAATGAGGTGAACATAGAGCTGTGGAAGCTGGGCGTTACTGCCAAGACGCAGCATAATGAGGCTGCCCCGGCTCAGCATGAGCTGGCGCCGATTTATGACCAGGCAAACCTGGCAGTGGATCATAACCAGATGGTGATGGAGACACTGAAAAAGGTTGCCGGACGTCATGGCATGACCTGTCTGCTCCATGAGAAGCCTTTTGCTGGTGTCAACGGCTCCGGCAAGCACAATAACTGGTCTCTTACTTCAGATGATGGTGTGAATCTGTTAAGTCCGGGGGAGACGCCCCATGAAAATATCCAGTTTCTTTTGGTGCTGGCCTGTATCCTGAAGGCAGTTGATATTCATGCGGATTTGCTTCGCGAGTCCGCCGCCGATGTGGGCAATGATCACCGCCTTGGCGCCAATGAGGCTCCGCCTGCGATTATCTCTGTGTTTTTGGGTGAGCAGCTGGAGGACGTGATTGACCAGCTTTGCAGCACCGGCGAGGCTACCCACTCGAAAAAAGGCGGCACCTTAAAGACCGGCGTTACCACGCTGCCGGATTTGGATCAGGATGCCACTGACAGAAACAGAACCTCGCCCTTTGCGTTTACCGGGAATAAGTTTGAGTTTCGTATGGTTGGATCATCCGGTTCTGTTGCATCTCCAAATGTGGTACTAAATACCATTGTTGCAGAGGCGTTTAAAGAGGCGGCAGATGAGCTTGAGAAAGCAGAGGATTTTGGCGCTGCGGTTCATGACATGATTAAAAAGCTTTTGAAAGATCACAGGCGTATTATCTTCAATGGAAACGGCTATTCGGATGCCTGGGTGGAGGAAGCTGAAAAGCGCGGTCTGCCTAATATCCGGTCTATGGTGGAGGCGATTCCTGCGCTGACCACAGAGAAGTCTGCGAAGCTGTTTGAGGAGTTTGGCGTATTCACCAGGGCAGAGCTTGAATCCCGTGCTGAAGTGGAGTATGAGGCGTACAGTAAGGTCATAAATATCGAGGCCAAGACTATGATTGATATGGCGGGTAAGCAGATTATTCCTGCCGTTATTAAATACACCACGGAGCTTGCCACGTCCCTGGGGGCAGTAAAGAGCGTGTGCCCGGATGCGGATACCAGTGTACAGACTGAGCTTTTGACGGAGACCTCCGCGCTTTTGTCTGATATGAAGGCAGCGTTGTCTGCATTGATTGATGCCACTGAGAAATGTGCATCTATGGAGGGTGGCAGGCACCAGGCCCACGCTTATTATGATCAGGTTGTTCCTGCCATGGCAGCCCTAAGAAGCCCGGCAGATAAGCTGGAGATGATCGTGGATAAGGATCTGTGGCCGTTCCCCAGTTATGGTGATTTGATGTTTGAGGTATAAAATTTTTGAGCGTGTAGTTATAGAAAGGCTGAACAGATTTATGAAAAAATACGATTACATTCTGGTGGGAAGCGGTCTCTTCGCGGGTGTATGGGCGCGTGAGGCAAGAAAGCGGGGCAGGAGCTGTCTGGTGGTGGAGAAGCGTAAGCATATCGGCGGCAATGTCTACTGCGAAAATGTGGAAGGAATTAACGTGCACCGCTACGGCGCCCATATCTTCCACACCAGCGACCGGAAAGTATGGGATTTTGTCAATGAGCTGGCTGAATTTAACCGCTATACCAACAGCCCTGTGGCAAATTATAAAGGCGAGATGTACAATATGCCATTTAATATGAATACCTTTAGTAAAATGTGGGGAGTGGTCACTCCAAAGGAGGCAAAGGCGATAATCGACAGCCAGCGGGCAGCGGTCGCCGGAGAACCGAAAAATCTGGAGGAGCAGGCAATCTCTCTGGTGGGAGCTGATATTTATCAGAAGCTGGTAAAGGGCTATACGGAAAAGCAGTGGGGAAGAGATTGTAAGGAGCTGCCTGCGTTTATTATTAAGCGGCTTCCGGTCAGGTTCACTTACGACAATAACTATTTCAACGATTTGTACCAGGGGATTCCCATTGGCGGTTATAATGTAATCATAGATAAGCTGTTTGAGGGCTGTGATATGGAGATGGGCGTGGATTATCTGGAGCGCAAGGAATACTATGATAATCTGGGTGAGACGGTAGTGTATACCGGAATGATTGATGCCTATTACCAGCGCCGTTTTGGAAAGCTGGAGTACCGAAGCCTCAGGTTTGAGACAGAGGTGCTGGAGGAGGAGAATCATCAGGGTGTGGCGGTGGTCAATTATACGGACCGTGAAACCCCCTATACGCGTATTATCGAGCATAAACATTTTGAGTTTGGCACACAGCCGAAAACGGTGATTACCAGGGAATATCCTTCCCACTGGAAGGAAGGCATGGAAGCCTATTATCCAATCAATGATGAAAAAAACCAGGCGCTGTACCAGAAGTATGAGGAGCTGGCTAAATTGGAGTCCGGTGTTATTTTCGGGGGACGCCTGGCAGAGTATAAGTATTATGATATGGATAAGGTGATTGCATCAGCGCTGAACCGGGTGAAGGAGTGTATGGATTAGCAAGGGAAAAGAGGAGTGGCTGTGGATAGGGAAGTTCTGGAGATCGTGTATGCCGCCAACGATGGATATGCAAGACATCTGGGGGTATCCATGTATTCTCTTTTTGACAGTAACAGGGAGTTTAAATGGATTCGGGTTCATGTGCTGTCCATGGGGGTGTCGAAGGAGAGCAGGAGCAGCCTGAGACGAATCGCTGCGGACTTTGACAGGGAAGTAAGCTTTATTGAAGTGGAAGATCTGTACAGCAGGCTGGGGGAAACAGCAGACACAGGCGGATATGACATCAGCATTATGCTGCGTCTGTTTATGGGGGAGCTGCTTCCGGATGATATAGAGCGTATTGTGTATCTGGACTGTGATACGGTAGTGCTGGGTTCCTTAAAAAGGCTGTGGTGTGAAGAGCTGGGAGGGAATGTGGCAGGCGCCGTTATGGAACCGACGATTTACCGCGAGGTGAAGGAATCAATTGGTCTTGAGCCGGGGGAAGCTTACTATAATTCCGGAGTTTTAATGGTGGATTTGGAACGCTGGAGGGAGGAGGAGATTCAAAGGAAGCTTCTGGAGCTTTGGAAGGAAAAGAGCGGCAAGCTGTTTGCCAGTGACCAGGACGTGCTCAATGGTGTGTTGAGGGGAAGAATCCATACTCTGATGCCCCGATACAACTTTTTTACCAATTATCGTTACTTTTCCTATGCCACACTGGTACAGCACAGCCCGTCCTATCGGGCTGTTTCAAAAAAGCAGTTGCGGCTGGCAAAGCGTTGCCCGGTAATTGTCCATTATATGGGGGATGAGCGGCCCTGGATCCGGGGGAATCTGAATCATTACCGGAAAGCCTATGAGTATTATCTGGCTAAGACCCCATGGGCAGGAGCGTCGAAGGAGAAGGGAAAAGTACTTTATATGCTTGCATATCATCTGATGGATTATGTTACGGCGATTTGCCCGGTGATCCGCTGGGAAATCAGCCACAGGCTGGGCATGAAGCTGGTGGAGAGCAGGAAGCAGTGATGGCAGTGGAGACGGAGGGCAGAGGAACGAAGTGATTACGGTTTTAATGGCAGCCTACCAGGGGAAAAAATATCTAGAGCAGCAGATGGATTCGATTCTGGCGCAGACATTACAGGTGCGGGTGATTGTGTCTGACGATGGTTCCGATGATGGAACCCGAAAGCTGCTGGAGCAATATGCGCAGTGGTATCCGGGACAGGTGGTTTTGGCGCACCGGCCCCGGGGGGAGTTGGGAGCGTGCAAAACAGGTGTGCCCGCCGCCGCGAAAAACTTTTTCTGGCTGATGTCTTATGCCGCTCGGCAAGGCATCAGTGATTACATTATGCTGAGTGATCAGGACGATGTGTGGTTTCATGATAAGGTGAGGATTATGATTGGCCGCATGAAACAGCTGGAGCGCAGCCTGGGTTCCTCCTGTCCGATTCTTCTGCATTCTGATATGGAGGTGGTGGATAAGGACTTAAATCTAATCCATACCAGCTTTGCTCAGTATGCCCGCTCTAAGCCTTACCGGACCTCATTTGCCCAGATTCTGGTGGAAAATCCAGTGACTGGAGGGGCGGTGATGATGAACCGCTCCCTGTTGGAACGGGCGGCAGAGCTTCCAGATAGCTGCTGTATGCACGACTGGTGGCTGGCGCTGACCGCTTCCTGTTTTGGTGTTATTGAGTATGTGCCCAAGGCGCTCTATCAGTATCGTCAGCATGACGGAAATGTGCTTGGGGCGAAGGCGACGGGAAGTTTTTCTGATTTGAAGCAGCGTCTGGGAAGACGCCGTCAGGTAGAAGATAACTATCGAAGAATGATGACGCAGGCAGCAGCGTTCAGACGCAGGTTCCATGGGATGTTGAATCACAAACAGAAAGCAACGCTGCAAGCGTATTTGGCGTTGTCCGGCCAGTCTGCGGCGGGACGCTTTGGAAGCATTGTAAGAAACGGTTTTAGGAAGAGCTCTGTGCTGCAGACCCTTGCCATGTGCATTACCATGCCCCGGATGGAGAGAAGCAGAAAACGATGACGAGACTGAACGGTGTAATTTTAAATTATAATGACGCGGAAACGGTGTTAAGCTTACTGGAGCAAATTGGCGGTTATGAAGCGATGAAAGAAATTGTGGTGGTGGATAACTGCTCCACGGATGACTCATGGGAGCGCCTTAAGACAGCTGCCAGCGGAAAAATTCAGGTAATCCGCTCGAAGCGAAACGGAGGATACGGTGCGGGAAACAATGAGGGGGTCAGGTATGCGTCAGAGCATAACGGCGCCACCCATGTACTGATTGCAAATCCTGATGTGTCTTTTGATGAGACCTGCCTGCAGCATATGATGGGCGTGTTTGGGAAATGCCCTGATACAGCAGCGGTGTCGGCGGTGATGTGTGATAAACAGTATGGCACACAGCGAAACGGCTGGCCGCTGCGCGGCTTTTGGGGGGAATTAACTGCCATGGGTCCGATTAGCCGCAGGCTGTTTGGCCGTATGATCAACTACCCGGAATCCCGATTTGCAGGAAAAGAGGCATCGTATGTGGATGTGGTGCACGGTTCCATGTTGATGGTGGATACCGGGAAGTTTTTGGACGCGGGAGGGTATGATGAGGGGATTTTTCTTTATCAGGAGGAGGCGGCGTTGGGGCAGAGGCTGCGCGCCGCAGGTTATCGAACCGTCCTTTTGCTAAATTGCAGCTATAATCACAGCCATTCTGTCTCGGTCAGTAAAACGTTTCAAAGTCAGATGGAGCGGCAGCGCCTGCGGGAAGAGAGCGCCTTCTATTATATGAAGCGTTATTTGTCTGTCAACCGGGTGCAGGAGCTGTTTGCACGGCTGTGGTTTTTTGTAATCCGCATGGAGATCTGGGCGGCACAGATAGGCAGTATAAGAAATAAGGCATCGCACAGGCAGAGATGATGATGACTCTGTCGGCGGTGCCTTTGTTTATCGGAGTTTTCTATGTACTCTTATTTTTGAGGATTAAACTTTGCAATCAGTCTTTGGGTTTCTGCTTCAATCATTTCCGGGGTCACATTGGGGTCGGTGGGATCCCAGGTCTGCTCAAAGGGTATCTCGTACTTGATAGTGGGACGCTCAAATGGTCCGGGAATCGGACTGTTGTAGACCTCAACGGTAGTTCCGATCTTGCAGTGGTCATAAATCCATTTGGAGTCCTCAGTGGCAAGGCGGATACAGCCGGCTGAGCGGGCGATACCCAGGTTATTGTAGGTGCTTGCCCATACGGAGAATGGATTGGGAGCATCATAGATAATGGAGTGAATCAGGATTGGCATCCCCGGACTCAGGCGGGTCGCATACTGGGTGTACAAATCGTGAATCATTAATCGCCATCTGTATTTTTCCGGGGTTCGGAAGGTGCCCAGCGGTGTGTCGTCGCCCACGGAGGTGAGGAAGGACTTAACCGGTATAATATAACCGTTCGCTCCGTCCTTGGCATATACAGTCAGGCAGTTCATTTCTTTATTAATTTTCAGCATAAACGGACCGCCGGTTCCGATAAGCGGCTCCACGTCGCTCCACATCTTACCGTCCTCTCCGAAATAGTACTTAAAGCCGTCCACATACTGCCAGCCGGTTACCGGAACAGAATTAATAAAATAGTACCGGTCGTTGCCAAGCCAGCCCCAGCCTGTGTAATTGGCGCCGTTGCCGCCAATGTAGCGCATGGCTCCGTCTATTTCCTGAATACCGTCTTTATGGGTGGACTTCAGGGGGTTGGCAGTATCCAGGTTCACTTCCGTTCCTTTTGCGAAAAATGCCAGCCGAAAGCCGGTCATATACAGTCCCTCGCTCATAGCTCCGACCGTTTCACCATTCTTGCCCCATCCGGTCTGGGTTCCGTCACTTAAGGATGCTGTGTAGTAGATGTCGAACTTGTCGCCCACAGGGCCTGCAAAACGGTATTGGATTGCCTCAACCGGAACCCACTGGCCATTGTGGTGGGTCTGCTGGCCGTTCATTACCCAGGAAGTCCAGCCTCTCTGGGAGTCATAGGTGCGGTACAGCACATTTCCATGGATATTTTCGAGATAGGTGGAAATAGAGCTGAAGGCCTGTCCGCCTCCGGTTATAACCTGATCGTTGACATGGGCGGCAGACCAGTCAAGGGAGTCATTTAAGAGAATCGTAGTCTGCAAAAACGGCTCACGCTCTGGAACCGTAAGCGGGTTGTTAAGCTTAACTGCCTCTGCCTCTGCTGCCTCCTGTTCTGCCTCAAGATCAGACTCCATCTGAGCGCCGAGCTCCTGGGACAGAGTTTCCTGCTGCGTGCTGTCAGTCTGTGTATTTTGTTGTACATTTTCGTTTGTCTGTTCTGTTTGCTCTTGCGAAACTTCTGTCTGTATTGTATCGGGCTCCTCTTTTTGTGTTTCGACAGAGGGACCCTTACCTCCTGTGGGATTATTTACTGTGGTATCAATAAGGTTTAATCTGGAGTTTTCTTCTTGAACTATACCTGCCTGACTGCCTGCTCCTCCCGGACCGGGATTGCTGGCGAACGCAGGTGTGACTGTATTGGTCATTATGATGCCGGTGAGCATCAGAGTCAGACCCAGTCGTTTATAGATATACATACAATCATTCCTCCTAAAAAAATACTTACTATGTTAATCTAGCACAAAAAGCCGAAAAATTCCATATCTGATTTACAATTTACGGGCAATATTGTAAAATAAAAGAGATTAGCAAGAAAAATGTAAGAATATTGTTATGGAAATGGAAAAGGATAGGAGATAAGATGGGATTACACACATCAGAGCCGATGGTCAGCATCTGCTGTATCACATACAACCAGGCATCTTTTATCCGTGATGCAATAGAAGGGTTTATCAATCAAAAAACAGATTTTTTTTATGAGGTATTGATTCATGATGATGCCTCCACGGACGGGACTGCTGAAGTGATACAGGAATATGCAGAGAATTATCCCGGCCTGATCTTTCCGATTCTTCAGGCAGAAAATCAATATTCAAAGGGTCTGGCTAATATCAGCGGCACGTTTAATTTCCCCCGGGCCAGAGGCAGGTATATTGCCATGTGCGAGGGAGATGATTACTGGACAAATCCCTATAAGCTGCAGCGACAGGTGGACTATATGGAGGCAAATCCCGGCTGTTCGCTCTGCTTTCACAGCGCTGTGGTTGAAGTCCAGGGGCGGGCATTCACCGAGAGGAGTATGCGGCCTTACCGGGGAAGCCGAAGAGTGTCTTCGGAAGAGATGATTGACAAAAGCTCAGGCTACCCCACAGCATCGCTTCTGTTTCGGAGCGGGATGGTACGAAAGCTTCCGGAATTTTATGTGCAGGCTCCCATAGCAGATATTCCCCTTCAGCTTCTGGCAGCTTCCCGGGGCTATGGCTATTATATGGATGAGCTGATGTGTGTGTATCGGCTGGGCGGCGCCGAGTCCTGGACCACTCTGATGAAGCAGGGAGATTATAGGAAAAAGCAGCAGGATTATGCGGTTGAAATGAGGCGTATGTATCAGTCGTTTGATGAGGAGACGGGAGGCAGGTTTCACCATACGGTGGAGCACGCAGCCCGGCGTCTGGTGTTTTTGACCCATGTGAATACAAAAAATTATGATGAGGTTTTAGATAGAAGGAATCGGGAATTCTATCGGGAGCTGAATCTGCGCACCCGGTTTTTCATTCGCCTGGAGCGGATGGCGCCTGGGCTTTATGGCAGGCTTTGGCGGTTATTCCACGGCAAAGTGTGAGCAGGTGCGATGGGATGTGAGGAGACGATTGTGGCAGAGACAGAAATGAAACAGAAGGTGGCAAAGGGCTTGTTCTGGAAGCTTCTGGAGAACGGGGGCGCCCAGGGAATCCAGTTTGTGATTGCGATTATTCTGGCGCGGCTTTTGACACCGGCAGAGTATGGGCTGGTGGGAATCATTATGATTTTCATTACCATTGCCAACGTGTTTGTCCAGAGCGGTTTTTCCACAGCATTAGTACAGAAAAAAGAGGCGGATGCGGCAGATTTCTGCTCTGTCTGTTATTTTGAGATGGCAGTGGCAGTTATTCTCTATGGGGGACTGTATCTGGCTGCTCCGGCAATCGCGGCATTTTATAGCATACCGGGGCTGGAGGGCATTGTTCGTGTGCTGGCGGTGGTGCTTTTTCCCGGCGCAGTAATTTCCGTGCAGACGGCGTTTGTGTCCCGAACCATGGCGTTTCGCGGACTGTTTTTTTCTACCTTGATTGCGTCCGTGGTGTCTGGCGCTGTCAGTATTGCCATGGCGTATGCGGGGGCAGGTGTGTGGGCAATGGTCGCTCAGCAGGTCAGTTATTCGTTCTGTCTTATGCTGGTATTGTTTGTGACGGTATCCTGGAAGCCCCGGTTGATGTTTGCCATATCCCGGGTGAACGGGATGTTTGCATTCGGCTGGAAACTGTTGTGTGCATCGCTGCTTGATACCGTGTTTAACAATCTTTATGGTCTTTTAATTGGAAAAATTTATAATGAGGAGCTGTTGGGAAGCTACAACCGGGGAGAACAGTTTCCGAAGCTGATTGCAACAAATCTTGGTGCGGCAATTCAGGCGGTGCTGCTTCCGGCATTTGCTGAAAAACAGGATGATAAGGCTGCAGTGCGTGAAATGGTGCGCCGGGCAATCCGTTTAAGCTCTTTTGTGACGCTCCCTATGCTCATGGGATTGTTTGCAGTGGCGGATACGCTGGTGCTGGCGCTTTTAGGGGAAAAATGGCTGGTGTGTGTTCCCTTCCTCCGAATTATGTGTGTCTCTTATTGCTTTTGGCCGATTCATATTACAAACCTGCAGGCAATTAATGCGGTGGGCAGAAGTGATATTTTCCTGAAGCTGGAGCTGGTAAAAAAGGCGCTCAGTGTGGCGGCTCTGGTAATCGGAATGCAGTTTAATGTGCTGCTCATGGTGTGCATTAAGGCTTTTCAGGATTTTTTGTGTACATTCATCAATGGGTATCCCAACAAAAAGCTGTTGGGATACAGTGTCTTCCATCAATGGATGGACGTAATGCCGTCAATGGCGCTTTCTGTTCTTATGTGCACGGCTGTCATGATATTTGGGACATGGCTGCCGGGTTTGCCGGTCTTGCTGAAACTGACACTTCAGATTGGGTGGGGGGCGGCGCTGTATATTGGGCTGGCGGCAGTGTTTTCCCGGGAAAGCTTTTGTTATTTAAAGGGACTTACGGCGGGGCGGTTTGCTCAGGGGAGAGGGAAAAAGTTTGAAACAAAGAGATAGTGGTTAGAGAAAAAATGTTTGCATAACAAATA
>CANPMS010000036.1 GCA_947575275.1 uncultured Clostridium sp. | reverse complement strand
GCGGCTCTGGCGGATCCTCCTCCTCTTCAAACAGCCAGGAAAACCATCCCATATCCTCTCTTCTCCATTCTATCATAAGTTCCTTAGCCTGCATATTGCTTAAAACGATTCTACCACAAATTTCACATTTCTCGATCTATATGTCATACATAGCAACTTTAATGTAATAATTGGTCGAAAAACATCAAAAATGAAATCAACCCCTTTTTGCGGTGTAAGTGAACTAAGAAGAGCTTACGGAGTAGATGGAGCTTATTTTTCAACCCACCGCCACAGATTAAACTTTAAGTCAATAATAAATCCCCATTGGCATTTTTCCATAAAGCATACATCAGCTATTCCAATCAGATTTTGTAAAACAGGAGCTTCATTGCAAGAAATCAGCCGTTTAGAGACAATTCTGATAGTCAGTGACTTCCTATTCTTATAGCGTACACCTATAAGAGAACTTTTTTTAAGTGCTTTCAGATGCTGATAACATTCCCTGATGAAACGTCTCCTCTTTTGTCCAATATCAATTCTGTCATGCGTAGCTTCATGTTCTTTTAGTGTTTGCATAATATGTCTAAATGTTTTGTCCATTATACACCTTCATATAGTCTATTTATATATACTTTATAATAATACATCTTATTTAGCTAGATGGCAATCAATATAATGAGTATATATAAAGAGGGGGTATCTATGGGTAGAATAGAAATAGTCTTAGGGACGTATCTGAAAGACAATGGCATAAGCAAGAACAAAATATGTAAACATTGTGATATGCAAAGAACACAACTAAACAAGTACATCAACAATGAGATGGAGAGGGTAGACTTGGCGATTTTGGCCAGGCTATGTGATTATCTCAAGTGTGAGGTGTCCGACATTCTCGAATATAGAAATGCCTAAATGTACTTTTTTGGCGAGGATACAAATTCTGAGTTATTGCATAGAGTGGGGAAAAGTCAGGTGGTTGATGAAAATCGGGCAGCGTTAGTACACCGATTGGGTCAATGGATATGCTTATTGTCGGACACGCGAAAGTGGCAGAGCTCATTTGTGGGAATGGTGCAATTGCAAGGTGTAGAATTGACGAGAGAAGCGCTTGTTAAGATTGAGAGAGGTATTCAACATGTTAAAGCCTCTCAATTTAAAGCTATCAAAGAGGCTTTGCAAACATCATTTGATGAATTACTCAAAGAATAGGAGATTGGGAACGGGCGCAAGCAAACGTGACTGCTGCATGAACCCTGTCAAGACCGTCGCGTGCCATATTAAAGATTTTCTGTTCTCTTAGAAGCTTTTTTCCGAATGAGCTGTTCGAATTCTGCCAGTGTTCCTTTTTGAAATCCATTTTTATCAAGCAGAACATATAGCTGTGGTTTTAACTTCAAAAAGTACAGGTTCTTTGCTTTCTCTTTTATCTTCGCTCATCATAATCATACCTTCTTTCCATTCATCTCCCGATTTGTCGTCCTATTTTTTCTATTATATTACCATCTGGAGAGCGTGTAAATGTCTTCTGATAATTTCCTGTATTGCATATTTCCAGAAAAGAATTATAATAGGAAACAGATAAGGTTGTGTTTACAAGGAAAAGAGGATAATCAATGTATTCATTTGACAGTCGTGTGCGTTACAGCGAGGTGGATGAGAATCGGGAGCTTACACTTACAGGTGTTATCAATTATCTTCAGGATTGCTCCACCTTCCAGTCGGAGGATATGGGGTTGGGGGTGGACTTCCTTGGAAGCGAGAACCGCGCATGGCTTTTGTCCTCCTGGCAGATCGCAGTCGAGCGTTATCCTCAGCTGGGGGAGCAGATTGTCATCAGCACCTGGCCTTATGGCTTCAGAGGAATTTATGGCTACCGTAATTTTACCATATGTGACCGGGAGGGGAACTATCTGGTAAAAGCAAATTCCATCTGGTTTTTTTTTGATACAAAATTGGGACGTCCTGTGCGGCCGCAGGAGCACCAGATTTGCCCTTATCTGGAGCGTCAGGAAAAACAGCTTGATATGGAATGTGTGTCCAGAAAGCTTGCTCTGCCGGATCAGTACGAGGAGAAGCCTGCAATCGCGGTGGCAAGGCATCATATTGATACAAATCACCATGTGAATAATGCTCAGTACGTAGAGATCGCCCGTCAGGTTCTCCCCGGGCATATGAAAATTCGTGATCTGCAGGTGGAGTATAAGAAAGCAGCAATTTTGGGAGATATGATTTATCCCAGGCTCAGCACTGAAGATGGAACATACACAGTTGCACTGTGCGATGGGGGCGGAAACGCCTATGCGGTTGTTCGTCTTCAGACAGTGAAGCCGTAATAAATAATAGACTGTGACTGTGAAGCGACAGTCAGAAAGAGAGAGCGGTATGATAGAATTGGGAAAGACCCAGACCCTGGTTATTCAAAGGGAAAAAGAGTTTGGCGTGTATTTGGCCGAGCCGGGAAATGAGAATAACTCCGTGCTTCTGCCAAAAAAACAAGTACCGGAGGGCAGGGAACCTGGTGATTCGGTGGAGGTGTTTATCTATAAGGACTCTCAGGATCGTCTGATTGCCACCACCACAAAGCCGAAGCTGGAGGTTGGAGAAGCAGCAGTCCTCACGGTCAGAGATGTGGCGAAGATTGGTGCATTTCTGGATATGGGGCTTGAGAAGGAGCTTCTGCTTCCCTTTCATGAGCAGACTCGGAGAGTCTGTCAGGGAGAGCAATGCCTTGTGGCGTTGTACGTGGACCGGAGCGGACGTCTTGCGGCAACGATGAACGTGTACGCATATATGAGAGCAGATTCACCGTACAAGAAGGACGATATGGTTTCCGGCACAATCTATGAGATCAATGAAAATCTGGGCGCTTTCGTGGCAGTGGATAATCGGTATTATGGGCTGATTCCGAAAAAGGAGCTGTACGGCAGGTTTAATCCGGGCGACGTGGTGGAGGCCCGGGTGGTCAAGGTACGTGAGGATGGGAAGCTGGATTTAAGCCCTCGCCAGAAGGCATATCTTCAGATGGGCACGGATGCGGAGCAGGTGTTAAGAGCGATTGATGAGTTTGAAGGCGTACTCCCATTTAATGATAAGGCCAATCCTGAGATAATCAACAGAGAATTGAGTATGAGTAAGAATGCCTTTAAGCGTGCCGTTGGCAGGCTTTTAAAAGAAGGAAAGATTCGGATTACGGAAAAAACCATTGAGAGAATATAGGAGGGCAGTTTTGGACACGATAGAATACTATAATAAGTATGCGTCGCGAATATTTGAGGATACGGTAAATCTGGACAAGGAGAAGCAGCGTGAGCAGTTTCTCTCCCTTTTGGAGGCGGGAGACACGATTTTGGATCTTGGCTGCGGCTCCGGACGGGACAGTCTCGCTTTCTACGAACAGGGGTATGATGTGACTCCGCTTGATGCGTCGGAGGAGATGTGCAAGCTGGCTGAGATACATACTGGTCTGGAGGTGCTCAATATGAGTTATGATGATATGGAATTTGACGAGGCCTTCGACGGTATCTGGGGGAATGAGGCTCTCGTTCATGTACCGGAGGATGAAATTTCAGGTATTCTCACCAAGCTGACTGATGCCTTGTGCCATAGCGGCATTCTGTTTCTCTCCTTCCAGGAAGGAGATTTTGAGGGAGCCAGAAGTGGACGCTACTTCTGCGAATATAAAAGAGAACATCTGGAGCGGCTTTTGAGAGAGACTGGGCGTTTGGAGCTTTTAAAGATTTGGACAACGGAGGATAATGAGAGGGAAGGAGATGCGAAGCTCTTAAATGTTCTTGCAAAGAAAATTTCTTAAGGAGCTGTCATGAATTTTAACCATAAGTCGTCAGTTCGTGATTACGTGTTAATTGTCCTGGGTTCGTTTATCCTGGGTTTTGCCATTAAAAATATTTACGACCCTGTGGGCCTGGTGACAGGCGGTGCATCAGGCATTGCGATTATTTTGAAGAATCAGATAGGGATTCCCCTTTGGATAACGAATACCGTGCTGAATATCCCACTGTTTCTGTGCTCCATAAAACTAAAGGGCTGGCGCTTTATCAAGCGCACATTGATTGCGACTGCAGCGCTGTCTCTATCCTTGTATGTGCTTCCTGAAGCGCCATTTTTAATGGATGATTTGTTTTTGACATCATTATTCGGTGGATTAATCAGCGGTGTGGGAGCAGGGCTTGTGTTTGTGTGTCAGGCCACTACCGGAGGGACTGATATGCTGGCTGCGCTGATTCAGCGGAAACTTAAGCATTACAGCATTGTACAGATTATGCAGATTCTCGATGCTGCCATCGTGCTGGCAGGCGCCTCTATTTTTGGAATTACTTATGCGCTGTATGCGCTGATCGCCATTTTTGCGGTGGCGAAGGTGTCTGACGGTATCATTGAGGGACTGAAATTTTCAAAGGCAGCGTTTATTATCTCGGAAAAGAGTGAAGAGATTGCAGATGCCATCATGCAAAATTTGGATCGGGGCGTGACTGGAATTGATGCCAGGGGCATGTACTCCGGCAGCCGCAAGAATTTGCTGTTTTGCGTTGTATCAAAGAAGGAAATTATACAGTTAAAGGAAATCGCCGTTAGACATGATTCACAAGCTTTTGTAATTGTAAGCGATGTGAGAGAGGTTTTGGGTGAGGGCTTTATCGAATTTAGACAGTAGACAAGGGCGGTATTCAGCTTGCTTTTGTGATTTTCCATATTTTTTTTAATGCTTAAGCACTTTGGACAAAAATCAGAAAAGTAATTTGGCCATTTGCCATATGGCAGAAAAAAATCTTCTGATGTATTATTAGTACAGCAACAAGAATGGAGCATTCGTTCAGGAGGAAGAACAACTATGGCTAGCTTGTCACTGAGAAACGTATCTAAGGCATATCCCAACGGGGTTGTGGCGGTCAGGGATTTCAGCCTTGAAATCGCGGATAAGGAATTTCTTGTCTTTGTAGGTCCATCTGGTTGCGGTAAGTCCACAACGCTGCGTATGATTGCAGGGTTGGAGGATATTTCTTCCGGTGAATTGTATATTGATGGCAAGCTGGTAAATGACATGGAGCCAAGAGACAGGGACATTGCTATGATATTTCAGAATTATGCGCTTTATCCAGATATGAGCGTGTACGATAACATAGCCTTTGGACTGAAGCTGAGAGGAACTCCGAAGGGGGAAATTGACAGGCTGGTTTATAAGGTCGCCGAAATCCTTGATTTGTCTCATTTACTTGAAAGAAAGCCGGACACACTGTCAGACAGCCAGAGACAGCATGTGGTGATGGGGCGCGCTATTGTGCGTAATCCTAAAGTAATCCTGATGGATGAGCCGCTGTCCAGCCTGGATGCCAAGCTGAGAGGTCAGATGCGCGTTGAGATTTCCAATCTGTACCAGAAACTTCAGGCAACCATTGTCTATGTGACCCATGATCAGACGGAGGCTATGGCCCTTGGCACAAAAATTGTTGTTATGAAGGATGGTGTGGTTCAGCAAATCGATTCTCCGCAGAATCTGTATGACAGACCGGAAAATAAGTTTGTTGCAGGTTTTATCGGGGCTCCGCAGATGAACTTGATTGATGCGGCTGTATCTAAGAACGGTGCAGATGTAACCCTGGCTTTTGACGGCAATCTTATAGCTCTGCCGGCGGAGAAAGGTAAAATTCTGGAGGAGAAGGGATATATTGGCAAGGCGGTTACTTTGGGTATTCGTCCTGAGGATATTCATGGTAATGAGGCATTTCTTCAGGCTTCTCCGAAAAGTGTGATTGAGGCTGTAATCCGTGTATATGAGCCTCTGGATTCACAGGTATATCTAAGCTTCGATTTGAATGAGACAAATTGTATTGCCCATGTAAATCCGAGAACGGCTGCAAGACCGGGTGATACCGTAAAGCTGGCTCTTGATTTAACTAAAATTCACGTATTTGACAAGGAGACGGAACAGCTTATTACGAACTAGAGAAAAATGTAAAATAAAGCAGGCGGGTGTCATACTCGCTTGCTTTTTTTTCCATTTTGCATTAAAATATAGAACAAGAATAGTTTTAAGTTTCGTCAATTTACACGATTCCATATGGGTATCATTGCAAAACCAGGAAAGGAGTGTACATTATGATTTCAAATCAGATTCTTCAGACAAACATTGATGGTTTGAAAGGCATTACCAGAATTGATCTCTGTATCTGTGATACGGAAGGGAAAGTGCTGGCTTCAACCTTCCCGGACGCGGAGGAGTATGAGAGCGCGATTCTTGCCTTTGTGGATTCTCCCGCAGACAGTCAGGTGATTCAGGGATACCAGTTTTTTAAGGTATTTGACGAGCACCAGTTGGAGTATATTCTGCTTGCCAAAGGCGGCAGTGATGATGTTTATATGGTGGGAAAGCTTGCTGTATTCCAGATTCAAAATCTCTTGGTGGCGTATAAGGAGCGGTTTGATAAAGACAATTTCATTAAAAATTTACTGCTTGATAACCTGCTTCTGGTTGACATTTACAACCGTGCCAAGAAGCTGCATATTGAGACGAATGTAAAGCGGGTGGTTTATTTAATTGAGACGAAATATGAAAAGGATGCCAACGCGCTGGAGACTGTGCGCAGCCTCTTTGCAACAAAAACAAAGGACTTTATCACCGCGGTGGATGAAAAAAACATTATCCTTGTAAAGGAGGTTAAGCCGTCAGAAGGGCTTGATGACCTTGAGAAGATAGCTAATATGATTCTGGATATGCTGAATACTGAGGCCATGACCAAGGTGCATGTGGCTTACGGTACGGTGGTGAATGACATCAAGGAGGTATCCCGCTCTTATAAGGAGGCAAAGATGGCCCTTGATGTAGGCAAAATTTTTTACAGCGGAAAGCATGTAGTGGCGTACAGCAATCTGGGAATCGGACGGCTGATTTACCAGCTTCCTTTGCCGCTTTGTCGTATGTTTATCAAAGAAATCTTTGAGAACAAATCGCCTGACGGGTTTGATGAGGAGACCTTAAGCACAATCAACAAGTTTTTTGAAAATAGTCTGAATGTGTCTGAGACCTCCAGGCAGCTTTATATTCACAGGAATACCCTGGTGTACCGTCTTGATAAGCTCCAGAAGAGTACGGGGCTTGATTTGAGGGTATTTGAGGATGCGATTACCTTTAAGATTGCGCTGATGGTTGTAAAGTACATGAAATATATGGAGAACCTGAATTACTGATTATGATAGAGATTTGGAATATCAACAAGACATATGAGACAGGCAGTAAGGCCTTAAGGGATATTAATATTACCATAGATGACGGTGAGTTTGTGTTTATCACGGGACGCAGCGGCTCTGGAAAATCAACGCTCTTAAAACTGCTATTGAAAGAAGCAGAGCCGACTTCTGGACGGATTTTAGTTAATAACATGGATTTACAGAAAATGCCGAGGCGGTATGTGCCCAAATATCGAAGGATTTTGGGCGTTGTGTTTCAGGACTTTAGGCTGCTTATGGATCGGAATGTGTTTGAGAATGTGGCGTTTGCCCAGCGTGTGGTGGGCGCTTCCTCAAAGAATATTCGGGAGTCAGTTCCGGAGATGTTAAAGCTTGTGGGTCTGTCTGCGAAATACAAGTCTCTGCCCCACCAGCTTTCTGGTGGAGAACAGCAGCGTGTGGCCATTGCCCGGGCATTGATTAACCGGCCGGAGGTGCTTTTGGCTGATGAACCAACGGGCAATCTCGACCATGACAATGCTGTGGAAATTATGAAGCTTCTGGATCATATCAATCAGCTCGGGACTACGGTGGTGGTTGTGAGTCATAGCCAGGAAATTATGGCTCGTATGGGAAAGAGGGTGATTACCCTGGAGCGGGGCCGGTTAATCAGTGATGAGACGAGGGGTGGACGAGGCAGTGAGAATTAGCACGTTTTTATATTGTCTGAAACAGGGCATAAAAAATATATGCAGAAATATTTGGTTTTCTCTTGCATCGGTAGCGACGATTTCTGCATGTATTTTTTTATTTTGTTTATTTTTTTCTATCATTACGAATATTCAATTTATGGTGAGGAATGTGGAGACCACGGTAGGCATCACGGTATTGTTTGATGAGAGTTTAAGCGAGGATGAAATTCTGACGCTGGGTGAGGAAATTAGTAAACGTCCGGAGATAAAAGAGATGCGGTATGTTTCTGCTGCGGAGGCGTGGGACGTGTTTAAGGCTGACTACTTTGCAGGCAGAGAGGAGCTGGCAGAGGGATTTGCTGATGATAATCCTCTTGCCGGGTCTGCCTCCTATGAGATTTTCCTTTATGATATTGCTCAGCAGGAGCTGCTTGTACAATATCTGGAGGGCATTGCCGGGATACGCCAGGTGAACTATTCCAGTACCATGGCAGCCGGATTTTCTGCTTTTAACAAGGTAATCGGAGTCCTATCCCTGGGAATTATCGGTGTACTGCTGGCAGTGGCGGTATTTTTGATTAATAATACGATTTCTGTGACAGCGGCATTTCGGAGGCGTGAGAGTGAGATTACCCGTCTGATTGGGGCAACGAATTTCATGATCCGTGCGCCTTTCATTGTTGAGGGAGTGCTGATTGGTCTGATCGGTGCGGCGGCTCCTCTCATTGGTGTGTATTTCCTTTATACACGGGGAAGCGTGTATCTGATAGAGCCTTTTCAGAACTTGTTCAACAAGTTTGATTTTATTCCTATATGGGAAATCTATCCGGTAATGATTGGCATAGCTTTGATACTTGGTGTGGGCATTGGATTTTTTGGAAGCTTTTTTACGATTCGAAAGTCCCTGCGGGTGTAAGAGGGAGGCTATGGGACGAAGGAGGAATGAGATGAGATCGAAAGATAAAAGCAAAAGCCGTGCGGCATGCGCCGTATTGGTTTTGGCGCTGACGGCAGCATTTATTCACCCTGTGTACGCCACAAAGCAGGACGTGGAGGATGCCAAGAAGAAAGTGAATTCTATTGAGGAAGAGAAGAAGAAGGTGGAGACCAGCCTTAAAAAGCTTGAGGGCTTAAAGAGCGACGCAGCTGCTTATGTGAAGCAGCTTGATGCCGATTTAGAGGAGCTGAACCGGGAGCTGGAGGAGCTTGCTGGTCAGACTGCTGCCAAGGAGGAGGAAATTTCTGCGACGCAGCAGGAGCTGGAGGCAGCAAAGCAGGTGGAGGCAAAGCAGTATACTGATATGAAACTCCGGATTAAATATATGTATGAGAGGGGAGAGACCAGTTATATTGATATGCTCTTAAAGTCAGAGGATATGGTACAGCTTATGAACCGTGCAGAATATATCCGGAAAATTTCTGAGTATGATCGCAGGAAGATGGATGAATATGTGGAGACAAAGGATTCCATCGCGGTTCATGAGACGAAGCTTCAGGATGAGCATACGCAGCTGGTTGCTCTTCAGCAGGAGACTGGATTGAAGCAGCAGTCAGTGGAAACACTGCTGGCTCAAAAGAGCAAGGAGCTGAAGAATTTTGAGAGCCAAATTGATATTGCTCAGGGCCAGATTAGTGAGTATGAGCGGGATTTACAGGCTCAGGAGAATCGGATCAGGCAGCTTGAGGAGGAGATTAAGCGCAAGGAAGAAGAGGCAAGAAAAGCGGCGGAGGCAGCGGGAAAATCGTATAAAATTGCCAGCCTTGGGAATATTAGTTTTAAGTGGCCATGTCCGTCCAGCAGTCGTATTACCTCCGGATTTGGCGGAAGAAGCTCACCGACAGAGGGAGCCTCCACAAATCATCAGGGGATTGACATCGGTGCGGCGAGCGGCTCTGCTATTGTTGCGGCGGCTTCGGGCACCGTGGTAGTGTCTACATACAGCTACTCGGCTGGTAATTATATTATGATTAATCACGGCGGCGGCATTTACACAGTCTACATGCACTGCTCGCAGCTTCTTGTATCGGAAGGGCAGGAGGTCAGCCAGGGTCAGACGATTGCCAAAGTGGGCTCCACCGGTTATTCTACTGGCCCGCACCTGCATTTTGGAATCCGTGCAGCCGGGAGGTATGTGGATCCGCAAAATTATGTAAGTCCGTAGTGCGTGGAACAGCCGCAGCGCCATAAGAGGCTGTGGTTTTAGGAAAACCCGCTGTGCGGGAGATGAGGTGACATCATTGGAAAGAGAATATAAAGGTAAAACAAAGTTTTGGAAGGGCGTGCTGGTTGGTTCGCTGGTTACTGCGTTTGCAGGACTCGCCATCGTAGGTGTGGCAACAGGAATTTCTGTAATTGGGCGTTCTGTTATAGACAGTCAGGTTCAGGGGCAGGCTGTGGGGAGTACAGGAAAGGCAGGCGATGCCTTGAAGCGGATTGACATGAATGCAGTGGAGCGGAAGCTGGGGTCAATGGAAAAAATCGTGGATAAGTATTTCCTCTTTGAGGACGATGCCCAAAAGATGCAGGATGGAATCTATAAGGGGATGATGGCAGGGCTGGATGACCCTTATACTGTCTATTATACACCGGATGAATACCGTGCTCTGTCTGAGGAGACAGAGGGGGTATACTGCGGTATCGGTGTGCTGGTAAGTCAGAATATCCAGACGGGCATTGTGACGATACTGCGTGTGTTCCCTGACTCTCCTGCGGATGAAGCAGGCATGAAAAAGGGAGATATTGTTTACAAAGTGGGCGAAATTTCCACGGCGGAGCAGGAGCTTGATATGCTGGTGCAGGAACATATCCGCGGTGAAGAGGGAACCTATGTGGATTTAACGGTGCTGAGGAATGGTGAAGAGATTTCCATGCATGTGCAGCGGCGTATGGTTGAGGTTGCCACAGTAGAACACCGCATGCTGGAGGATAATATCGGATATATTCTGGTAACCCAGTTTGATACGGTGAGCGGCGATCAGTTTATGGAAGCGGTGGATGATCTGGAATCACAGGGTATGGAGCGTTTGGTTATTGATATGCGCGATAATCCCGGCGGTGTGCTGGAAGCCTGCGTGCAGATGGCGGCGTATGTGCTTCCGGATGATAAGTTTGACGGAACGATTTTGAAAACTGCCGATAAAAACGGGATGGGAGACCGTTATTTTAGTGAGGGAGGGAAGGTTCGATACAAAGCCGATGATGGATTCAACAGAAGCAATTTTTTCCCGATTGAGGATAACCATGAGCTTGATGTTCCCATCGCGGTTCTGATTAATGGCCAGTCTGCCAGTGCGGCGGAGGTGTTTGCGGGAGCTTTGCAGGATTACGGAAAGGCTGAGCTGGTGGGGGTAACGTCCTTTGGAAAAGGAATCGTTCAGAGTGTTATACCGCTTTATGATGGGTCTGCAATTAAGCTGACCACCTCTCACTACTACACCCCGGCAGGCCACGACCTGCATGGGCAGGGACTTAAGCCAGATGTGGAGGTTGAACTGGAACTGGATGAAGAATTGATAGGAACTTACGATATTCCTGTGGAGAAGGATAATCAGCTTCAAAAAGCCATAGAGGTATTAAAGGGAGAGGAGTGAGCTTTTCCCCGGCAGGGTATCAGAAACTCTAAGGAGGTTCTGATACCCTGATTTAATTCCCCAAAGTCTTATTTTTTGGGGATACTTTACCTCATCTGAGCATTGTCACAATGCCTTGAAATAAAATTTAAAAACTGCTATAATTTTCTGACATACAAATAAGTGTATTACTGTACCAGAGTGAGGACAACTATGCGATTTAATTCATGGGACGAGTTAAAAAAGGAAGCGCCTTTTTGTAATGGGGAATGGGACAAAGACAAGCTAAAAGAATACCTAATTCAATCATGTAACAAAGACTTCGACCTGCAAATTGAGCTTTACTTTGCGCAATTCCGAAAAGACGGAAATTTAGCAAATTTGCTTTTTGAGTTCTTGTTAAACGAGGACTACGATGGGTCTGACTGCCAAATTGGCGCTGCCTATTTCATTCGCAAGTTAGATAGAAGCGTGCTGAAAGAGCGCAAAGAATTGGTGCTAAAAGCGCAAGAAAATGAGGTATTTTGGCGCAGACCTTTTCAGACAGACGATTATTTGAAATGGATATAAGCTTACTGGTATTATGTGAGAGCAAGTGTCGACCTGTGGTTTGACATTCACCATTGGATCCTTTGCTCTAATGGACTGCTACCATATCGTGCAAAAAAACCGCCCGTTTTTTACGGACGGCATTTTGCAATTCAGTTTGGCATTTTATAAATCAAGCTTCAAATCCCCAGTCTTAATCCATCCGATTTTCCGTAAAAGCTCCCCAAAAATCAGGGTCAGGATTGCAGGAAGCACGAAGCAGACAAGGAGGATGCCAAGCCACATGTTTGCGCTGCCGTCCATGGCTGTATAGATGCCGATGGGGCCAACAAGACCGCAGGTACCCATGCCTGAGCATGCCGCAATGTTTTCCAGGCGGAACATGCAGGTGGCGACAGAACCGGTAATCATAGAGGCGAGCGTTGCAGGAATCCAGATTCGTGGGTTTTTCACGATGTTGCCCATCTGGAGCATGGAGGTTCCAAGCCCCTGAGCCAGCAGTCCTCCTACGCCATTTTCGCGGAAGCTCAGGACTGCAAAGCCAATCATCTGGGCGCAGCAGCCTGCGGTAGCCGCTCCTCCTGCAAGTCCATCCAGGCCCAGCATAATGCAAATTGCAGCGCTGCTGATTGGCAGGGTCAGGGCGATGCCAATCAGGGCGGACACCAGCGTGCCCATGAAAAAGGGCTGCATCTCGGTGGTGGTTTTTACCAGGTTTCCGAAAGCAGTCATGAAGGCGGATATGCCGGGACCGGCAAACTGTGCAATCAGCACACCGGAGATAATGGTGACGCCGGGGGTAACAAGAATATCCACGCGGGTTTCTTTTGAGACCAGTTTGCCCAGCTCTGTGGCCACTATGGCAGAGACCAGTGCACCGACCGGGCCTCCCAGGGCATTTCCCGCAATACCCACAGCAGCAGCAGAAAACAATACCAGCTGGGGAGCTTTTAAAGCCCAGGCAATCGATACGCCCAGCGCTGCACCAGTTGCGGACTTGCAGTATTCTGCAATCGTATTAAAAAGGATTATATGGGTTTTGTCTCCGAGTGTTCCGAAGATAGTTCCGATAAGCAGGGAGGCAAAGAGACCGAATGCCATTGCTCCCATCGCATCAATCAGATAAGTTTTGACAGTGATATGGATGCCCTTTCGTTTCAAAAATGCTTTGATGCCTGTTTGTTCCATCATAAAATCTCCTCATGAATTTGATATAGTGGGACATAGGCACACATTTGATTTCCCAGGTCAAAGCAGTTGTGTGTTATAATACCACATTTTTTTTAAAATGCAAGAGAAATATAAAAAATATTAAATATTGTTACAAATATAACGATTATGGACATGGAAACTGTGGGAAGACTGTGGTATACTTTACCTATCTGGAGGAGGGGGTATTATGAAAATCAGGGATATTTTGGCGAAGGAAAAACCTACGCTGTCGTTTGAGATTTTTCCGCCAAAGACGGAAGATAAATTTGAGTTGGTGGAGAAAGCTTCTGCTGAAATTGCAAAACTGAAGCCGGCATTTATGAGCGTGACTTATGGGGCGGGAGGGGGAACCAGCTGTTACACAGTGGACATTGCCGCATCTTTAAAAGCGCAGGGAGTCACGCCGCTTGCACATCTTACCTGTGTGTCTTCCACCCGAAAGCAGGTCTGTTCGGTGCTGGAAGAGCTTTGGGGGCATGGAATCGAGAACGTGCTGGCGCTTCGAGGTGATATTCCGCAGAATGGAAAGGTGGAGAAGGATTACCGTTATGCCTCTGAATTGATTGCGCAGATTAAGAAGTATGGAGATTTCTGTATTGGTGCGGCGTGCTACCCGGAGGGGCATGTGGAATCTGTCAACAAGACGGCTGATATTAAGCATCTGAAAGAGAAGGTGGAGGCAGGCTGTGATTTTGTGACTACACAGATGTTTTTTGACAATAACATTTTATATAATTATCTCTACCGAATCCGGGAGCAGGGTATTACGGTCCCTGTGATTGCAGGAATTATGCCTGTGACGAACGCAGTCCAGATTAAACGTATTTGCTCTATGTCAGGAACATACCTGCCCAGCCGCTTCAAGGCTATTGTAGACCGGTTCGGCGACAATCCGGCAGCAATGAAGCAGGCGGGAATTGCCTATGCCACGGAGCAGATTATCGACTTAATTGCAAACCATGTGAACGGCATTCATGTGTATTCCATGAACAAGCCGGACGTGGCAGCACAAATTAAAGATAGCCTGTCTGAGATTATAAGATAGTGAAAAATTAACCTTGCCGGAGATGATAATATGACAAATTTCGAGTGGAATGACCGGGAAATCCTACGCTATTTGGGCTGTCATGGACAGGAGGTACCTGACAATGTGGAAAGTATGATTGAGATGTGCAAGAAGGAGCTTACAGAGGCGGCATCACTGCGCTCCGTCTGGCACGAGTATCCGCTTTCCATATCTGGGAATGTGATTGATATGGGCTGCTTAAAAACGGAGAGCAGGAGTCTGCAGCGGAATTTGCGGGATTGTGAACGGGTGATTTTGTTTGCTGCGACCCTGGGAAGCAGAGTGGATATGCTTTTGCAGCGCTACGGAAAGATCCAGATGAGCCGGGCAGTGGTAATGCAGGCGTGTTCTGTGGCAATGCTGGAGACCTTCTGTGACGAGAGGAATGAAGAGCTGAAGGCACAGTATCTGGAGCAGGGCTTTTACCTGCGCCCGCGCTTTTCTCCAGGATATGGGGATTTCCCGCTGGAGTGCCAGAAGCAGATTATCCCGGCGCTTGAGCTGCCAAAGCGTATTGGTGTGACTTTGACGGATGGGGTTCTGATGGCGCCATCCAAGTCAGTGACAGCCATTATTGGGGCGAGCCGGCTGCCAAGGGATTGCAGTGTGCACGGCTGTGAGGTATGTACAAAAGTAGACTGTGCATATCGGAGATAGGAGATGGGAGGAGACGGCATGGATATTTTACAGGAATTACAAAAGCGGATTTTAATCTGTGATGGCGGCATGGGCAGCCTTTTGCAAAATGCAGGACTGGAGCCGGGTGAACTTCCCGGAAGATGGAATATCAGCCACCCTGATACATTGGTGAAGATTCATCTGGATTATCTTAAGGCAGGTGCGGATATTCTGACCACCAACACCTTTGGTGTGGATCGGTTGAAGTATAACGAAAACACTCAGTACCAGCTGGAGCCGGTGATTGCAGCGTCGATAAAAAATGCCAGGGAGGCAATCCGTTTAAGTAAAAAGAAGGCATGGGTGGCGCTTGATATGGGACCTACCGGGAAGCTGATAGAGCCTCTGGGAGATCTGGCGTTTGAGGATGCCTGCCGGATATACCGTCAGGTGGCAGAGATTGGAGTCCGTGAAGGTGCAGATTTAATCCTGATTGAGACCATGAGCGACAGCTATGAGACAAAGGCTGCAGTGCTGGCAGCTAAGGAGGCGTGTACGCTTCCGGTGTTTGTGACCGTGACCTTCGACGAGCGGGGAAAGCTTCTGACAGGAGGAAGTCCGGCGTCCATCGTAGCAATGCTGGAAGGACTTGGCGTGGATGTGCTTGGAATGAACTGCGGTTTAGGACCTGCTCAGATGCTGGACATTTTAAAGGAGATTTTAGAGGTTTCCTCCCTGCCGGTGATGGTGAATCCGAATGCAGGACTTCCCCACAGTGAGAACGGAAAGACCGTATATGATATTGATGAAGACCAGTTTGCCGCCTTTATGGAGGAAATTGTGGATATGGGTGCCCGGATTGTGGGAGGCTGCTGCGGTACCACACCGGAGCATATCAGGAAGGTGGCTGCACGCTGCGCACAAAAAACTCCGGTTCCGGTGACAAGGAAGCACAGAACTGTGATTTCTTCTTTTGCCCAGGCGGTGGAGATTGGCAAAAGCCCCATCATTATTGGGGAGCGGATTAACCCAACGGGCAAATCAAAATTCAAACAGGCGCTCAGGGATCATAATTTGGAGTATATTCTGAGAGAGGGTGTGAGCCAGCAGGACAACGGCGCGCATGTGCTGGATGTAAATGTGGGGCTTCCGGAGATTGATGAGCCTGCCATGATGGAGGAGGTTGTTCGGGAGCTTCAGAGTATTGTGGAGCTGCCGCTTCAGATTGACACCTCGGATGTGCGGGCGCTGGAGCGCGCAATGCGTGTGTACAACGGAAAACCGCTGATTAACTCTGTCAACGGAAAACAGGAGTCCATGGACGCGGTGTTTCCTCTGGTGAAAAAATATGGCGGCGTGGTGGTGGCTCTGGCGCTGGATGAAGGGGGAATCCCGGAGACGGCAGATGGGCGTATTGAGATTGCAAAAAAGATTTACAGCGCTGCGGCCAAGTACGGTGTTGCTGCGGAGGACATTCTTATTGATGCCCTGTGCCTGACTGTCAGCTCCGACAGCAAGGGCGCTATAACAACTCTTGAGACTCTGCGTAGGGTGCGGGATGAGCTGCACGGAAAGACGATTCTCGGCGTGTCCAATATCTCCTTTGGGCTTCCGCAGCGAGAGATTATCAACGCATCTTTTTTTACGATGGCAATGGAGAGCGGGCTATCTGCGGCAATTATCAATCCCAATTCTGAGGCAATGATGCGTGCTTATTACAGCTTCCGGGCTCTGATGGATTTGGATCCTCAGTGTGGCGATTATATCAGCGTCTACGGCGGACAGGCAACGCAGCCGAAAGAGAGCGCAGCGGGTGAAGGTTCGGCGGCAGACCAGCTCCATGCCAGCATTGTAAAAGGTCTTAAGGATCAGGCCTTTCATTCTGTGCGGGAGCTTTTAAAGACGCAGGAGCCGTTGGAAATCATTGATGGACAGATGATTCCGGCGCTTGATTATGTGGGGAAAGGATTTGAGAAGGGGACATTATTCCTGCCCCAGCTTTTGATGAGCGCGGAGGCGGCGAAAGCGGCATTTGAGGTTATCAAAGAGAAGATGGAGAAAAGCGGGCAGACCCAGCAGAAGAAGGGATCCGTTATTTTAGCCACTGTGAAGGGTGACATTCATGACATTGGGAAGAATATTGTAAAGGTACTTCTGGAGAATTACAGTTATGAGGTGCTGGATTTGGGAAAAGATGTGCCGCCGGAGCTGATTGTGGAGACGGCGGTGGAACATGACATAAAGCTGGTGGGACTGTCTGCTCTGATGACCACTACGGTGCCCAGCATGGAGGAGACGATCCGCCAGCTTCGACGGGAAGCCCCCTGGGTGAAGGTTATGGTGGGCGGCGCGGTGATGACGCAGGATTACGCCGACAGCATGGGGGCAGACCGGTATTGCAGAGATGCCATGTCCTCTGTAAACTATGCGGAGATGCTGTTTTCTTAATACTTTGACTGTCAGTTCAGCGCCATGGTTTTTATCTGATCCAGTCCCTTCTTAACAGGCGGGAGAGAGATGGCAATTAAAGTCAGCGCACCCTCAGCCAGAATGTAGGAGTAGTTATATACAATCGGATACACACGGGTAAGCTGTGACGGGAAGTTCTCCGGCATATAGTCCATCCAGTACAGATAGCCGCCAAGGGCGTGGAAGGCTCCGCGAACCAGAATAGCCAGCACATAGCCTTTGACCAGACTGTTTTTGGAGCCTGCGAATGCTCCTGCAAGTCCAAGTCCGGCAAAGGCGAGTATGTAGTCGCAGCAAACCTGGAACAGGGAGAGGACGTAGGGCTCCTGCAAAAACTGGAGGATGCCGTAGGCAAGGCCGGTGAGAATGCCGGTTCTGATACCAAACCAATATCCAGCCAGACAGATAAAGAGCATGGAAAACAGCGTCACTGACCCGCCATATGGCAGGTGGAATATCTTGATATACGATGTGACAAAAGAGAGCGCCATGGCGGCTCCGCAGAATACCAGCTGCCTGGTGGAAAGCTTTGCTCTTTGGCTTTTGGAAATCATGCCGGCAGCCACAAAGAGCAGGATTGCGGCTGCGGCACAGAGAGCGTAGCCTAAGGCGGTAAGACCGCCGTCAGGGGTAACAACAGACATAAAAAAACCTCCTTTGTGATTTACACAGGAGGGGACTACAAGAAGGTATAAAAGCTTCCTTACGCCGGTATGAACCGGATCAAGTAGTGAGGGTCAGGCACTCTGCCTTTCTCAGCCCGAAGGCTCCCCTAGCATGTTGTATGTAATGTTGAGGAGAGTATACTTGAATGAGGATATTCTGTCAAGTAAGTTTAGAAAAAATTTTTTCAGTTCCGCTTGTATTTGCAGCTTTCTTTCGGTAGAATAGAGTCAGGCTGAATTGGGATTTTCTCCGGAAACGGAGGGAATATGATGAAAATAAGGCTGTTCTTTATTGGAAAGTGGCTTGCGCTTGCAGTGTTTCTGCTTGTGGCAGGGTGCTTTTATGGCTGCGGAAGCAGTAAAGAACCGGGAATTATACTTGCCCGGCAGGAGAATGCAGACGGGATTCCATTGTCTGACGTGGAAGCAGGCGGAGAAAAGGAACTGGATGTGCAGGAATCCTCAGGGGAAGTTCAGACAGCAGCGGAGGGGAAAAACGATAGAATGGAATCTGCGGTCAGTCCGAAGGTTTGTTTTGTGCATGTCTGCGGTCAGGTGCAAAATCCCGGTGTCTATGAGCTTGAGGAAGGGCAGCGCGTATTTGAGGCGATTGCCCTGGCAGGCGGTTTTACAGAATGTGCTTCTAACAGTTGGCTGAATCTGGCGACACCCGTATTTGATGGTATGAAGCTGGAGGTGCCGGACGAGAATACGGCATTAAAATGGCAGGAGACTTCCGGCGCGACGGGAAATTCTGCAGGGCAGCCGGAAGCAACGTCCAAAGTTAATATTAACACAGCCTCTGAGGATGAGTTAAAGACTCTGAAAGGGATTGGTCAGTCACGGGCGGAGGATATTGTACACTACCGCCAGCAGTGTGGGGGCTTTTCCAGAATTGAGGATATTATGGAGGTACCGGGGATTAAAGAGGCAGCGTTTCGCAAGATAAAGGATGATATTACGGTACAGGGGGACTAAATACCCTGTTGGCAGAGAGATCAGTGGTGAGGTTGAGAAGAGAGATGGCAAAAATTCTTGTAGTAGATGATGAGAAATTGATTGTGAAGGGAATCCGCTTCAGCCTGGAGCAGGATGGAATGGAAGTAGATTGTGCTTATGATGGTGAGGAGGCAATCGAACTGGCAAAAAAGACAGAATATGATGTGGTGCTTCTGGATGTGATGCTGCCGAAGTTTGATGGCTTTGAGGTATGCCAGGCAATTCGGGAGTTTTCTGAGATGCCAATTATTATGCTGACTGCCAAGGTCGGGGATATGGACAAGATTTTAGGCCTGGAGTACGGTGCAGATGACTATATCACCAAACCTTTCAATATCCTTGAGGTAAAGGCGCGGATTAAGGCAATCATACGGCGCAATTCCAAGAAGGCCAGGGCAGCAGATCAGGATGAAAACCGAATGATTACTGCAGGCGATTTAAAGCTGGACCGGGAGGGGCGCAGAGTATTTATCGGAGACAGGGAAATCAATCTGACTGCGAAGGAATTTGATCTTTTAGAGCTTTTGGCGTGTAATCCAAATAAGGTGTACAGCCGGGAGAATCTGCTCACCTCCGTGTGGGGCAACAAGGCATCAGAGTCGGGAGATGTGCGGACTGTGGACGTACATGTAAGAAGGCTGCGTGAGAAAATTGAGCCCAGCCCCAGTGAACCCAGATATGTTCATACCAAATGGGGGGTAGGGTATTATTTCCGCGCATAATTTTTAGAGTTAATAGGAGAAAATAAAAGTGACCCGGGTGGAGTCGGTCTGTTTCCCGAAAGCAGAGGCGGCAGCCCGGGATTCTTTTGCATGGCGGTGCAGTGCGGTATAATTTTTGAATTTTGAGAGGAACTATATTATGGGACGGAAAAATTGGAAAAACAGGTGGAGAAGGCTGGATAATACGGCAAAGATATTTCCGGTTATTGCAAATGAAAATATGAGCCAGGTATTCCGAATATCTGTGACACTTAAAAGCCAGATTCAGCCGGAGGTTCTTCAGAGAGCGCTGGAGGATATTCTGCCCGGTATCAGAGGATTTCGCGTGAAGCTGCGCAGAGGACTTTTCTGGTATTATTTTGAGGAGAACACCAAAATTCCCAAGGTCAGCAGGGAAAATACGTACCCCTGCCGTTATATAGATCCTCATGGGAATCAGAAATTTCTGTTTCGGGTTACTTATTATGAGCGGCGTATTAATCTTGAGGTGTTCCATGCCCTGACAGACGGGCTGGGAGCAGTGAATTTTCTGAAAAGCCTGACGGAGCGGTATCTGGATTTGATGAAGGGACTGACGGAGAAGGAAGAGGATGTGGACGGCGGAGGTTGTACGGACCCCGGCTTCCATATGAGAGATGGCTATCTTGAGAATTACCGTGATGTGAAAACACGTCATTACAGCTCGCGGCCTGCATACCGCCTGGAGGGAGATTACCTGCCTCTGGGCACGGCCCAGGTACTTCATGGCTGTATAAAAGTGAAAGATCTTAAGGCGCTCTGCCATAAGCATGGTGTCAGTATTACCAAGTATCTGGCATCGGCGCTGATCTGGTCCATCTGGCAGGAGTATCTGGAGGGCAGGGAGAATGCCCGTCCGGTGGTTTTAAATGTTCCAATTAACCTGAGAGCCTTTTTCGGGTCAGACACTATGGCGAATTTTTTTGCGGTGACAATGATCGGACAGTTGTTTAAGAATCGTGACATGGATTTTGAAACTCTGCTGGGGAAAATCAGCCGTCAGATGGAACGAAAAATTAATAAGGAAACGCTGGAGGAAAGCATTTGCTACAATGTTTCCAACGAGAAAAAGTGGTATTTGCGTGCCATTCCGCTTTTTCTCAAGAGACCGGTATTGGAGATGTTTTTCCGAATAAAGGATCGGGCATACACCATGACACTGTCCAACATTGGACTGCTTTCTGTGAGTCCGGAGTATGGGAGTGAGATTGAGCGGTTTCATCTTGTGATTGGTGTGTCCAGAAGACAGCCATTGAAGTGTGGGGTCTGCGCCTATGGGGAAGAGCTGGTTGTGACGTTTGCTTCGGTGTTTGCGGACAGCAGACTGCAAAAAAGGTTTTTCAGAAAGCTTCGTGAGGATGGAATCAGTGTACATTTTGAGGGAAATGAGTTAAGTGGTGTGAGAAAGAGGGATATGTATCCGCGTATACGAAAGGTATTGATTCTGCGAAAGGGCGGGGAAGAAAAGGCAGCGCGTATGGCTAAGCAGGTGGGAACCAGAAGTGAAAGCGCCGCCCGGGGAATTTTTGAGTATGCCAGCGGGAAAAGAAGCTGGAAGGAAGAACTGATGAGGCGTCTGCACATTTGATACGGGCATGGGAGATTGTATGAGAAGAGAGACTGTAAGCCTGCGGGGGAAGCTGGTGCGGGATATGATGAGGAACATGATGGAAACCGCTATGGGGCATAAAATTCAGACTGGAGAATACCGCAAGAATCCGGTGGAGCCGATATGGATCTGTCCGGCAGATTATAAATATGAGATTGTGGATATGCAGGGATTCCGTATGGAGTATCTGCGCCCGATTCAGACTTTTACCAGAAGGGTAGTCCTCCAGCTTCACGGTGGAGGCTACATTGGCCCCATGAAGAATATTTACCGTGATTTTGCAGTGCAGTATTCTGCCAGAAGTCTGGGCGGTGATGTGCTGACAGTGGATTACCGGGTGGCTCCCCAGTATCCGTATCCTGCAGCGCTTGAAGATGCCATAGCAGCATACTGCTGGCTTTTGGAGGAGAGACGCTATGAGCCGAATCAGATTGTGATTGCAGGGGATTCCGCAGGAGGGGGGCTTGCACTTGCACTCTCACTTTATCTGCGTGATCATGGGATTCCCATGCCGGCAGGCGTGGCAGTCATGTCCCCGTGGACGGATTTGACCTGCAGCGGGGAATCGTATGAGACAAACTACACAAAGGATCCCCAGTTTGGCAACACGAAGGATAGTATGCTCTACAACAGCGCTTACATTGGAGATGGAGATCCCACAGACCCTTATATGTCACCGGTGTTTGGCTCCTATGAGAAGTTCCCGCCTGTTCTGTTGCAGGTGGGCGGTGATGAGGTTCTGCTCTCCGATACCCTGGAGGTGGCAGATAAGCTCAGGAAAGCGGGCGGGAAGCTGAGGCTGTCTGTTTATGACGGCATGTTCCATGTATTCCAGATGGCGCTCAAACTGATACCGGAGAGCCGTGAGGCATGGGACGAGGTTGGAATGTTTCTTGAGCTTGTCTATGGAATCAGAAGGCAGCATGAGGGAAGGCCTGTCAAGGCTGTGAGATCCGGGAGCAGAAGAAAACAATGAAAATTACAGTGCTTGCTGTGGGGAAAATTAAGGAGAAATTTTATACGGACGCGATTGCAGAATATACGAAGCGCCTGAGCCGTTACTGCAGACTGGAATTGATTCAGGTGGCAGATGAGAAAACGCCGGACAATGCCGGTAAGGCGGAGGAAGCGCGGATTAAGGAGCTGGAGGGCAAGCGGCTTCTGGCACAGATGAAAGAGGGCGCCTATGTGATTGCGCTGGCAATCGATGGGGAGAGTCTGAGTTCTGAGGGCTTGTCACGCAAGCTGGAGCGGCTGGGCATTGATGGAAAGAGCCATCTGATATTTGTGATTGGCGGTTCTCTGGGTTTGTCGGAAGAGGTGCTAAAGCGGGCGGATTATGGGCTTAGCTTCTCGAAAATGACGTTTCCCCACCAGCTTATGCGGGTGATTCTTCTGGAGCAGATTTACCGCAGCTACCGGATTAGCTGCGGGGAGCCGTATCACAAGTAAGGGCGAAAGGGAACATATGTTCTTGGAAATAAAAGAGAATAAGAGTTATAATATTACCCCCATGGGAGTTTGAGGCATCCATGGGGGTAATATTATGGATTTATAGTAAGATTCACTCCACAGATTTATATTATTATTCTGAAATCTAAAAGAAAAGAGGTGATAGATATGCACGCAGGAATCTTTTTGAGCGCATGTGTCATAACAGTGGGCGTACTGGCGGCACTGGAAACACTGCCGGCATAACAGAAAAAGCGTGGCAGTTTAGGAAAATGGGTGGATAGCAGAAATGTTATCTGCCTTATTTTTGTGCAAGAAGGAGCATAAGATGGAACGATATACAACCAACACAATGACGGTAGAACGAAAAGTGGTGCTATGTCAAGAAAAAGTGAGTCTATGAAATTTTTTCTGTAAATAAAGATTTAAAAGGTCTTCTATGATAAA
>CANPMS010000035.1 GCA_947575275.1 uncultured Clostridium sp. | reverse complement strand
GGTTTCATAACTCCATCGGTGCCTTTCGTAGAAAGGCGGATTATATAAATGAAAATCATTATCAAAAACTTGACAAAAGATAAGTAGAATTTTATAATAAAGTTAAAAATAGAAGTTTTATTATTTATCTGATAGGAATTCAGGAAAGTGAGGGTTTGATATGGTTGATTTAATCATTGGCGTTGGGATCGCTGCAGCTGTGGCTGCTATTATAATAAAAAAGATAAAAGATAGAAAAACAGGAAAGTCCGGCTGCGGATGCAGCTGCGGCTGTTCCGGATGTAAGGGCGGGGGTTCCTGTCATTAAAGTGGCGGAAACTTCGACTTGCGAAGATTGTAGTGCTATGATATAATTGTACAACAATGTATAGGAGGTAAAATTATGAAGCATATAAAAACTTTGAATAACAAAACCATGAAGGAGTCTATGAAGAAAGGCGGCTGCGGCGAGTGCCAGACATCCTGCCAGTCTGCATGTAAGACATCCTGTACTGTCGGCAATCAGAGCTGTGAGAACACAAACAGATAGTCTGCTCTGGTACATAACTGGTCAGAAAATATGGCAGACGAGAGAGACCCCTATGGTCGAATGGGGGTCTCTCTCGTCTGCCTGTATACATATGGAGGGAGAAAAACAATGATTCATCAATATAAGAATAATGGATACAATATAGTTATGGATATTGCAAGCGGAGCTGTTCATGTGGTGGATGATGTGGTATATGACATTACAGCATTGCTGGAACCGCTTGTGGGAGAGCTGGAAAGTCCGGCTCCAATTCCGGAATCGGCTCGGGAGAAAGTCATTTCTCAGCTTGCTGACCGTTATTCTGCTGAAGAGCTTAGCGAAGCGTTTGCAGAAGTGCAGGAATTGATTGATGTGGAGGAGCTCTATACCAAGGATATTTATCAGGATTATGTGACGGGCTTTAAGAAGCGTAAATCTGTGGTTAAGGCGCTTTGTCTGCATATTGCCCATGACTGCAACTTAGGCTGCCAGTATTGCTTTGCCGAAGAAGGTGAGTATCATGGGAGACGGGCAATGATGAGCTTTGAGGTGGGGAAGAAGGCGTTGGATTTTTTGATTGCCAATTCCGGGAACCGCCAGAATCTGGAGGTGGATTTCTTTGGCGGAGAGCCGTTGATGAACTGGGAGGTGGTAAAGCAGCTTGTGGAGTATGGACGAGCTCAGGAGGAGGCGAACAATAAACGCTTTCGCTTTACGCTGACAACCAATGGTGTTCTTTTAAATGACGAAATTATAGATTTCTGCAACCGTGAAATGAGTAATGTAATATTAAGCCTGGATGGGCGGCGTGAGGTCAATGATGTTATGCGTCCTACCAGAAATGGTCAAAGCAGCAGCTATGACATCATTGTTCCCAAATTCCAGAAGTTTGCAGCATTACGTTCAGGGAAAGAATATTATGTGCGGGGAACTTTCACCCGTAACAATCTGGATTTTTCTGAGGATGTGAAGCATTTTGCGGATTTGGGGTTTGAACAGATGTCTATTGAACCGGTGGTCGCTGAGCCGGAAGAGCCTTACGCAATCCGTGAGGAGGATCTTCCCCGGATTCTGGAGGAGTATGATAAACTGGCAGTGGAGTATATTAAAAGGGAAAAGGAGGGGAGAGGCTTTAATTTCTTCCACTTCAAGATTGACCTGAACCAGGGACCCTGTGTGGCAAAGCGGCTGTCCGGCTGCGGTTCAGGCACCGAATATTTAGCAGTAACACCCTGGGGTGATTTTTATCCCTGTCATCAGTTTGTGGGGCAGGAAGAATTTTTAATGGGGAATGTGGATACGGGAGTTACCCGGACTGATATTCGCAATGAATTTAAGCTGTGTAATGTATATGCAAAAGAGAAGTGCCGTGACTGCTTTGCGCGATTCTACTGCAGCGGCGGCTGTGCGGCGAACTCCTATAATTTCCACGGGTGCATCACGGACGCTTATGATATCGGCTGCGAAATGCAGAAGAAGCGAATTGAGTGTGCGATTATGATAAAGGCGGCGCTTGCCGACGAAATGTAAGGAGAAAAAAGATGAAAAGCAGTAAGACAAAGGGTATTTTGGGGCTGCTGCTCCTTCTGGCAGCAGTGGGGCTTTTTGGGTTCTTGGGTTATGACACCATGGATGACATTAAGCTGGGACTTGATTTAGCGGGAGGCGTCAGTATAACCTATCGGGCGGTGGAGGAAAATCCATCTGCGGAGGATATGTCCGACACAATCTACAAACTTCAGCAGAGAGTGCAGAATTACAGCACGGAGGCTGAGGTGTATCAGGAGGGGACAAATCGGATTAATATTGATATTCCGGGGGTGTCTGATGCCAACGCAATCCTGGAGGAGCTTGGAAAACCCGGCTCTCTGGTGTTCACCGATGAGGACGGACAGGTGATACTGACCGGAGACCAGGTGTCTTCCGCCAAGGCAGGCATTGTTGACCAAAACGGACAGCAGTCCTTTGTGGTCAGTCTGACCTTTACTGAGGAGGGAACCAAAGCTTTTGCTGATGCAACCACTGCTAATGTGGGTAAGCGTATTGCAATTATTTATGACAATATGGTGTATTCTAACCCGGTAGTTCGTGAGCCAATTACCGCAGGACAGTGCCAGATTGACGGTATGACCAATTATGATGAGGCAGAGAATTTAGCGGCTACCATTCGTATTGGTTCTTTGTCCCTTGAGCTTGAGGAGCTGCGCTCTAACGTGGTGGGTGCGAAGCTGGGGCAGGAGGCAATATCCACCAGTTTAAAGGCGGGTGCAATCGGATTTGCAATTGTGGCGGTATTCATGATTGTAGTTTATCTGATTCCCGGTGTGGCCGCCGTGTTGGCGTTGGCGTTGTATGTGGGGCTGATTTTGATTATGCTCTCTGCATTTGACGTGACGTTGACCCTGCCTGGCATTGCAGGCATTATCCTTTCTGTAGGCATGGCTGTAGACGCCAATGTTATTATTTTCACTCGTATCAAGGAAGAAATCGGTCATGGACAAACCGTGAAGTCTGCAATTAAGACAGGTTTTGCGAAGGCGTTGTCCGCAATCGTGGACGGAAATGTGACTACCCTGATTGCGGCGGCTGTGCTGTATTTCCGTGGATCCGGTACAGTCAAGGGGTTTGCAACGACTCTGGCAATCGGTATTGTTCTGTCTATGGTGACGGCTCTGTTTATAACCAAGGGTGCGTTGTATGCACTGTACGCTCTTGGATTTGAGAGCCCCAAATTCTATGGAACCAAAAAGGAAGGGAAAATTATCAACTTCCTTGGAAAGAAAAACCTTTGCTTTATTATCTCCATAGTGGTGATCGGGGCAGGGTGGGCCGGAATGGCGATTAACAACGGGCAGACCGGGCGTGTGCTGAATTACGGTATGGACTTTACGGGTGGTACTTCCACTAACGTGACTTTTAACGAGGATATGAGTCTTGAGGATATTTCTTCAAAGGTGGTTCCTGTTGTATCAAATATTACCGGTGATGCGGATGTGCAGACTCAGAAGGTGGCAGGAACCAATGAAGTTATTATTAAAACAAAGACCTTGAGTGTGGAGCAGAGGCAGCAGCTGGAGAACGATTTGGTGGAGAACTTCGGCATCGAGGCGGAGAAAATCACAGCAGAGAGTATCTCCGGCGCAGTCAGTGCAGAGATGAAACGCGATGCAATTTGGGCGGTTTCCATTGCAACTGTACTGATGCTTCTCTATATCTGGTTCCGATTTAAAGATATTAAGTTTGCAGCCAGTGCAATCCTTGCTCTGATACACGATGTGCTGGTGGTGCTGACTTTCTATGCTGTTGCAAAATGGTCTGTCGGTTCTACGTTTATTGCATGTATGCTCACAATCGTAGGTTACTCTATTAATGCGACTATCGTTATTTTTGATCGTATCCGCGAGAATCTGGCTCTCAGAACCAGCAATAAGCAGTCCCTGAAGGACGTGGTAAACGCAAGTATCACTCAGACCTTTACCAGAAGCATCAATACCTCCATGACTACCTTCATTATGGTAGTAGTGCTGTTTATTCTGGGTGTATCCTCAATCCGTGAGTTTGCCCTGCCTCTGATGGTGGGTATCGTATGTGGGACCTACTCATCGGTATGTGTGACCGGTGCATTGTGGTATCTGATGACCACCTGGAAGAAGAAAAAGGTGTAAGGGGTAACAATGAGGTATCAGTTAATTACAGTTGATGGGCGTGCTAAGCGCGCCCAGGTAGATACGGTTCATGGTACAATTCAGACTCCGGTATTTATGAATGTAGGTACAGTTGCAGCGATTAAGGGAGCGGTTTCTACTGATGATCTGCGGGAAATCGGAACACAGGTAGAACTGTCGAACACTTATCACCTTCATGTGCGCACAGGCGATAAGCTGATTAAGCAGCTGGGAGGGCTTCATAAATTTATGAATTGGGATCGCCCGATTTTAACGGACTCCGGCGGTTTTCAGGTTTTTTCTCTGGCAGGCTTACGGAAAATTAAAGAGGAAGGCGTCTATTTTAGCTCTCACATTGACGGGCGGAAGATTTTTATGGGGCCGGAGGAGAGTATGCAGATCCAGTCTAATCTGGGCTCTACCATTGCGATGGCGTTCGATGAATGCCCGCCCAGCCATGCTGACACGGCCTATATCCGAAATTCTGTGGATCGGACCACCAGATGGCTGGAGCGCTGCAAGAGAGAACTGGAAAGGCTTAATGCTCTGCAGGATACAGTTAATAAGGAGCAGCTGCTGTTTGGGATTAACCAGGGCGGCGTAGTGGATGAGATTCGTATTGAACATGCAAAAACCATTGCTGCGATGGATTTGGACGGTTATGCTGTCGGCGGTTTGGCAGTGGGTGAGAGCCATGAGGAAATGTATCATGTTTTGGATGTGACGCTCCCTCATCTGCCGCAGAACAAACCCACATATTTAATGGGTGTTGGAACTCCGGCGAATATTTTGGAGGCGGTGGATCGGGGTGTGGATTTCTTTGACTGTGTGTATCCATCACGCAATGGGCGGCACAGCCACGTTTATACGAATCAGGGGAAATTAAACCTTCTGAACCAGAAGTATGAACTGGATTCCCGCCCTATTGAGGAGGGGTGCGGGTGTCCGGCGTGCCGGTCTTACAGCAGAGCATATATCCGCCATTTGTTTAAGGCAAAAGAAATGTTGGGAATGAGATTATGCGTCTTGCATAATTTGTATTTTTATAATACAATGATGGGAGAGATTCGCCACGCGATTGAGGAGCGCCGTTATGCTTCCTACAAAGCTGGGAAGCTGAAAAGGATGGCAGAAGGAGCTCAGGATTAGGACGGCATTTGCCTGAGACTATATTAAAAGCAGCGGCAGGCTGCAAGGAGGATAGTTATGTTAACAGCAACAGCAACAGGAGGGGTTTCCCCGACACTTTTGATTGGTTATATTATTTTTTTCTGTGCATTGATGTATTTTATGGCGATTCGCCCGCAGCAGAGAGAGAGGAAAAAACAGCAGGAGCTTTTAGCCGGCGTGGCAGTTGGCGACAGCATTTTGACTACCGCAGGCTTTTATGGTGTGGTGATTGATATGACGGATGACACTGTCATTGTTGAGTTCGGAAATGACAAGCACTGCCGTATTCCAATGCAGAAGACAGCAATTGTTGAGGTTGAGAAGCCGGAGTAGAACGGAAGCAAAAGACGCCCTGCAGGCTGTGACAGCTTGCGGGGCATCTTTTACTTTATAGGAAATTGCGTCCTATAAAGCAAAACCCTCCGGGGGATGCGCACTTCGCGCTCAGGGAAAATGGTTGCTGTGGCAACCGCGCTCCGGCGCGAGAGTCCGGCAAGCCGGACTCTTTGTTCTGTTTCTTTACCGTTCCCACCTGCCGGATGCTCCGCATGGAAGGATAAGTCCGGATTCCTTTACAGGAAGTCCGATTTCCTGAGAGTCGACGATTCCGCCAAATTTTGGAATAAGCTCCGTGGACATCAGATAGGTGAGCACCGTCGGGGCAAGTCCGGTGGTGTAAGAGTTAATAAGGAAAAACAGAGGTTCATCGGAGAGAAGCTGTACACACAGCTTCACCAGCGGATGGATTGCATCTTCAATTTTCCAGATTTCGCCTTTTGGTCCCCTGCCGTAGGAGGGAGGATCCATAATAATTGCATCATAATGACTGCCACGGCGGATTTCTCTCTCCACAAATTTTACGCAGTCATCCACCAGCCATCGGATTTTGGATTCTGCAAGTCCGGAGGAAACGGCATTTTCCTTTGCCCAGCCCACCATGCCTTTTGAGGCATCCACATGGGTGACAGAGGCGCCTGCCGCCGCTGCTGCCAGCGTTGCGCCACCAGTGTAGGCGAACAGATTCAGCGCCCGAATTGGCCGTCCGGCTTCCTTTATTTTTTTTCCAAACCAGTCCCAGTTTACTGCCTGTTCCGGGAAGAGCCCGGTATGTTTAAAGCTAAAGGGTTTAAGATTAAAGATAAGTTCGTGATAGCCAATGGTCCACTGCTGAGGCAAATCAAAAAATTCCCATTCACCGCCGCCTTTTGCACTGCGGTGGTAATGTCCATTCATGTGCCGCCAGCATTTATGCCTTTTGGGCGTGTCCCAGATAACCTGGGGGTCTGGGCGTACCAGAAAATACTCCCCCCAACGCTCCAGCTTTTCTCCTTTGGAACAATCGATAACCTGATAATCTTTCCAGCCGTCTGCCAGCCACATATTATTTTCCAGCCTTTCCGGGTAAACACCCTGTGTTTATCTATCCTGAATATCTGCAGTCCAGCCTGCTTTCTATTCGCTCTCGTGCGCTTTTTGATTATACCAGTAATTTTTTGTGATGTCTATTCAGGAGGAGAAATAAGTAAATGAAAAGTCCGAAAAACGTAAGAATTTTTTGTAGATTTTTGTTGAATAATTAACCATATATTGGTACAATGTAAAATAAAGATGCTAAGGCTAGAGGTGTGAAAGCTGAAGGTATTAAGGAATGGATTAAAGGAGCGTTTATATGAAAAGAAGGAGTTTGGCAGTTCTTTTCCTTAGCGTTGTAATGACCCTGGGAGCTGTAGGAATATCTGCAATGGCGGCAGTGGGCTGGGAACAGGAAAACGGTACCTGGGTATACTACAATTCTAATGGCAGCCGCGTCACTGATGAATGGCGCACTGGCGCTGATGGCTATGGGAGGTATCTGGACAGTAATGGTATCATGGCAGCGGATCGGTGGGTCGATAACGACAATTACTATGTAGATTCCAGTGGTGTTGCGGTAGCAAATAAATGGCTGCAGGTTACTAATACTGAAAAAGAGTCTGGCTACGACTGGTATTATTTCTCTCAGACTGGAAAGTGTGTAAAGGAAAAATGGGAGAAGGTTGACAACAAGTGGTACTATTTTAATGATACGGGTGTGATGCAGACCGGCTGGGTTCTGGATAATATGTATTATTGTGAGCAGAGCGGAGCTATGGTGACCGGGTGGCAGAAACTGCTTCCGCCTGATGAAAATAATGACAATGATCATCGCAATAGCCCGTATAGCAGCGCTGATGATGGCAAATATTGGTATTACTTTGGAACCAACGGTAAGAAGTTTGTTCCAAGCGACAGTGATGACAATACAAAGCAGAAGAAGATTAATGGTGTTTATTACTGTTTTAGTGAGGATGGGGCAATGCAGACCGGCTGGGTTTGTATGACCGGTGATGATTCGGACGATATTGAGGATTATCGCTATGTAGACTCTAATGGTCAGGTGCGTGTGGGGTGGTACTCGGCAGAACCTCCGGAGAATCTTCAGAATAAATATGAGCATGATGTGGAGTGGTTCTACTTTAATAATAAGGGAGTTCCCAGAGTTGGTCCGGAGAAGGGGAATGCTTCCGCCAATGACCTGGTGAAGATTAACGGTAATACCTATTTGTTTAATGAGAACGGGGTTCCGGCGTATGGACTTCAGAAGGTTTATATGAATAATGAGGAGACGGACTATACAGCTTACTATTTTGGGAAACGCTCCCAGAGCAGTATGTTGAAAGGCAAGCAGACCATCAGAGAGAATGGTGAAAGCCGTCAATACTATTTTACCTCTACGGGACGTGGTTATACCGGTGTGCATGATAATTATCTCTATTATATGGGCAGACTGCAGAAGGCGGACTCATCAAGTAAGTACGAAGTGTTTTCTATTCCGTATTCGGGCGGTGTTCGCAACTATGTGGTGAATACCTCTGGGCGTATTGCAAAGAGCACTACGGTAAAGAACCGTGATGGTGTAAAGTATAAGACAAACGGAAATGGCATTTTGATTCAGGAAGACGGTGAGTCTGTTGATGGAGGGACTTATTTAACCCCTGAGGAACCGGACTGGAGTTCCGATGGGGATTGATGAAAGAGAATAGGCAGGAGCTGAGAGTTCTGTGGGCAGAAGGAATCAGCTCCTGCCTATTATTGAAAGAAAAAATGCTTGCAATGATTGGATTTTTGTGCTAGTATAAAAAGGCTGTGACATTGATAGCTATGAAACGAGAGGTTGCTGTCTGAAAATGACAGGTTTTCCGTGGAGCGAATGTCAAGTTAGGAAACTGACGACAAGTCACTGTACCAATTAAACAGCTGTAGAGATTCAGATAATGCAGTAACGCAGTGTGGGTCAAATGCGACACACACGGAGATGTGTACAGTCACCGCTTGTCGTACTTCAAACAAAAGTGCGAAAAGGAGGCGACTTTTTTTATGGCAAGTCAAGTAATGAGAATCACATTAAAGGCTTATGATCATCAGCTGGTTGATCAGTCTGCCGGAAAAATTATCGACACTGTAAAGAAGACAGGCGCTCAGGTGAGCGGTCCGGTACCGTTACCCACTAAGAAGGAAGTGGTTACCATCCTGAGGGCGGTACACAAGTACAAAGATTCCAGAGAGCAGTTCGAGCAGAGAACTCATAAAAGACTCATTGATATTATCACCCCGAGCCAGAAGACGGTTGATGCGCTGTCTAAGTTAGAGATGCCGGCCGGTGTGTATATCGACATCAAAATGAAACAGAAATAAGCTTTAGTATGATTGCCGTAACAGGTAATCCGCTGTAAGGAGGAAAAGAAATGAAGAAAGCTATTTTAGCTACAAAGGTAGGAATGACTCAAATCTTCAACGAAGATGGAGTTTTGGTTCCGGTAACCGTTCTTCAGGCTGGTCCCTGTGTTGTGACCCAGGTTAAGTCTGAGGAGAACGATGGCTACAAGGCAGTGCAGGTCGGCTTTGTAGACAAGAGAGAGAAACTGGTCAATAAACCTACGAGAGGGCATTTTGACAAGGCTGGCGTTTCCTATAAGAGATTTGTCAGAGAGTTTCGCTTTGACAATGCAGAGGAGTATTCTGTAAAGGATGAGATTAAGGCCGACATCTTCGCAGATGGTGATAAGGTGGATGCAACTGCTGTTTCCAAGGGTAAAGGTTTTCAGGGCGCTATCAAGAGACACGGTCAGTCCAGAGGACCGATGGCTCACGGCTCAAAGTTCCACCGCCATGCAGGTTCCAACGGTGCATGTTCTGACCCAAGCAAGGTGTTCAAAGGCAAAAAGATGCCCGGACAGATGGGCGGCAAGCAGGTTACTGTGCAGAATCTTGAGATTGTCAGAGTTGACGCTGAGAATAATCTGCTTTTGGTAAAGGGAGCTGTTCCGGGACCGAAGAAATCTCTAGTGACAATCAAAGAAACAGTGAAAGCCGGCAAGTAGGTTTTGACGAGAAAGGAGGAACACACAGATGGCAAACGTATCTGTTTACAATATGGAAGGAAATGAAGTAGGCAAGATGGATCTAAATGATGCGGTGTTCGGTGTGGAGATTAATGAGCACCTGGTACACATGGCAGTTGTTGCCCAGCTTGCTAATAAGCGTCAGGGCACTCAGAAGGCGAAGACTCGCTCTGAGGTATCCGGCGGCGGAAGGAAACCATGGAGGCAGAAGGGAACCGGACATGCCCGTCAGGGTTCAATCAGGGCTCCCCAATGGACCGGCGGCGGCGTTGTATTTGCTCCGGCTCCGAGAGATTACACTATAAGGATGAATAAGAAGGAGAAGAGAGCAGCTCTTAAATCCGCTCTGACCAGTCGGGTGCTGGAAAATAAGCTCATTATTGTGGATGAGCTGAAGCTGGATGAAATTAAGACCAAGAAGTTCCGGAATGTTCTCGATAACCTGAAGGTAAATAAGGCTCTGGTGGTTGTGGGTGAGGGCAGCGACAATGTGGTTCTGTCCGCACGCAATATTCCGACTGTCAAGACTGCTTATGTCAATACTATTAATGTATATGATATTCTGAAGTATAACACCGTAGTGGTCACTAAGGCTGCTGTTACAAATATTGAGGAGGTGTACGCATAATGGCAAATGTTCAGTACTATGACGTTATCCTCAAACCGGTAGTAACCGAGAAGAGCATGAACGCAATGGGAGAGAAAAAATACACGTTTCTGGTTCATCCTGAGGCCAATAAGACGATGATTAAAGAAGCCGTAGAAAAGATGTTTCCGGGTACCAAGGTGGAGCGTGTCAATACCATGAATATGGATGGTAAGAATAAGAGAAGGGGCATGACCTTCGGCAAGACCGCAAAAACCAAGAAGGCCATTGTAAAGCTGACTGAGGACAGCAAGGATATTGAGGTATTTGCAGGGCTGTAAACTGCAGAAGTCCTGAAAATGCTTTGAGAATGAACACAAATATACGGCAGACGATGATAAATAGCAGCTATATCGCGCCGTGATAAGAAGATACACGCGGACGCGTTGAAACAAATTGCGTCAGGCGTGTACAGATGAAAGGAGTTTATGTCATGGGAATTAAAACTTATAACCCATATACACCTTCCAGGAGACACATGACCGGTTCTGACTTTGGCGAGATTACGAAGTCCACTCCGGAGAAGTCTCTGGTTACTTCTTTAAAGAAGAATTCTGGTCGTAACAACCAGGGTAAGATTACTGTAAGACACCGCGGAGGCGGTTCCAGAAGGAAATATAGGATTATTGACTTTAAGAGAAATAGTAAAGACGGGATTCCGGCTACTGTAATCGGCATTGAGTATGATCCCAACAGAACTGCAAACATTGCCCTGATTTGCTATGCAGATGGTGAGAAAGCTTATATTCTGGCTCCGGCGGGATTGACCGACGGTATGAAAGTGATGAGCGGTGAGAATGCGGAAGCGAAGGTTGGAAACTGCCTGCCGCTGGCTAACATTCCGGTTGGTGCGCAGATTCACAACATTGAGCTGTATCCGGGCAAAGGTGGTCAGCTTGTGCGCTCTGCCGGCAATGGAGCACAGCTTATGGCGAAAGAGGGCAAATATGCAACACTTCGACTTCCTTCCGGCGAGATGAGAATGGTTCCGATTGTGTGCCGCGCTACCATTGGCGTTGTGGGAAATGGTGACCATAATCTGATTAACATCGGTAAGGCCGGTCGTAAACGCCACATGGGGATTCGTCCTACTGTCCGCGGTTCTGTTATGAACCCGAATGACCACCCGCATGGCGGTGGTGAGGGCAAGACCGGTATCGGCCGTCCGGGTCCTTCTACTCCTTGGGGCAAGCCTGCTCTTGGACTGAAGACCAGAAAGAAAAATAAGCAGTCTAACAAGCTGATCGTGAGAAGACGCGACGGAAAGACCGTTAAATAATTGAAGGAGGATACAAACCTATGGCACGTTCGTTAAAAAAAGGACCGTTTGCAGATGCGCATTTACTGAAAAAGATTGATGCCATGAACGCAGCAGGACAGCATCAGGTAATTAAGACCTGGTCCCGCCGTTCCACAATCTTCCCACAGATGGTTGGACACACAATCGCAGTTCATGATGGAAGAAAGCATGTTCCGGTATATGTGACCGAGGATATGGTTGGCCATAAACTGGGTGAGTTCGTAGCTACCAGAACTTACAGAGGACACGGAAAAGACGAGAAGAAATCCAAACGCTGATCGTCAGCATTGAAAGGAGGTTAATTAGCAATGGCTAAAGGACATAGAAGTCAGATTAAAAGAGAGAGAAATGCCCAGAAGGACACCAGACCGAGCGCTAAGTTATCCTATGCACGTGTCTCTGTTCAAAAGGCATGCTTCGTATTGGATGCCATCAGAGGCAAAGATGTGCAGACTGCACTTGGTATTGTAACTTACAATCCCAGATATGCTTCTTCTTTGATTAAGAAATTGCTGGAATCCGCAGTTGCAAACGCGGAGAACAATAACAATATGGATGCGGCTAAACTGTATGTGGAGGAGTGCTACGCCAATAAAGGGCCGACCATGAAGAGAGTAAAACCGAGAGCACAGGGCAGGGCTTACAGAATTGAGAAGAGAACGAGCCACATTACTGTTGTGCTGAATGAGAGATAGGAGGCAATTATGGGACAGAAAGTTAATCCGCACGGCTTAAGAGTCGGTGTTATTAAAGACTGGGATTCCAAATGGTATGCAGAAGGCAACTTCGCTGATTGCCTGATAGAGGACTATAATATCCGTAAGTTTCTCAAGAAGAAACTGTATAGTGCAGGAATCTCCAAAATTGAGATAGAGAGAGCGTCCGACAGAGTGAAAATCATTATCTTCACTGCGAAGCCGGGCGTTGTAATCGGCAAGGGCGGCGCAGAAATCGAAAAGCTGAAAGGTGAGGTTCAGAAGCTGATTGATAAGAAAGTATTTATCGATATTAAAGAAATCAAGAGACCGGATCGTGATGCTCAGCTGGTTGCCGAGAATATTGCACAGCAGCTGGAGAACCGCGTATCTTTCCGCCGTGCTATGAAGTCTACTATGGGCCGTTCCATGAAGGCTGGCGTAAAAGGCATCAAGACTGCGGTAGGCGGACGTCTTGGCGGTGCAGATATTGCCCGTACTGAGTTTTACAGCGAGGGAACTATTCCGTTACAGACATTAAGAGCAGATATTGACTATGGGTTCGCTGAGGCAGATACTACCTACGGCAAGCTTGGCGTTAAGGTTTGGATCTACAAAGGCGAGGTACTTCCTGCTAGGGGAAACAAGGAAGGGAGCGATAAATAATGTTAATGCCTAAGAGAGTAAAGCGCCGCAAACAGTTCCGTGGAACGATGACCGGTAAGGCTTTAAGAGGAAATAAAATCAGCTATGGTGAGTACGGTCTGGTTGCTACCGAGCCATGCTGGATTAAATCCAACCAGATTGAGGCAGCCCGTGTGGCTATGACCCGTTATATCAAGCGTGGCGGTAAAGTCTGGATTAAGATTTTTCCGGATAAACCTGTGACTGCAAAGCCGGCTGAGACCCGTATGGGTTCTGGTAAGGGTTCTCTGGAGTACTGGGTAGCAGTTGTGAAACCGGGCAGAGTAATGTTTGAAATCGCTGGCGTTCCAGAGGAGACTGCCCGTGAGGCATTACGTCTTGCTATGCACAAGTTGCCATGCAAATGTAAGATTGCTGCTAAAGCAGATTTAGAAGGCGGTGATAACAGTGAAAACTAATAAATTCGTAGAAGGTTTAAAGGCAAAATCAGTGATTGAGTTGAATGAAGAATTAGTGGCTGCGAAGAAAGAACTTTTCAACTTAAGATTCCAGAATGCAACCAACCAGTTAGATAATACCAGCAGAATTAAAGAGGTTCGCAAAAACATTGCGAGAATCCAGACTGTTATTACAGAGAAATCAAAACTGGCTTAAGGTTTGAAAGGAGAATATAACCGTGGAAAGAAATCTGAGAAAAACCCGTGTCGGTAAAGTCGTAAGTGACAAGATGGATAAGACAATCGTGGTTGCAATCGAGGACCATGTGAAGCATCCGTTATACGGAAAAATCGTTAAGAAAACCGTGAAATTAAAAGCTCACGATGAAAATAATGAGTGCGGTATGGGTGATACTGTGAAAGTTATGGAGACCAGACCATTGTCTAAAGACAAAAGATGGAGACTGGTTGAGGTTATCGAGAAAGCTAGATAAAGAATGGCAGAGCTCATGCTTCCCGTTCCGGTCGGTGGTATAAGAGAATGAGCTCAAAGAAAACAGGAAGGAGTATCAGGCATGATTCAGCAGGAAAGCAGACTGAAGGTTGCTGATAACACTGGAGCAAAAGAATTACTGTGCATCCGCGTTATGGGCGGCTCTACAAGAAGATATGCGAATATTGGAGACATCATCGTCGCTTCCGTTAAAGATGCAACACCAGGTGGCGTTGTGAAGAAGGGCGATGTGGTTAAGGCCGTTGTGGTACGCACTGTAAAAGGGGCACGCAGAAAAGACGGTTCTTACATCAAGTTCGATGAGAACGCAGCAGTGATTATTAAAGAAGACAAGACCCCAAGAGGAACCCGTATTTTTGGGCCGGTAGCAAGAGAGCTGCGTGAGAAGCAGTTTATGAAGATTGTATCTCTGGCTCCGGAAGTACTGTAAGGAGGTGTTGACTGTGCATAAAATCAAGAAAAATGACCTGGTAAAGGTAATCACAGGAAAAGATAGGGATAAGACCGGCAAGGTTCTGCATGTGAAGGATGGTAAGGTTCTGGTCGAGGGCTGCAATATGGTTACCAAGCACACCAAGCCGAGTGCAGGAAATCCCCAGGGCGGTATTGTTCGTAAGGAAGCGGCTATGGATATTTCCAACGTAATGCTGGTTGTTGACGGCAAGGCTACCCGTGTTGGCTTTCAGGTGAAGGATGGCAAGAAGGTTCGCGTTGCAAAGGCAACCGGCAAAGTAATTGACTAATTGCAGAGAGGAGGAACGAGAGTTGACTAGATTAAAAGAGCAGTATCAGAGCGAGATGGTTGACGCGCTGATGAAAAAATTTGGTTATAAGAACATCATGGAAGTCCCAAAGCTTGATAAAATTGTTATCAACATGGGCGTTGGTGAAGCAAAAGACAATGCGAAGGTTCTGGATTCTGCAGTTAGAGATCTGGAGCTGATTACCGGACAGAAGGCGGTTACCACAAAGGCAAAGAAGTCTGTTGCAAACTTTAAACTCAGAGAAGGCATGGCTATCGGATGCAAGGTTACTTTGCGCGGCGAGAAAATGTATGAGTTTGCTGACCGTCTGATTAACCTGGCTCTGCCGCGGGTAAGAGACTTCCGCGGCGTGAATCCCAATGCCTTCGATGGCAGAGGAAACTATGCCCTGGGCATCAAAGAGCAGCTGATCTTCCCGGAGATTGAATACGATAAAGTTGACAAGGTAAGAGGTATGGACATTATCTTCGTTACCACTGCCAAGACTGATGAAGAAGCTCGTGAACTTTTGACATTATTCAACATGCCATTTGCAAAATAACAGGAGGAATGATCCATGGCAAAAACTTCAATGAAGATTAAACAGCAGCGTCCGGCGAAGTTCTCTACCAGAGAATACAATCGCTGCAGAATCTGCGGACGTCCGCACGCATATTTAAGAAAATATGGTATTTGCCGTATCTGCTTCCGTGATCTGGCTTACAAGGGTCAGATTCCGGGTGTTAAGAAGGCAAGCTGGTGACCAAAAGGGGCTTAGCGAATCTCCAGGCTTTAAGGCAAGAGGAGGAGCTTAGCATGAGGTCGTTCCTGAAATTAAATGAGAGGAAGTATCGTTAATGCGAATTTAGTTGAGGGAGCTTTCCCGGAAAACCGGGTGAAAATCAGCAGAAAAATTAAGGAGGAAAATATCTACTATGACTATGAGTGATCCGATTGCAGATATGCTTACAAGAATCCGTAATGCAAATACTGCTAAACATGATACAGTAGACGTGCCCTCATCCAAGATGAAGCTGGCAATTGCCGACATTCTGGTAAATGAGGGTTATGTGCAGAAGTATGACATCGTAGAGGACGGCGCATTTAAGACCATCCGTATCACCCTGAAGTACGGCGCTGACAAGAATGAGAAGATTATCAGCGGCATCAAGAGAATTTCCAAGCCGGGTCTGAGGGTATATGCAAACAAGGAGGATCTTCCGAAGGTGCTTGGCGGTCTGGGAACCGCAATTATTTCTACAAACCAGGGCGTAATTACAGATAAAGATGCACGCCGTCTAGGTGTAGGCGGAGAGGTATTGGCATTTGTGTGGTAATCGCCAGTAATGATAAAAGACAGTAACAAACTGAGAAACACTGAAAACAGAAGGAGCGCTCACGCTCTTTCCGAAAATCTAAGTAGGAGGTAAATGGCATGTCACGAATTGGAAGAATGCCAATCGCAGTTCCGGCGGGTGTAACCGTGACGATTGCGGAGAATAATAAAGTGACTGTAAAAGGTCCAAAGGGAACTCTTGAGAGAGAGCTTCCCGTAGAGATGGACATCAAAGAAGAAGATGGACATATCGTAGTAACCAGACCCAATGACTTAAAGAAGATGAAATCTCTTCATGGTCTGACCAGAACCCTGATTAACAATATGGTAGTTGGTGTAACGAACGGTTATGAGAAAGTTCTGGAGGTCAACGGTGTTGGTTACAGAGCATCTAAGCAGGGCAAGAAATTAACCCTTAACCTGGGTTATTCCCATCCGGTAGAGATGGAGGATCCGGAGGGGCTGGAGACCGTCCTGGATGGACAGAATAAGATTACGGTAAAGGGTATTGATAAAGAAAAAGTTGGCCAGTACGCTGCTGAAATCAGAGACAAGAGGAGACCTGAACCTTATAAGGGTAAGGGTATTAAATATGCCGATGAGACTATCAGACGTAAAGTTGGTAAGACTGGTAAGAAATAATTAAGGAGAGTACGAAGATGGTTAGTAAAAAGTCAAGAAGCGAAGTTCGCGTTAAAAAACATGCCAGATTACGCAACCGCTTTGCAGGTACTGCAGAGAGACCGCGCCTGGCTGTGTTCAGAAGCAACAACCACATGTATGCCCAGATTATTGACGACACAGTCGGCAATACTCTGGTAGCGGCATCCACCAATGAGAAGGCTGCAAGGGCTGAGTTGGAGCATACCAACAACACCGCAGCAGCAACTTATGTTGGGGCTCTGATCGCTAAAAGAGCGCTGGAGAAGGGAATTGAGGAGGTCGTATTTGACAGAGGCGGCTTCCTTTATCATGGTAAAGTTCAGGCACTGGCAGACGCAGCCCGTGAGGCTGGTCTGAAATTCTAGGAGAGAGGAGAGCGGCATGAAGCGTACAATTATTGACCCAAGTCAGTTTGAGTTAAACGACAACGTAGTAGCAATCAAGCGTGTATCCAAGACCGTAAAAGGCGGACGTACCATGAGATTCTCTGCTCTGGTAGTAGTAGGTGATGGAAATGGCCACGTTGGCGCAGGCCTTGGTAAAGCCGGGGAAGTTCCGGAGGCGATCCGCAAAGGGAAAGAGGCGGCAATGAAGAATCTGGTAGAAGTTCCGGTAGATGACAATAAGAGCATTCCGCATGATCATGTTGGTAAGTTCGGCAGTTCCTCCGTGCTTCTTAAAAGGGCTCCGGAAGGTACCGGTATTATTGCAGGCGGTCCGGCGCGTTCTGTGTTGGAGCTTGCAGGCATCAAGAATATCCGTGCTAAGTCTTTAGGCTCCAACAATAAGACCAATGTTGTTCTTGCAGTAATCAGCGGTCTGACCCAGCTTAAGACTCCGGAGGAGTTTGCCAAACTTCGCGGTAAATCCGTCGAAGAGATTTTAGGCTAAGGAGGACAAGGAAATGGCAGAGAAGTTAAAAGTAACATTGGTCAAGTCCCCGATTGGTGCAATTCCGAAGCACAAGGCGACGGTTGAGGCACTGGGGCTTAAGAAGCTTAACAAGACTGTAGAGCTTCCTGACAATGAGGCTGTAAGAGGCATGATTTGGCATGTGAAGCATTTGGTGAAGGTAGAAGAAATTTAATCATAGAAGTAAGGAGGTGCAGTGCAATGGATTTATCCAATTTACAGCCTGCTGCTGGTTCTAAACACAGTGATAATTTCAGAAGAGGACGCGGTCACGGTTCAGGCAACGGAAAGACTGCAGGAAAAGGCCACAAGGGTCAGAAGGCACGTTCCGGCGCTCCGAGACCGGGCTTTGAGGGCGGTCAGATGCCGTTATACAGACGTATTCCGAAGAGAGGCTTTACGAACCGTAATACCAAAGAAATTGTTGGAATTAATGTCAGTGTTTTGGAACGCTTTGAGAACGATGCAGTAGTTACGGTTGAGACCTTGATGGAGACCGGAATCGTTAAGAATCCAAGAGATGGCGTTAAGATTCTGGGCAACGGAGAATTAACCAAAAAGCTGACCGTAAAGGCTGACGCATTCAGCGAGGGTGCGAAAGCGAAAATCGAAGCTTTAGGTGGAACCTGTGAGGTGATTTAATATGTTTAGAACCCTCCAAAATGCATGGAAAGTTGTGGAAATCAGAAAGAAGATAATCTTTACTCTTCTGATGCTGGTAGTAATTCGATTCGGATCGGAACTGCCCATTCCCGGAGTTAAGACGGACTTCTTTGCAAACTTTTTTGCAAACCAGTCCAACGATGCATTTGGATTTTTCAATGCGGTGACAGGAGGCTCTTTTACTTCCATGTCCATCTTTGCATTGAGTATTACTCCGTATATCACATCCTCCATTATTATGCAGCTATTGACGATTGCGATTCCAAGGCTGGAAGAGATGCAGCGTGAAGGTGAGGATGGGAGAAAGAAGATTGCAGAATATACCCGTTATTTGACCGTTGGTCTGGCTCTGATTGAATCAACTGCCATGGCAGTTGGCTTCGGCGGCCAGGGTCTTCTGATTACCTACGATGTATGGAGTGTTATTATTGCAGTTGTTACGATGACTGCAGGCAGTGCATTCCTGATGTGGCTGGGTGAGAGAATTACGGAGAAGGGGGTAGGCAATGGTATTTCCATTGTCCTGCTGTTCAATATTGTGTCCTCCCTGCCGCAGGACGTTAATACCTTATATACCAGGTTCTTAAGAAACAGTAAGAATATTGGTTCTGCCGTATTGATTGGTGTGATTATGCTGGCGATCCTGATCGCAATGGTCGTCTTTGTTATTATTCTGCAGGATGGTGAGCGCAGAATCCCGGTGCAGTATTCCAAGAAGATGGTAGGCAGGAAGATGGTGGGCGGTCAGTCCTCCCACATTCCGCTAAAGGTTAATACCGCGGGTGTTATCCCGGTTATCTTTGCCTCTTCCATTATGTCCTTCCCGGTTGTGATCGCCCAGTTCTTTGATCCCGATTACACCACCATTGGCGGTAAAATCCTGATGGCATTGAACTCGTCTTCCTGGTTCATACCGGAGACGCCGTGGTATTCCGTCGGATTGGTAATTTATCTTGTGTTGATTGTGCTTTTTGCATATTTTTACACATCTATTACCTTTAACCCTCTGGAAGTGGCAAACAATATGAAGAAGTCAGGCGGTTTTATCCCTGGTATCCGTCCGGGTAAACAAACTTCCGATTACCTGAACAAGATTCTGAACTATCTGGTATTTATCGGCGCTGTTGGTCTGATTATTATCAGTATCATACCGATTATTATTTCCGGATTGTTTACAGTGAGCCGGTTGTCTTTCCTTGGTACGTCCTTAATTATTATTGTAAGTGTTATTCTGGAGACGATTAAGGCTATTGAGTCTCAAATGATTGTGCGGAATTATAAAGGGTTTTTAAGTGATTAAACATTCATAAGAGAAGCTGCTGCACGTATATGGGCAGCAGCTTTTTCTGAATACTTGCAGAGAACATAAGGAGGATAGGAGAATATGAAGATTATCATGTTGGGCGCTCCGGGGGCTGGTAAAGGCACCCAGGCAAAAAAGATTGCGGAAAAATACATGATTCCGCACATTTCTACCGGTGATATTTTCCGTGCAAATATCAAAGGTGGTACAGAACTGGGAATGAAAGCGAAATCTTACATGGATCAGGGACTGCTTGTACCGGATGATGTGACCATTGGTATGCTTTTAGACCGTATTAGTCAGGAAGACTGTAAAAACGGCTATGTATTGGATGGCTTCCCAAGGACGATACCACAGGCAGAAAGTCTCACAGAGGCTCTGGCGCAGCGCGGTGAAAAGCTGGACTTTGCAGTAAATGTAGATGTGCCGGACGAGGCTATTATCACCCGTATGTCTGGAAGAAGAGCTTGTCTGAGTTGTGGGGCAACGTATCATATCGTATACAATCAGACGAAGTCTGAGGGAGTCTGTGATGCCTGCGGAGAGAAGCTGGCGCTGCGTGATGATGATAAACCTGAGACGGTTAAGAAACGTCTGAGCGTGTACCATGAACAGACAAAACCACTGATTGATTATTATCAGAAGGCGGGAATTATCAAGACTGTGGATGGAACACAAGATTTAAATAAAGTATTTGAGGATATTATAACTGTCCTGGAGGCGTAATTTATGTCAGTAACGATTAAATCGGAGAGAGAGATTGAACGGATGCGGGAGGCGGGCAGGATTCTGTCAAAAGTACATGAGGAGTTGAAAAAGGCAATCAGCCCCGGGATATCCACTATGGACATCGACCGGCTGGGTGAGCGTCTGATCCGCAGTTATGGCTGTATTCCTTCCTTTAAGAATTACAATGGTTATCCCGCCTCCATATGTGTATCAGTCAACGATGAGGTAGTGCATGGGATCCCCAGCAAGCGTCGGCTGCTTAAGGAGGGAGATATTGTCAGTCTGGATGCAGGTGTGATATATCATGGTTATCATTCTGATGCAGCGCGAACTCATGCTGTAGGCCAGATAAGTCCGGAGGCAGAGAAACTGATACAGGTTACCAGAGAATCCTTCTTTGAAGGGATTAAACATGCAAAAGCTGGCAATCATCTCAATGATATATCCTCTGCGATTCAGTCATATGCGGAAAGCTTCGGCTATGGTGTGGTGAGGGATTTAGTGGGACACGGTATCGGAGAACATCTCCATGAGGCTCCGGAGGTGCCGAATTTCTCTCAAAACTGCAAGGGAATTCGTTTGATGCCGGGTATGACTCTGGCTATTGAGCCGATGATTAATGCGGGTCGGCCTGATGTGGTGTGGCTGGATGATGACTGGACGGTAGTGACAGACGATGGCTCTCTGTCTGCCCACTATGAGAATACGATTCTTATCACGGATGGGGAGCCGGAGATTTTGACCTTGGGACACGGGATCTGAGAAAGGCAGCAGACCATGACGTATGGAGCAGGATGCCCGGCGAAGTCTCTCGCCGGGCATGACAAAGACCAATATTTTATCATATTATCCGATGAGGGTGAATATGTTACCGTGTCAAATGGAACTACGAGACCGGTCGCAGATCCGAAACGGAAGAACAAGAAGCATATTCAGGCGGGAAAGACACCGATTGTCAGACAGTTTCCGCCGACGGATGAAGAAATCCGGAGAGAACTGATAAATTACACAAAAAGCCGTGATTGTATTTAGGAGGAATAATTTATGTCAAAAGCAGACGTAATTGAAATTGAGGGAACGGTTGTGGAGAAGCTGCCCAACGCCATGTTCCAGGTACAGTTGGAGAATGGTCATCAGGTTCTTGCCCATATCAGCGGCAAGCTGCGCATGAACTATATTCGAATTCTGCCGGGTGACAAGGTGACCATTGAGATGTCTCCCTATGACCTTAGTAAGGGCAGAATTATCTGGCGAGACAAATAAGAGAAAATATGGGAATTTAAAGAAGAAAATGCTTGCATAAAGGAAACCGTGGTGTTATAATATCATGGCGACTTTGTTGAAATGTCAGGTGAAGTTTGTCCAAAATTCAGCCTGACTGCACCAATATATCTGGAAAAATAGATATATTTAATCAGTGAAAGGGAAAGGAGAATTGCCATGAAGGTGAGATCATCAGTAAAACCGATTTGCGAGAAATGCAAAATCATCAAACGCAAAGGCAGTATCAGAGTAATCTGTGAAAATCCTAAGCACAAGCAGAGACAAGGTTAAAAAACAAAACGTATAGGAGGTGTACGACGTAAATGGCTCGTATTGCAGGTGTTGATTTACCAAGAGAGAAGCGCGTAGAGATTGGTCTGACTTATATCTACGGTATCGGCAGAACCAGCTCAAACCGTATTCTTGCTGAGGCTGGCGTTAATCCCGACACTCGCGTCAAGGATCTGACTGATGACGAAGTGAAAAAACTGGCATCAATCATTGCTGATACTCAGATGGTCGAGGGTGATCTGCGCAGAGAGATTGCAATGAACATCAAAAGACTGCAGGAGATTGGCTGCTATCGTGGGATTCGTCACAGAAAAGGTCTGCCGGTTCGCGGTCAGAAGACAAAGACGAATGCAAGAACCCGCAAAGGTCCCCGTAAGACGGTTGCGAACAAGAAGAAATAATATAGCAACACGGTAACAGAATTCGATTTGTATGTTTTAAAAACAGGAAGAGCGAATTCAAGAAAATGAGAAAGTAGGTTAGTTTAAAATGGCTAAAAAAGTGTCCACTGCAAAAAAAGTGACAAAAAAGCGCGTAAAGAAAAACGTTGAACGCGGACAGGCACATATCCAGTCTTCTTTTAACAACACCATTGTTACCTTGACTGATGCACAGGGTAACGCGTTGTCTTGGGCGAGTGCCGGTGGTCTGGGATTTAGAGGTTCAAGGAAATCTACTCCATATGCAGCTCAGATGGCTGCAGAAACTGCTGCCAAAGCAGCTTTAGTACATGGTTTAAAATCGGTCGACGTTATGGTGAAAGGACCTGGTTCAGGTCGTGAAGCAGCAATCCGTGCACTTTCTGCATGCGGTATTGAGGTAACTAGTATTAAGGACGTGACTCCGGTTCCACATAATGGATGCCGTCCGCCAAAACGTAGAAGAGTTTAATTAGGAGGTACGAAAAGTGGCAGTAGATAGAGTTCCTGTTCTTAAAAGATGCAGATCTCTTGGTTTAGATCCAATCTATTTAGGAATTGACAAAAAATCAAACAGAGAGTTAAAGAGAGCCAACAGAAAAATAAGTGAGTACGGTCTCCAGCTTCGTGAAAAGCAAAAAGCAAAATTCATTTACGGCGTTCTGGAAAAACCGTTCCGCAATTATTATACCAAGGCTGAGAAAATGGAAGGTCAGACTGGTGAAAATATGATGATTCTTCTGGAGAGAAGATTAGATAACGTTATCTTCCGTATGGGATTTGGACGCACCAGACGTGAAACCAGACAGATTGTTGATCATAAGCATATCCTTGTGAATGGCAAGTGTGTTAATATTCCGTCTTATCTGGTGAAGGCCGGCGATGTAATTGAAGTGAGAGAGAAAGCGAAATCCTCTCAGAGATATAAAGATGTTCTGGAAATGACCGGAGGTCGTCTGGTTCCGGCATGGTTAGATGTTGACCAGGAGAACTTAAAGGGCACCGTTAAAGAGCTGCCCACCAGAGATGAGATTGATGTTCCGGTAAACGAAATGCTTATCGTCGAATTGTACTCCAAATAAGTGAGTATTAATTTCCCTCGATAGAAGAACCCAAAAGGAGGGGCTAAAGTCGTGTTCGATTTTGAAAAACCAAACATTGAGATTGTTGAAATTTCAGATGATAAGAAGTATGGCAAGTTTGTAGTTGAACCGCTTGAGAGAGGCTACGGCACCACACTGGGCAACTCCCTGAGAAGAATTATGCTGTCTTCGCTTCCGGGTGCGGCAGTCAGTCAGGTAAAAATCGACAGCGTTTTGCATGAGTTCAGTTCTGTTTCCGGTGTAAAGGAAGATGTAACTGAAATCATCATGAACATCAAGAACTTATCTATTAAGAATAACAGTGATAGTAATGAGGTTAAAACAGCCTACATCGAATTTGAAGGTGAGGGTGTGATTACTGCAGCAGATATTCAGGCAGACCCGGATATCGAGATTATGAACCCCGATCAGGTGATTGCTACGTTAAGCGGCGGCACGGACAGCAGGTTTTATATGGAGCTGACTATCACTAAGGGTCGTGGATATGTGAGTGCGGACAAAAATAAAAATGAAGACCTGTCTATCGGTGTGATTGCGGTGGATTCCATTTATACTCCGGTAGAGCGTGTGAATATGGCAATTGAGAATACCCGTGTAGGACAGGTTACCGACTATGATAAGCTCACCCTGGATGTATTCACCAACGGTACCCTGGCACCGGATGAGGCAGTAAGCCTTGCGGCAAAGGTATTGAGTGAGCACCTAAATCTGTTCATTGATCTTTCTGAAAATGCCAGAACTGCTGAGATTATGGTGGAGAAAGAGGACAATGAGAAGGAGAAGGTTCTCGAGATGAATATCGATGAACTGGAGCTTTCTGTTCGTTCTTATAATTGCCTGAAGCGTGCTGGAATCAATACGGTAGAGGAGCTGTGTAACCGCACTCCAGAAGATATGATGAAGGTTCGCAATCTGGGAAGAAAGTCTCTTGAGGAGGTTCTTACCAAGCTCAAAGAACTCGGATTACAGTTAAACCCAAGCGAGGAGTGAAGCAACGAGCTTGGGTGCTACTCAAACGAAGCTGAAAGAGGAGTTTGAGTTTCCCGTACCAAGCGAGGAGTGAAACGACGAGCCTGGGTGCTACAAAGGTAGTGTTCAATATGTGCCGGCTCCGTAAGTCCGATGGGCGGGAGCAGGTATGATACAAAAACGGAAGTTGTGGTCCGGTAAGCCCGAAGCGCGCAGGACTGCACTCCACATTTTATGGAGGAAAAGAAAATGGCAGGTTATAGAAAGCTGGGCAGAACTTCCAGCCAGAGAAAAGCAATGATTCGCAGTCAGGTTACTTCACTGCTATACCATGGCAAAATTAAGACCACTGAGGCGAGAGCAAAAGAAATCCGTAAAGTTGCAGAGGGGTTGATTGCCCTTGCAGTGAAGGAAAAGGATAATTTTGAGACTGTTACAGTTACTGCCAAGGTGCCTCGTAAAGATGCCAATGGAAAGAGGGTCAAGGAAGTTGTAAATGGTAAAAGAGTTACTGTTTATGATGAGGTGCAGAAAGAAATTAAGAAGGATTCCCCATCCCGTCTTCATGCCAGACGTCAAATGCTGAAGGTTCTGTATGATGTGACTGAGGTTCCGACTAAAGCGGCAGGCAGAAAGAAAGACACTAAGGCTGTGGATCTTCCGGCAAAGCTCTTTGATGAGGTTGCTCCGAAGTATGTTTCCCGTAACGGTGGATATACCCGTATCGTGAAGATTGGACCACGTCATGGTGACGGCGCTATGGAAGTATTGTTAGAGCTGGTTTAAGTTTCGTCTATCTATTTTAAATCTAAGTCAATCCATCTTGGTATGGATTGACTCAGACTGTAGACAAAGCTGGTGCTGGAGGTAATCCCCAGCACCACTTT
>CANPMS010000034.1 GCA_947575275.1 uncultured Clostridium sp. | reverse complement strand
GGAGTACGACCTTGCCAAGGTCGGGGTCGCGGGTTCGAGTCCCGTCTCGCGCTCTTTTCGACAAAAATTTGTTGATTAAGCTGCTGTGGCTCAGTCGGTAGAGCGTCGCATTGGTAGTGCGGAGGTCACGGGTCCGATTCCCGTCAGCAGCTTTATGGGTAAAATAGTAAGAGAGCCGGGAAAATCGATGTTTTCCGGCTTTTTTCCTTTTTTATTGCAAAAAATGTGGCATAATGATATAATACTGTCCAATGATTTGCGATGGAGGGCTTTTTTGTTATGGAAAAGGAAAAACAGATTTTGGAGATAGAGGAAAATACAGAAAAAGAAGTTGTGTCCAAAAATTTTATTGAACAGGAGATAGAGAAAGATTTATCAGAGGGTATTTACAGCCATGTGCACACCCGCTTTCCTCCTGAGCCGAACGGCTATCTTCATATTGGTCATGCCAAGTCAATTCTCTTAAACTATGGCCTGGCGCAGGAGTATGGCGGAAGATTTAATATGAGATTTGATGACACCAATCCGACGAAGGAAAAGGCGGAGTTTGTGGAATCTATACTGGAAGATGTTAAATGGCTGGGTGCAGATTTTGAGGACAGGCTGTTTTTTGCCTCTGACTATTTTCAGCAGATGTACGAGTGCGCTGTCTTCCTAATTAAAAAGGGAAAGGCATTTGTATGTGATTTGAGTGCAGAGGAGATTCGGGAATACCGAGGCGATTTTAAAACTCTGGGGAAAGAAAGTCCATATCGCAGCCGTAGTGTTGAGGAAAATTTAAAACTGTTTGAGGAGATGAAAAACGGTGTTTATCCCGATGGGGCGAAGGTTTTGCGCGCTAAAATTGATATGGCTTCTCCGAATATTAATATGAGAGATCCGGTTCTTTACCGTGTGGCACATATGAATCATCACAATACAGGCGATAAGTGGTGTATCTATCCGATGTATGACTTTGCCCATCCGATTGAGGATGCGATTGAGCATATTACCCACTCTATCTGTACACTTGAATTTGAGGATCATCGTCCCCTGTATGATTGGGTGGTTCGGGAATGTGAGTTTGATAAGCCGCCCCGCCAGATTGAATTTTCAAAGCTGTATCTGACTAATGTGGTGACCGGGAAACGTTATATTAAGAAGCTGGTGGAGGATGGAATTGTAGATGGCTGGGATGACCCGCGCCTTGTATCGATTGCTGCTTTGCGCAGACGTGGTTATACGCCGGAATCAATTCGTATGTTTGTGGAGCTTGCCGGAGTGTCAAAGGCCAATAGTTCAGCGGATTATGCCATGCTGGAATATTGTATTCGTGAGGATTTGAAGCTGAAGAGGGCGCGCATGATGGCAGTTCTGGATCCGATTAAGCTGGTGATTGACAATTATCCTGAGGGTCAGACGGAGATGCTGGAGGTTCCCAACAATCTGGAGAATCCTGAGCTGGGAAATCGTATGGTGCCTTTTGGCAGAGAGCTTTATATTGAGCGTGAGGATTTTATGGAGGAGCCGCCCCGCAAGTATTTCCGATTGTTTCCGGGGAATGAGGTACGCCTGATGAGCGCATACTTTGTAACATGCACTGGCTGTGAAAAGGATGAGCAAGGGAATGTGACTGTGGTGCATGTCACCTATGACCCTGCTACAAAGAGCGGTTCCGGTTTTTGTGAGAGAAAAGTAAAGGGAACGATTCACTGGGTTGCCGCAGAAACTGCAAAGAGGGTTACATGCCGTTTGTATGAAAATATCGTGGATGAGGAAAAGGGAAAGCTAAATGAGGATGGAAGCCTGAACTTAAATCCCAACTCTCTGCGGGTGCTGGATCATTGTTATGTGGAACCTGCACTGGCAGAGACCGATGTTTATGACAGCTTCCAGTTTGTGCGCAATGGATTTTTCTGTGTGGACTGTAAAGACAGTGAGCCAGGTGCACCGGTTTTTAATAGGATTGTATCTCTTAAGAGTTCATTTAAGATTCAAAAGTAAAAGAGGAGAAAATGGAATTGTTGATTCCCCTGGATTCCCAGTCAGGGAAGCCTCTATATGAGCAGATTTATGCCTATATTTGTGATGAAATCCGCAGCGGAGCCTTACATGCGGAAGAACGTCTGCCATCTACCCGCGTGCTGGCAGAACATTTAAAGGTGAGCCGCAGCACCACACAGATGGCATATGATCAGCTGCTGGCGGAAGGATATGTGGAGGCACGACCATACCGCGGTTATTTTGTAAACCGTATAGAAGAGCTGATTGAGGCAGGATCAGTGAGTGGAGAACAGATGGAGACCAGCGGGCAAGATACGACAGAGTGTCTTGTGGATTTCTCTCCTTGGGGCATTGATTTGAATCGTTTTCCGTACAATACATGGCGAAAGCTGAGCCGCAATACGTTGGTTGATGATAATAAGGAAATGTTCCATTCAGGGAATCATCAGGGAGAGCCGGGGTTTCGAGAGGCAATTCGCAATTATCTCCATTCAGCACGGGGGGTTCATTGCAGTGTGGAGCAGATTATTGTGGGTGCGGGAAGCGAATATCTCCTGATACTGTTATCTCAGATTCTGGGAAGCGATTACAGGATTGCCATGGAAAATCCCACTTATAAACAGGCATATCGCGTCTTTTACAGCCTGGGCTATCAGGTCTGCCCCGTGGAGATGGATGAGGGAGGCATGAATTTGGAAATTTTGCGAAAGAGCGGAGCCAATGTGGCATATGTGATGCCATCCCACCAGTTTCCCACCGGAATTGTCATGCCGATAGGACGCAGGCAGGAATTGCTCAAATGGGCGGCAGAAGAGAAGGAGCGTTATTTAATTGAGGATGATTACGACAGTGAATTCCGCTATAAAGGGAAACCAATTCCGGCGCTTCAGGGCATGGATCGGCTGGGGAGAGTGATTTATCTTGGCACATTTTCTAAATGTATTGCGCCGGCAATTCGTGTCAGTTATTTGGTACTGCCAAAGGAGCTGTTGAAACGATACCGGGAGAGAACCGGGTTTTATGCTTCCACGGTATCACGGATTGATCAGAATATTTTATATCAGTTTCTGGCACAGGGACATTTTGAGCGCCACTTAAATCGTATGCGTGCGGCTTATAAAGCGAAACATGATGCTCTGTTGGCGGCAATCGCGCCTCTGGAGCGGGATTTTGAAATTGGTGGAGAGAATGCGGGAATCCATATTCTTCTGACAGCAAAGCATGGGCATACGGAGGAGGAGTTGGTTAGTCTGGCAGCAGAGGCGGGAGTGAAGGTATATGGACTGAGCAGTTATTATATTTATCCCGAGAAAAAGGATTACCCGGCTACGGTAGTTCTGGGCTATGCCAGCTTAAGTGAAGCTCAGATCCGCCATGGGGCGAATCTGCTGTTGAAACGATATTTGTCTTAGGTGAATAAGTGAAAGCAAAAAAGAGGAGAAAAGCAAAAGACCGCTTTCCCCCTCTTTTTATCATTTTATTGGTCAGAATAAAGTTCCTCTGTATCATCACTGATGTGGTTTACTACCGCATCTTCCCCATCAGTGAATACGCGCTGTGCAGTATCTGCCATATCCGTGGTTTTTGCGGCTGCGGCATAATCGCAGGCGACACCCATCGCTTCACGGGTTGTATCTGCCACAATAGCGGCAGCATCTTTTACCACATTCTTTGCTGCGCCTGCTACATCCTTCGCAGCATTAAGCATATTGCCTGCTGCAACGAACAACTCGTCCTTATCTGAGTTTAGAGAGACATAATTGCGGCTCATGGTACTGTCAGGAACCGGCATCTCCTCCTCGTCCTCAAAATCGTGGAAATCTTCGTCTAAGTTTTTGTTGAAAGACTGATATTTCTTCAGATAAGAAATTCCTGCTGCTGCAGTTCCGGCGATAGCTGCCAGCATGACAAACTTACCCAATCCCTTCTTTGCCATAATATCTGCACTCCTTTCTCACAATTTGCAAACAAAGCTGTACTTTTACATAGCCCGTGCCTGTTTTCCTATTGATAACTTACATTTTAATACGAATGCAGAGAAAATGGAAGGGGACAACTGTAAAAAATTTATAAAATTAGCACTCGACTATTGACAGTGCTAACAATGCGTGGTATAACTGGTAATGTAGATCAAAAGAGGAATGATTTGTATGTTCCGTGAATGAAAAAGATGAAGTGTAAGGAGGAGTTATCCATGAAATTAGTACCGTTATTTGACCGGGTCGTATTAAAGCAGCTTGTGGCAGAAGAAACGACAAAATCAGGTATTGTCCTGCCGGGCCAGGCAAAAGAAAAGCCTCAGCAGGCAGAGGTTGTGGCAGTCGGACCGGGCGGCGTGGTTGACGGCAAGGATGTGACTATGCAGGTAAAGGTTGGCGATAAGGTGATTTATTCCAAGTACTCCGGAACTGAAGTTGAGGTGGAGGAAGAGAAGTTTGTGGTTGTAAAGCAGAACGATATTCTGGCAGTTATTGAGTAAATAATTTGATTATTAAGTATATTGGAGGAAGAAAATTATGGCGAAGCAGATTAAGTATGGCGTAGATGCCAGAAAGGCACTGGAGGCGGGTGTAAACCAGCTGGCTGATACTGTCCGTGTGACCCTTGGACCGAAAGGGAGAAATGTAGTCCTTGATAAATCTTTTGGTGCGCCGCTTATTACGAATGACGGCGTGACTATTGCAAAAGAGATTGAGCTGGAGGATGCGTTTGAGAATATGGGAGCCCAGCTTGTGAAAGAGGTTGCGACCAAGACAAATGATGTGGCTGGAGATGGTACCACCACTGCAACTGTGCTGGCGCAGGCAATGATTAACGAGGGTATGAAGAATCTGGCGGCTGGTGCGAACCCAATCGTTCTGAGGAAGGGAATGAAGAAAGCAACGAATGCGGCAGTGGAGGCAATCGCAAAGATGAGTCAGCCAATCGAGGGTAAGGTTCAGATTGCCAGAGTTGCAGCAATTTCCGCTTCTGACGACAGCGTGGGAGAACTGGTTGCGGATGCGATGGAGAAAGTAACCGGTGATGGCGTTATTACAATTGAAGAGTCCAAGACCATGAAGACTGAGTTGGATCTGGTTGAAGGTATGCAGTTTGACCGCGGTTATATTTCTGCTTATATGTGCACCGATATGGATAAGATGGAGGCAAATTTGGATGATCCGTATATCCTGATTACTGACAAGAAAATTTCCAATATCCAGGAGATCCTTCCGATTCTGGAGCAGGTTGTGCAGTCTGGAGCAAAGCTTTTGATCATTGCTGAGGATATTGAGGGAGAGGCGCTGACCACTCTTATTGTGAATAAGCTGAGAGGAACCTTCACTATTGTGGGCGTCAAGGCTCCGGGATATGGAGACAGAAGAAAAGAGATGCTCAAGGATATTGCCACTCTGACCGGCGGCACTGTGATTTCAGAGGAGCTGGGGCTTGATCTTAAGGACACTACAATGGATCAGCTGGGTCGTGCAAAATCTGTTAAGGTTCAGAAGGAGAATACGATTGTGGTTGACGGCTGCGGAGATAAGGCTGAGATTTCTGCCAGAATCTCTCAAATCCGTGCACAGATTGAGGAGACCACTTCTGAGTTTGATAAGGAGAAGCTGCAGGAGCGTCTGGCAAAGCTGTCAGGCGGTGTGGCAGTAATCCGTGTGGGAGCAGCCACAGAGACTGAGATGAAGGAAGCAAAGCTGCGTATGGAGGATGCGCTTGCCGCTACCCGTGCAGCAGTGGAAGAGGGTATTATTGCCGGAGGCGGCAGCGCTTATATCCATGCAGCGGAGGAAGTGAGAAAGGTTGTAGATGCGCTTGAGGGTGATGAGAAGACCGGTGGGCAGATTATTCTGAAGGCGCTGGAAGCTCCGCTGTTCCATATTGCGGCAAACGCAGGTCTGGAAGGTTCCGTGATTATCAATAAGGTGAAGGAAGCATCGGTTGGAACCGGATTTGATGCTTATAAGGAGGAGTATGTGGATATGATTAAAGCGGGGATTCTTGATCCTGCCAAAGTCACCAGAAGCGCGTTGCAGAATGCAACCAGCGTTGCCTCCACACTTTTGACAACCGAGTCTGTTGTAGCTAATATTAAAGAAGAGACTCCCGCTATGCCGGCAGGCGGCATGGGCGGAATGATGTAATACCGAACCAATATTAAATGAGGAAAAAGAACTGTCTGACAGAGTTGGACAGTTCTTTTGTTGTATGCACTCTTACTTATTCAGTTGAGAATTGGTTTGTAAGTGCTTGACACACGAACAGAAATTTGTTAAACTATGCAATTATTGGATGGTTGAAATGAAATGTTTTCAGGCACAACAAAAGAAAGAGAGGAAAGTACCATGGGTACAATTATTGGTGACGGCATTACATTTGACGACGTACTTCTTGTTCCGGCCTATTCCCAGATTATTCCGAATCAGGTTGATCTTACTACTTATTTAACAAGGAAGATTAAGCTGAATATCCCCCTGATAAGCGCGGGTATGGATACGGTTACGGAGCACCGGATGGCAATTGCTATGGCTCGTCAGGGCGGTATTGGCATTATTCACAAAAATATGACGATCGAACAGCAGGCGGAGGAAGTAGATAAGGTAAAACGTTCAGAAAATGGTGTCATTACGGACCCGTTTTTCCTGTCTCCTGAGCATACATTAAGAGATGCAGATGAGTTGATGGCTAAATTCCGTATCTCAGGCGTTCCGATTACGGAGGGGCGCAGGCTGGTTGGGATTATCACCAACCGGGATTTAAAGTTTGAGGAGGATTTTTCCAAAAAAATTAAGGAGTGTATGACCTCTGAGCATCTTGTTACCGCGAAGGAGGGTATCACTCTGATGGAGGCGAAAAAAGTTCTTGCGAAGGCAAGGGTGGAGAAGCTTCCCATTGTGGATGATAATTTCAACCTGAAGGGTTTGATTACCATTAAGGATATTGAAAAACAGATTAAGTACCCACAGTCCGCCAAGGACGCACAGGGGCGGCTGCTCTGTGGCGCTGCGGTAGGAATCACCGCTAATGTGCTGGATCGGGTGAAGGCATTGGTAAAAGCGCAAGTAGACGTGGTGGTTTTAGACTCTGCCCATGGTCATTCTGAAAATGTGCTTCTCTGTGTGAAAATGATTAAGGAAAACTATCCGGAACTTCAGATTATCGCAGGCAATGTGGCCACTGGCGATGCCACGAAGGCGCTGATTGAGGCGGGGGTTGATGCGGTAAAGGTTGGTATCGGACCAGGTTCTATCTGTACCACACGTGTGGTTGCCGGTATCGGTGTTCCGCAGATTACAGCAGTTATGGATTGCTATGCGGTGGCTAAGGAGCATGGTATTCCGGTTATTGCTGATGGGGGTATCAAGTATTCCGGTGATATTACGAAAGCCATTGCTGCAGGCGGAAATGTCTGCATGATGGGAAGTATGTTTGCCGGCTGTGATGAGAGTCCGGGAACTTTTGAGTTGTACCAGGGGAGAAAATATAAGGTTTACCGCGGAATGGGCTCCATTTCAGCGATGGAAAACGGCAGCAAAGACCGCTATTTCCAGGCTGATGCTAAAAAGCTGGTGCCTGAAGGTGTAGAGGGTCGTGTGGCATATAAGGGTATGGTTGAGGATACTGTGTTTCAGATGCTGGGCGGTCTGCGTGCCGGTATGGGTTATTGTGGAGCAAAGGATATTCCCACCCTGCAGGAGACCGGACGTTTTGTGAAGATTTCTGCGGCATCTTTAAAAGAGAGCCATCCACATGATATTCATATTACGAAAGAAGCGCCAAATTACAGTGTGGATGCCTGAGAAAAAGAACGGAAAAGAGTATCGTCGTGTTTTACACGGCGGTATTTTTGTGGTATACTTTGCATACGGCATATCTGCAAAAAATATATGCGGAAGTATGGTATCAAAGGGATAAGTATGGTATACTTAGAAAGTATGCTTTCGGAATTATGAGGATGGACTTATGCTGAACGAAGACAAAATCAAATTGATGACAAGTATAGCTATGTTTGAAAAGAAGGAAGGAAAGGCCATTTTTCCGGCACAGCGTTATTTTGCCAGTGATTATATCAGCAGCCGCATGCTGCGGGCATTTTTTTCCTACACATTTTGCTATGGCTTATGTATGCTGCTATGGGCACTTTATAACATGGAAAAATTTTTAAATACCATGAATCTGGATGAAGTGGTGGAATCAGTCAGGGTAACAGGCATTTTGTATGTGGTCGGTTTGGTATTCTATCTGATTGTTGCTTTTGTGGTTTACCAGAGGAGATATGAATATGCCAAAGGCGATTTAAAGGTGTATGTGGCCAAATTGAAACGGCTGGAGAAGCGGTATGAATTTCAGAGCCGAACGAAAGAATTGACGAAGGAGGGCGGCCATTATGATGATGTTTCTCGTACTTAAGGAGCAGCTAAAATTACTTTATGGAAAGTACGCAGCGGTATCAAACGGGCTTATCAAGTTTGCTTACAGCTTTTCAGCGGTTATGCTGATGAATGGTAATATTGGGTTTATGACTAAGCTGACAGGACTGGTTGTTGCTGTGGGAGTTTCGATTCTCTGTGCGTTTTTACCTTACGGAGCTATCAGTTTTTTGTTGGGACTTTTGATGTTGGCTCATATCTACGCAGTATCTATGGAGACTGCTCTGATAGCGGCAGTGTTTTTGATTGTTGTTGCACTTTTATATTATGGCTTTCAACCCGGCGACAGCTATTGGCTGGTTCTGATGCCGATGGCGTTCTCACTTAAAATTCCCTTTGCAATCCCGCTGCTGGCAGGGCTTTCTTCAGGAATGACAGCGGCAGTTCCGATTGGCTGCGGCGTTGTGGTTTATTATATCTTACAGTATGTAAAGCAGAATGCAGGAGTATTGACAAATGATGCTTCCGTGGATATTACCCAGAAGTTTGTCCAGATCATCCGGGCGCTTTTTGCAAACAAGATGATGATAGTAATGATTATGGTCTGCGTAATAGGAATCCTGACGGTGTACATTTTAAGGACATTATCTGTGGATTATGCCTGGGTGATCGCAATTGTAGCAGGAACCATTGCACAGATGGCGGCAGTGTTTATTGGCGATTTTATGTTTAATGTGTCTATTCCCATTGCGGAAATGCTGGCGGGGGCATTTCTTTCTATGCTGATTGCAGGTATTTATCATTTCTTTGTTTTTGCCGTAGATTATACCAGAACCGAATATACACAATTTGAGGACGATGATTATGTTTATTATGTAAAAGCAGTGCCAAAGGTAGTGGTATCCAAACCGGCCGTGCGTGTTCAGCGTATTAATAATCCGGCAAAGGGACGGCGTGTGCGCCGTGGGGATTAAATATGGAATATCTACGGGCAGCTTGCTGAATGAAAGAGAGGCTTTTTTATGGGGGGCATCTTCCAGGAGTTGGAGGTAGTTTTTCAGGGCATTGGTTCCTGGATTTCGTTCTTGCCAGTAATATCATTTTCAAATATAACAGAAATCATTATGATTGCAATCCTGGTTTATTTTGCCTTGCTGTGGATCAAGAGTACCCGTGCATGGTATCTGCTCAGGGGAATCCTTATGATTCTGGTATTTTCTATTGTGGCGGTGCTTTTCCGGTGGGATACGATTCTGTGGATTCTGGAGAAGACAGGCACGATTGCGGTAACGGCGCTTGTGATTATCTTCCAGCCGGAGATGCGCAAAGCACTGGAGCAGCTGGGGAGCAAAAATTTGATTTCTGAACTGTTTTCTTTTGATGATGGAAAGGAGAATGGGGGATTTTCGGAGCGGACAGTAAATGAAATTGTGAAGGCAACATTTGAGATGGCGAGGGTGAAGACGGGAGCCTTGATTGTCATTGAGCGCAATGTTCCTTTAAAGGACATTGAGCGGACGGGAATCGAGATTGGCGGTCTTGTCAGCAGTCAATTATTGATTAATATTTTTGAGTACAATACACCGCTCCATGATGGTGCAGTGATTATCCGTGGAAATCGTGTTACGGCAGCGACCTGCTATTTGCCACTCTCGGACAATATGATGATCAGCAAGGCCTTGGGAACCAGGCATCGTGCTGCTATGGGAATCAGCGAGACAACGGACAGCCTTACCATTGTGGTGTCTGAGGAGACGGGAAGGGTATCCCTGGTCGAGGATGGAAATCTCCGAAGAATCAATGATGCGGAGCAGCTTAAGGATGCTCTTGCAACTATGGAGAAGCAGGATGACACTGGCGTGAACCGGTTTAAGATTTGGAAGGGAAAGCGGAAGAATGAAGGAAAAGCTGTTAAATAATCTGGGATTGAAAATCCTCTCTCTCTTTTTGGCGTTCTTTGTGTGGCTTGTAGTGCTCAATGTCTCGAATCCTGTGGTGACCGGAAGCAAGGAAGTTTCTCTTGATATTGTGAATGGAAAGGTGCTGGAAGCTGCGGGGCGGACTTATGAGATTAGTGGCAAGAGCACGGCTACGGTTTATTATGATGTCCATGCCAAGGATGAATATCGGGTACGCTCCACAGATTTCCACGCTTATGTGGATTTGGCAGAGCTTTATGATGTGACAGGCTCGGTTCAGGTGAAGGTGGAGGTTCTTAACAACAAGGAACTGATCTCCAATGCTGAGGCTAAGCCCGGAGTAGTCCGTGTGTCAACTGAAGAGTTGCAGGAAAAACCATTTGGACTGGCGCTGCATACCAGCGGAGAGGCTGCGGATGGGTACTATATCAGCGATGTGAGTTTGGAGCCATCGAAGTTGACCGTAGAGGGTCCGGTGTCCAAAGTGGGCTCTATCAGTTACGCGGGTGTGGAAATTAATGTGGACGGGCTTTCTGCCAACGAGGAGGGAGAACAGGTACCGATATTTTATGATGCTAACGGAAATAAACTGAATATCAGCGACAGGATTACTGTGAATCCATCAGCTATCCGTTATCAAGTGACAGTTAGTAAAGTAAAGAATCTTCCGTTGGATTTTAGGGTGACAGGAACGGCAGCGCCGGGATACCGCTATACGGGAGTGGAATGTGAGATCGAGAATGTGCCGGTGATAGGTACGGAGACCAGTTTGGCTTCAGTCAATCAGCTCTTGATTTCAGCTCCTGAGTTAAATATTAGCGGCGCTGTGGAGGATAAAACAGTTGCGGTGGATTTGCGGAATTATCTTCCGGCAGGTGTGACAATCGCCAGTGAGGAAAGATCAATGGTGCAAGTTCTTATAAAGGTGGAAAAGCTGGCAAGCCGGACGCTGACGTTGACGGAAGCTGATATTGAGCTGAAGAACAGAATGCAGTCGTATCAATATCGGCTGGAACCGAGGCGCATTGAGGTGACATTGCAGGGATTGGATGCGGATTTGGAAGGTCTTACACCGTCTTTATTGGGAGCTTCGGTAGATTTGTCAGGAATGCAGCAGGGAAGTAATCAGGGAGGGTTATCCATAGCGGACAGTGAGGTGTACAACCTTATATCTTTCACTAAATTTACGGTTGAGGTATCCGAGCTTCCGGCGGCTCCTGTCATTGACGGAGGAAGCACCACAGCTTATGAAAGCTCAGAGGAGCAGACCTCGATGGAAGAGCAGACAACGGCAGAGGAAACTGAGACAGAGGAAACAAAAGAACCGGCTACCCATGCATCAAGTGAAGCTGGGAGATGATGAAAAGAGGGATAGTGTGGTAAAAAGAAGAATAATGGTAAAGAATATGTCTGGATTACATTTACGTCCAACCGGGCTTCTGTGCAATGAGGCAATTAAATATAAGTCGACGGTAAGGTTTCTGTGCGGCAATACGGCTACCAACGTAAAAAGTGTTTTGAGTGTGCTGGGAGCCTGCGTAAAATGTGGAGATGAGATTGAGTTTGTCTGTGAGGGTCCGGATGAGGAGGAAGCGCTTGAGGCTATGATTCGTCTGGTGGAGAGCGGACTGGGAGAGTAGGACTTATCGGACAAGCAATAAATAATTAGTAAGGAGGACACGGGATCATGTATAAGGGGACGAATGCTTCTGCTGGTATCGGTATTGGAAAGGCAGTGATTGTGGAGGAAGCTGAACTGCATATTAAAAGAGAGAGCGTCACTGATACAGCGGCGGAAATCGAGCGTTTTAGAAGGGCGCTTGAAAAGACAATTCAGGATACGGAGATGCTGGCAGCAGATCTTGCGACCAGGGTCGGGGAGAAGGAAGCTGAAATTATGCAGGGTCATATGATGCTTCTGATGGATCCCATGCTGACTGGAGAGATTGAGAGCGCTGTAACCGGTGAGGCGCTCTGCAGTGAGTATGCAGTAGAACAGGTGTGCAGCACATATGCGGACATGTTCTCGTCTATGGATGATGAATTGATGCAACAGCGTGCAACTGATATGCGGGATATTAAGGCTCGTATACAGAAGGTGCTCCTGGGGGTGGAATCTGTGGATATTTCTGCACTTCCGGCAGGCAGTATTCTTGTGGCAAAGGATCTTACACCCTCTATGACTGCGGGCATTAATCCGGCAAATGTGGCAGGTATTGTGACAGAGCTGGGCGGAAAGACCTCTCACAGTGCAATTCTGGCCCGGGCACTGGAAATTCCGGCAGTGGTGGCAGTGACAAACTTTGTCGGGAATGTGAAGGACGGGGATACCATTATTATGGATGGCTCCGGGGGTGTGGTATATGTGAATCCGGAACAGGAGATTGTGAATGAGTACACGGCGAAGCGTGATAAATTCCTGAAAGAGAAAAAAGATCTGGAGCAGTATATTGGAAAACCCACTGTGACAAAGGATGGCGTACATGTAGAGCTGGTTGCAAATATTGGAAGACCTGGGGATGTGGAGAAGGTACTCCAGTACGACGGAGAGGGTGTAGGTCTGTTCCGGACGGAGTTTTTGTTTATGGACCGTATGGCAATGCCAACAGAGGATGAGCAGTTTGAGGCGTATAAAAAAGTAGCGGAGGCGCTTAAGGGTAAGCCGGTTATTATCCGCACTCTGGATATTGGCGGTGATAAGGAGCTTCCGTATATGGGGCTTAAAAAGGATGAAAATCCATTTCTGGGTTACCGCGCAATCCGGCTTTGTTTAGACCGTAAGGAGGACATTTATAAGCCGCAGCTCCGGGCTCTTTTGCGCGCCAGTGCGTTTGGCAATATTAAAATCATGGTTCCTCTGGTGACATGTATTGAGGAACTGCGCCGGGTAAAGGCTCTGGTTGAAGAGCTGAAGGATGAGCTTGACGAAAAGGGGATTGCTTACAACAAGGATATTGAGGTGGGAATCATGATGGAGACTGCTGCAGCCACGATGCTGGCGGACGTGTTCGCAAAGGAAGCAGCATTCTTCAGTATTGGGACCAATGACCTGACCCAGTATACCATGTCCGTGGACAGAGGAAACGACAAGGTATCGTATCTGTATTCTACCTTCAATCCGGCTGTGCTGCGCAGTATCAAGCGGATTATTGCGTGTGGGCGCGAGGCAGGTATCATGGTGGGAATGTGTGGTGAGGCAGCCAGCGATCCGATGATGATTCCGCTTTTATTGGCATTTGGCTTAAATGAGTTCAGCATGAGCGCATCTGCGCTTTTGTACTCCAGAAAGGTAATTACCAATTATAGTATTGAGGAGCTTCAGGCCGTTGCAGATAAGGCGATGAGCTTTGATACTGCAAAAGAAGTGGAAGAGTATATGAGAGAATTTGTGGGATAGGATGACTTTGGCTGCCGCTTTCTGTAAAGCGACAGCCATTTCCGCACATGTCTGCAGACAGCATCATGCAGACATAAATAACAAAAGACAGGATGGAATACTCATGGTAATTTATTTGATTTGTTATCTGGCAAGCTATTTTTTTGCGAGAGTAGAGCAATATATGCTTTCGGGCGTTGCGTTGCTCATGGCGGCGTGCTGGCTTTATTTTAATGATTACCGGCGATTCGGAAACTGGATTCATCTGAGAGGGCTTTTTTCCCTGTCCTGGGTTGGAGGGCAGGGAATTGCCTGTTTTAAGTTAAGCAGGCTCCAGAGTGACTGGGCGCTTATGACCTGGATCTGTATGGCGCTTGCATTTGTGGGGTTCTGGCTGGTATTTGAAGTTTTGACCAGGCTGTATGGCTCCGGACATGATCATTACGGCAGGTGGAGAAGCTTTACCGGCGACTCGGTTCCTGTTTTTCACATGATTTGTGCAATTACAGCAGTGTCTATTATCTGCTTTGTAGTGGAAGCAGTGATTTTGGGTTATGTGCCGCTGCTGATAAGAGGGGTGCCTCATGCTTACTCGGAGTTTCATTTGACGGGCATCCATTATCTGACCGTATCCTGCGTGCTTGTTCCGTCATTGTCAGTGTTGTTTTTTCATATGTCCCAGGGGCGTGGGAAGGGATGGATGGCGGCGGCGGTTACGTTTATGACGGTAATTTGCCTGATGATTCCCATTTTGTGTGTATCCCGGTTCCAGTTCGTGTTTGCTGTGCTTCTTGCAGCTTTTACTTATATTTCTCTTCAAAAATCGTTTCAGCCATTGTATTTTCTAGGTATTCTGGTGATTCTTGTTCCGGTGTATCTGATTTTGACGGTGGCCAGAAGCCACAATGTGGAATATTTAAATGGAATTTTCGAGATGAAGAACACGGGGATGCCGATTTTTATCAGTCAGCCGTATATCTATATTGCAAATAACTATGATAATTTCAACTGCATGGTGGAGGTACTTCCAAAATACAGCTTTGGGCTTAAGGGCTTGTTTCCTTTATGGGCATTGACGGGGCTTAAGTTTTTCTTTCCTCAGCTTATCAATTTCCCGATTTATGTAGATAAGCAGGAGCTTACCACCCTGACTTTATTTTATGATTCCTATTATGATTTTGGCTGGATTGGAGTGTTCCTGTTTTCCTGCCTGCTGGGGTTGGCGGCATATGTGCTGGTGGTGAAGCTGAGGGAGATGCGTAATCCTTTGGGGTATCTTTTGTACGCACAGATGGCTTCTTATTTGATGCTTTCGTTTTTTACCACATGGTTTTCCAATACTACCACCTGGTTTTATCTGATACTTACAGGGATGATGGCTTTCTATTACAGTTTCCGCGCAAGACGCTGGTAGGTTTTGCAGGGCAAGGAGGATATGAGATATGATTTCGCAGAAAATGAAACCTCTGTTACAGAACAATTCGGTGATCCGTTCTATGTTTGAGGAGGGAAAACGTCTTTCTCAAATTTATGGTTCGGAGAACGTGTATGATTTCAGTTTGGGCAACCCCAATGTACCTGCACCTGCTGAGGTGGAGACTGCTATTTTGGAGATTCTGAAGGAGGAGTCTGCTTTTGTCCATGGCTATATGAGCAACAGCGGCTACGAGGATGTGCGGGAGACCATCGCTCAGTCTTTAAACAGAAAGTTTGGCACAAATTTTGGTCAGAGAAATATTTTGATGACAGTAGGGGCAGCCAGTGGCCTGAATATTATATTAAAGACGATTTTGGATTTCGGGGATGAGGTGATTGTGTTTGCTCCGTATTTTGTGGAGTATGGCAACTATGTGCACAATTATGATGGAAGGCTGGTGGTTATTTCACCAAATACGGTGGATTTTCAACCAAATCTTAAGGAGTTTGAGGAGAAGCTTACACCTCGCACCAAGGCGGTTATGATCAATACGCCGAACAATCCTACCGGCGTTGTGTACTCAGATGAGACGCTTAAAAAGCTGGCGGATATTCTGCGGGCAAAGGAGGCAGAATTTGAAATCTCTATTGTGCTGATTTCGGATGAACCGTACCGGGAACTGGCCTACGATGGTGTGAAGGTTCCGTATGTGACAAACTATTATGATAACACAATTATTTGCTATTCTTACAGTAAGTCTCTGTCCCTGGCAGGTGAGCGTATCGGATACCTGGTGATTCCAGATGAATTGCAGGACAGCGGGGATGTGTTTGCTGCTGCTACCATTGCAAACCGCGTGATTGGCTGTGTGAACGCGCCATCGCTGATGCAGCGTGTGATTAAGCGCTGCATTGAGGGAGGGGCGTCTGTGAATCTGGAGGCCTATGACAAAAACCGCAATCTCCTCTACAACAGTCTTAAGGAGTATGGATTTGAGTGTATCAGACCTGAGGGAGCATTTTATTTGTTTGTGAAGTCTCCGGTGGCAGATGAGAGGGAATTTTGTGCTAAAGCACAGGAGCATCGGCTGCTTCTGGTGCCGGGAAGCTCCTTTGCCTGCCCGGGTTATGTGCGTATTGCGTACTGTGTGTCCTATGAGCAGATTGAGCGTTCGCTGCCTGCGTTCCAGGCGGTTGCAAGAGAGTATGGACTGATTTAATGATACATTGGGAAGCAGAGTCAGGAGGAATATAAGATGAAGAGCTGGGAAGCGAATATCAGGAAAGTGATTCCTTATGTGCCGGGGGATCAGCCGAAGGGTGACAGGATTATTAAACTGAATACCAACGAGAACCCCTATCCGCCGGCTCCGGGGGTTCTGAGGGCATTGAGAGAACTGGATTGTGACAGGCTTCGTAAGTATCCGGATCCGGAGGCATCGGAGCTGGTTCATGCACTGGCAAAACATTATGGTGTAGATGATAACCAGGTGTTTGTGGGCGTGGGATCGGATGATGTGATTGCTATGTGTTTTCTCACTTTTTTTAATTCCGGCAAACCAATTTTGTTCCCGGACATCAGCTATTCTTTTTATAAGGTATGGGCAGAGTTGTTTGGGATAAGCTATGAGACCCCGGCTCTTGACGAGGCGTTTGTGATTCATCCTGAGGATTATTATAGGGAAAATGGAGGGGTAATCTTTCCCAATCCCAATGCTCCGACGGGGCTTTTGATGTCCTTGGAAGCGGTGGAGGACATAATTTGCCATAATCAGGATGTGGTAGTGATTGTGGACGAAGCATATATTGATTTTGGGGGCAACTCTGCATTGGAGCTTGTCAGCCGGTATGAAAACCTGCTGGTGGTGCAGACTTTCAGTAAGTCACGTTCTATGGCGGGTATGAGGATTGGCTTTGCAATGGGGAATCCTTATCTGATTCAGGCGCTGAATCATGTAAAGCATTCCTATAATTCCTACACCATGAATCTGCCTGCTCTGGTGTTGGGGGTGGAAGCGGTACAGGATGACACTTATTTTAACGCAATGATTCAGAAAGTGGTGGACACCAGGGAATGGGCAAAGGTACAGCTTCGCAGCCTGGGCTTTTCTTTTCCAGATTCCCAAGCGAATTTTATTTTCGCTTCTCATAAGCGTGTTCCTGCAGTGGAGATTTTTGAGGCATTGCGCGGACAGCAGATTTATGTGAGATATTTTAACCAGCCAAGGCTGGATAACTATCTGCGGATTACCGTAGGGACCCGGCAGGAAATGGAAGCATTGTTTTCGTTTCTTGGCAGATTTTTGGCAAACGTGAGGTGATAAGATGTATGACGGCAGGCGTTATATACGTATTTTTTTAAATATTTTGGTTCCTTTGGTGCAGATACTTCTGGTGTGCCTTCTGGGACCTAAGCTGCTTAAGTTTTTTATGCCTTTTGTCATTGGATGGGTGATTGCCATGATTGCAAATCCTCTGGTACGTTTTTTGGAGAGGCGGCTCAGGATTGTCCGAAGGCACAGCTCCATTATGATTGTGATTTTAGTTTTGGCATTGATTATTGGCCTTGGTTATTTTATCCTCTCCCGCTTGATCTGGCAGGCAGCTGAACTGGCAAAGGAGCTTCCTGAGCTTTATGATGCGGCGGTATGGCAGGTTCAGGAGGTATTTCTGCGGTTTAGTGATCTGTTTCATATGCTGCCTCAGACTGTTCAGCAGTCCTGGCAGCAGTTCGCCGGAAATGTAGGGGATGCTTTAAGCCTTCTGGTGGAGAAAATCGCTTCGCCCACGGTGGAAGCTGCGGGCAGTATGGCGAAAGGTATTCCCAATGTTATGGTCAATGTGGTTGTAACGATTTTGTCCTCTTATTTTTTTATTGCTGAGAGGGACAGGATTATTGAGTTCTGGCGTAGGTATCTGCCGGAGGGCAGCAACCGGTATTACAGTTACCTGAAGGGGGATATGAAACGCCTGGTGGGAGGTTATTTTCTGGCACAGTTCAGGATTATGTTTGTGGTAGCAGCGATTCTGTTGGCAGGTTTTTTAATCCTGGGTGTGAAGTACGCGTTTCTTTTGGCGGTGCTTGTGGCAATTCTGGATTTTCTGCCTTTGTTTGGAACGGGCACGGTGCTGATTCCTTGGGCGGTGATTCAATTTTTTGCGGGGGATTATCCCCTGGCAGTGGGGCTTGTGTTGTTGTATGTGTTGACGCAAGTGATCCGCCAGGTAATTCAGCCTAAAATCGTGGGGGATTCCATGGGTCTTCCGCCACTGCTCACCCTTGTTCTTTTGTACCTGGGATTTAAACTTCAGGGGATTTCAGGAATGATTCTGGCAGTTCCCCTTGGAATTCTTGTATTGAATCTTTACCGGTATGGAGTGTTTAATTCGATGTTTGAGAATATAAAGCTGTTGGTGCAGGAGATACGGAATCTGCGGGGAGAGGAGTGAAAAAAGGTAACTTACAATTATTTTAACTGTTTAAGAGGTAATAGAAATCTCCTTTGAAGAGAATATGAATGAAAGAGAGAAATGATTAGAGGGGAAACCGTCGGAGATGGAGGCAGAAACGGTTGAGGGGGAAGTGAAAACGGTCAAAAAAACAAGGTCGCCTCTTCTGCCTCTTATTTTTGCCGGACTTATTAGCGTGACCAGCATTTTGGCTCTGGCTGCAATTATATTTCTTTTGCCCGTCAAAGGCGTGGTCAGCGCTTTGTAGCCTACCACGCCAGTAACCTCTAACCAGACACCGGAGCTTATGGAGAGCAAGATTTCCCACTCCACGCAGGGTGTTTCCTTTGATGTCTCAGCAGACTGGACTCAGGAGAATGGGACGGATTTGTTCTATACAGCGGATCGCGGGCAGATCTATGGTCTTAACGGAGTATTGCCTTTGGGTGCTTATACAGCGCAGGGGTTGAACACGCCTCAGAGAAAATTGGTGTTGACTTTCTGCGCGCAAGCTTACACGAATGCGATAGAGGATCTGGATTTTGTGTGGTATCCATTGAACCTTCTGTGGGAGAGCCTGACCTTTTAGATTGGCAGCAGCACGCTGTATCTGGGGTTCTATCTCCCCGAACTGGAGATGGCTGACCTGTTCAACTGCAATGCCGCATCTTATACACAGTAGACGTTCCAGGATAAAACCTGTTGACAGTGAATGCTGTGGCGGTATTGGGATTTATAGGTCTTTTGTGGGTGGAATGCTGTCCTCTCCTTTTGTAATGGCGGTTTTCTGATGTTTCCTCCTGTGTTTTTGATAGCGTTTTACCAGCACACGTACAATGATAACAAAAATTCCGGTAAACACTGCATATACAAGCATAATTGGCAGACTGGATATTAACCAGACAATAAAGTCCACTGCATTGTTTTCAATCTGCTTCAAATTGCGGTTAAAGCCTTTTTGAATACGGGTTGCCACAGAGTCAGTAGGAATAGGAGTCGGAGTAAAAATCAGTATCTCTTTAATTTCTAAGTGTACTGTGCTGTAATCTACCTGGTTGTCGTAGGTACGAAGCTGTGATTCCATGGATTCCAGCTGATAGCAGATTTCCGAAAGTCGGGATTCCAGGACAATAACAGATTCCATGGATTCTGCTTTTGCCAACAGTTCCCAGAGGCGGTCCTGCTCCATAGACAGAGTTTTCTTACGGCTCTCAATGTCCGAATACTTGAGTGTCACGTCCTGGGTGTTCTCAGATCTTTTGATGATGTTTCCATGCTGATCCACTTGTTCCACAAAGCTATCCAACTTCTCAAATGGTATCCTTACCACCATAGTGGCATCACCAATAGTATTTCCATCAATCTCGGAGGATTCCACATAGCCACCTGAATTGGCAATTTCCTGTGTCAGTGTGTCTATGAGCACATCGAATGTTGTAGTTTCTACAACAAGATTTATAGTGTGGATCAGCTTCCTTGAAGACACAACTGGATGGATTGTGGCAGATGAGGTAAGACCCGCCTCGGAAATGTCAGTGATTCTTCCTGCATCACCATCGTATTCTTCGGCAGTTTCCATGTTACTGTAAGTACTGGCAACATCCGGCATAGCAGCAGTTTCATCTGTATAAGAGGCAGTTTCGTCTGTATAGTATAGTGTTGATGATTGGAAGCTCCCACAGCCTGTTATGGTTCCGGCAGCAATAGTCGCTGCTATGGTGAGCGCCATTGTGGGGATAAGCCGTATATGGTGTCGGTTTTTCATGATTTATTACCTCCCTTTGTATGTCATAACTTTTTATTTTGTTTGATAGAAACGATACGGATGGTAACTGGATATTTATGGTGATTTTTAAGTTTTTTTATTTTCTACCATTTTTGCGGCAGAGCAGAAGGAAATGTGCTTGTGCGGCAGAGGCAAATTATGTATAATATGGTTACAAAATTATTGAGGATAAACAATCGGGAGGAGCGCTCGTGAACAGAGAGAAAATTATTGTAATCGACTTTGGAGGGCAGTACAATCAGCTTGTGGCCCGCCGTGTGCGTGAATGCAATGTGTATTGTGAAATCTATTCTTACAAAACGGATATTGAAAAAATCAAGGGGATGAACCCAAAGGGCATTATTTTGACTGGTGGTCCTAACAGTTGTTATGAGGAGGGCGCTGCCACCTGCAGCAGAGAGCTGTTTGAGCTTGGAATCCCGGTGCTGGGGCTGTGCTATGGAGCTCAGTTGATGATGTATCTTATGGGTGGACATGTATGTAAGGCCCCGGTTCGCGAGTACGGGAAGATTGAGGTGACGGTGGACAAGACCAGCAAGCTGTTCGGAAATGTCTCTGAAAAGACTATCTGCTGGATGAGTCACAATGATTATATTGAAAAAGAGGCTCCTGGCTTTCAGATTATTGCTTATACAGAGGCGTGCCCGGTGGCAGCAGTTCAGTGTGTGGAGCAGAAATTGTATGCAATCCAGTTCCACCCGGAGGTGCTGCATACGGTTGAGGGCACAAAGATGCTTTCCAACTTTGTTTATGAGGTATGCGGCTGTGCCGGGGACTGGAGAATGGACGCGTTTGTGGAGAACACGGTTCAGGCAATCCGAAAGAAGGTAGGAGCAGGAAAGGTTCTGTGTGCTCTGTCAGGGGGTGTGGATTCTTCCGTGGCGGCTGTCATGCTTGCAAAGGCAGTGGGTGATCAACTGACTTGTGTGTTTGTGGATCATGGTTTGCTGCGTAAAAATGAGGGTGATGAGGTGGAGGAGGTTTTTGGCTCCAATGGAGATTATGATTTAAATTTTGTCCGTGTTAATGCCCAGGAGCGTTTCTACGCGAAACTGAAGGGTGTGGAGGAGCCGGAGAGGAAGCGCAAAATCATCGGTGAGGAATTTATCCGTGTGTTTGAGGAGGAGGCAAAGAAAATTGGTGCAGTGGATTTCCTGGTTCAGGGAACGATCTACCCGGACGTGGTGGAGAGTGGGCTTGGCGGGGAGTCTGCAGTTATTAAGTCTCACCATAATGTGGGCGGGTTGCCGGATTACGTTGATTTTAAAGAAATTATAGAGCCTCTGCGCGACCTGTTTAAGGATGAGGTACGCAGGGCAGGTTTGGAGCTGGGAATACCGGAAAAGCTGGTTTATCGTCAGCCATTCCCTGGTCCGGGGCTGGGAATCCGAATCATTGGCGAGGTTACTGCCGAGAAGGTAAGGATGGTGCAGGATGCAGATGCTATCTACCGGGAGGAGATTGCAAATGCAGGTCTTGACCGCAGCATTGGTCAGTATTTTGCAGCTCTGACTAATATGCGTTCTGTGGGCGTTATGGGGGATGAGCGCACTTATGATTATGCAGTGGCACTGCGTGCTGTAAATACGATTGACTTTATGACTGCTGAGGCTGCCGAGATTCCCTGGGAGGTGCTGGGCAAGGTGGCGAGCCGTATTGTTAATGAGGTGGCGCATGTGAACAGGGTTCTGTATGACTGTACGGGGAAGCCGCCGGCGACGATAGAGTTTGAATAAACAAAAATGTTTAGCAAATCCAGTGTTTATGCGGGTTTGCGGACTTTGGAAAGGTCTTTTGATAACAAATTGATAACAGTCGTTTGAGTGCGATTATTCTTACTGTCAAGTGGTTTGTTGGTGGGGGAATGATTTGCAAGAGGCTGGCTAGTGTTCAGAGCCATACTCGGAAATATTACATATTTCCGAGTTGTGGCGTATCCGCCAAATGGATTTTTGCCAATATATGCTCTTGAATGTAAACATTCATCGCATATATTGTCCAAACTCCGCTTGGCTCTGAACAAATCCATATTAGAAACGCCCTTAGCTGTGGGTAGGAACTCATGGCTAAGGGCGTTTTTTGTCGTGCTTGTCAATCGGTTTTCAGTTTGTCCTTGAACGCTTTGGCTAAGGTATCGCTCAATTCCTTAGAGGAGACTTTCGCCCAATGCTGCGTGGTGTCAAACTTCGGGTAATTGTACCGCCACTGGTCGTAATCTTCCCTGCTGATTTCCTCGGCAGAGAGTTTTACAGCCTGTTCCTGCCAAGCGGTAAGCATTTGCAGTAACTCGGCGGCATCCTTACTTTTGTCTTTGTTGACTTTCAAACAGACTTCTCCGTCTGCTTCACTGACGGTAAGACCGTAAATGTCCTCAAGTGCAAATAAGGTGTGCATAAGCCCGATGTAGCTGTCAATGTCGGGTATGTCAAGAGCCTGCGGCGCAACGTCCAGAGCCTGCGCTAGTGCAGCCGTCAAGTCTGCCTTTGGCTTGCGTGAGCCAGTTTCATACTGTGCTAAACGCACATCCGCTGATTTTTCTGGAAATCCGACAAGCATACCAAGATATTTCTGTGTCATGCCCCGCATAATGCGGAAAAAATGTATTCTTTCGCCAATCGCCATAATGTTTCACTCCTTGTTCCTATGTTTATAAGGAGTATAGCATATATGTTTAGAACAAGTCAATAGAAACAAAACAAAAAAGTTTAACATTTTCTTGCAAACCTATTGACAATAGCAAAAATGTTTAGTATTATGAATTAAGCAAAAACGCTTAGAGAGAAAGGAGAGGTTGTATGGACAACAAATTTATCCGTGTGGATGAGGTGGCGCAGGAGCTTTCCGTATCAAAGCCTTACGCTTACAAGCTCATCAAGAAACTGAATGACGAGCTGAAGGAGCAGGGGTTTATCACGATTGCAGGGAGAGTAAACCGCCAGTATTTTCAAGAAAGGTTTTACGGGGCAGGAGAAAAACAGGGAAAGGAGATGGATTAAATGCCAGTATTTAAGAACGAGGGCAACGGCACATGGTATGTGATGGCTCGGTATGTGAACTGGAAAGGGGAGCGGAAACAGAAGTGCAAGCGTGGGTTTGCAACAAAACGTGAAGCGCAGGAGTGGGAACGGAAGTTCCAGTTACAAAATTCTGCTGACCTTGATATGGACTTTGAAGCCTTTACGGAGCTTTATGCGAATGATGTCAAGAACCGACTGAAAGAAAACACTTGGCTGACAAAGGAGCATATCATTCGGACGAAGATTCTCCCATACTTCGGAAAAATGAAGATTAGCGAGATTGGTACAAAGGAAATCATTGCATGGCAGAATGAGCTGCTTGCCTACCGTGATGAAAAGCGCAATCCCTATTCGCAGACGTATCTGAAAACTGTCCACAACCAGCTTTCCGCTATCTTCAACCATGCGGTGCGTTATTATGACCTCCGCTCCAACCCTGCGGCAAAGGCGGGGAACATGGGGAGCGAGGAACACAAGGAAATGCTGTTCTGGACAAAAGAGGAATATAAGAAGTTTGCGGATGAAATGATGGACAAGCCAGTTTCCTATTATGCGTTCCAGATGCTTTACTGGTGCGGAATCCGAGAGGGAGAATTATTGGCTTTGACCGCCGCTGATTTCAATTTTGATAAGGAAACGGTCACGATTAACAAATCCTACCAACGCCTGCATGGGGAGGACGTGATTACCTCTCCGAAAACAAAAAAGAGCAACCGCACAATCAAGATGCCAAAGTTTCTCTGCGAGGAAATGCAGGAATATATTGGTATGCTGTATGGTTTAAAGAAAAAAGACCGTATCTTTACAATAACAAAGAGCTATCTTCATCACGAGATGGACAGGGGCGCAAGAGCCGCAGGAGTGAAACGCATACGGATTCACGATTTGCGCCACAGCCATATCAGTTTATTGATTGATATGGGGTTCTCGGCGGTGGCGATTGCTGACCGAGTGGGGCATGAGAGCATTGAAATCACTTACCGCTATGCACACCTGTTTCCATCAAAGCAGACAGAGATGGCAGACAGGCTTGACGATTTAGGGAAGGGGGATTTTTGATATGTCGGCAAAGAATTTAGACAACTGCAACCGTTGGAGGAACAAGACCGTCGCCTTTCGGGTATCCCCCGAAGAAAATGAGCGGATTGACAAAGCGGTGCGGCTTTCGGGGCTTACCAAGCAGGACTATATCACAAGGCGGCTCTTATGCCAAGACGTGGTTGTGCAGGGCAATCCGAGGGTGTATAAGGCACTCCGCAATGAGCTTGCCGCCGTCCTTGCAGAATTGCAGAGGATTGAAGCGGGCGGGGGAGTAAATGAAGAACTGCTTGACACAATCGAACTGATTGGCGTTATCCTCGGCGGTCTGAAAGGAGAAAGTGAAGATGGCGAATAAAAAAGAAACGGCTGCCCCGAATGTATCTGTTGGCGCAGATACAGAGCAACCGTCTGATGTAAACAATAACAGTATAACCAATTACCTGCCGAAAAACAATAGCAAAGCCCTTGAAACTGTTTCTATGGCAGAATTGTATGATTCTGTATATCCAAGTAAACCGCCCTTGATTGACGGTCTGCTCTACCCAGGGACTTACCTTTTCGTAGGTGCGCCAAAACTTGGCAAGAGCTTTTTAATGGCGCAGATTGCCTACCATATCAGCAGGGGGATTCCATTATGGGATTATCCTGTCCGTAAAGCGGCGGTGCTTTACCTTGCCCTTGAAGATGATTACCGCCGCCTGCAGGAAAGGCTGTACCGTATGTTTGGAACGGACGGGGCAGACAGTCTGTTCTTTTCTGTTTCGGCGGGTAATCTTGGAAACGGATTGGATGAACAGTTGCAGGAGTTTATGAAGCAGCATACCGATACAAGGCTGATTATCATTGACACGCTCCAAAAGGTGCGGGAAGTCGGCGGGGACAATTACAGTTACGCAAACGACTATGAAATAATTACAAAGCTGAAACAGCTTGCAGACAGCTATGGTATCTGCCTCCTGCTTGTCCATCATACCAGAAAGCAGGGTTCTGACGATAAGTTTGACATGATTTAGGGGACTACTGGCTTGCTCGGCGCGGCTGACGGTGCGTTTCTGTTGCAGAAAGAAAAACGCATCGGCAACGCCGCCACGCTTGAAGTGTCGGGCAGAGACCAGCAAGAGCAGAAACTCTATCTTCTCCGCAATCCCGAAACATTGTTATGGGATTTTCAAAAGGC
>CANPMS010000033.1 GCA_947575275.1 uncultured Clostridium sp. | reverse complement strand
CAGGTTTACAATCATCCACACATGCCTGGGGCAGTCCATGAATGTCTATATCCGGGGAATCCACAAACAAAAAACCATCCCATATCCTCTCTCCTCCATTTTATCATAAGTTCCTTAATCCGCATATTGCCTAAAACGATAAAAGAAAAGGCAACTTTATTTCGCTTCGCCCCAGGATTTCATTTTTATCCTTGATAGAAAGGATGTTTTGAGTGCACAATTTATCATCTTATAGTATAATGGTTCTATAATACAAAGGAGAATGCTCATGACGAAAAATTTAAACAATGGCTGGGAGAAAATTCAACAGGGCATCCATGACGCAGAACGTCTGATTCGTCATAAGGAATATAATGCTTCCATGATCAAATGCCGCCAGACTCTGGAATTTATGGTGAAACTTCTTGCTGAGCGTGCAGGGATTACGGATGGCAGTGATTTAAAAACCATGATTGACACACTTTATGAAAACCGCTGGGTTTCCAAATCCACTTGTGAACACTACCATAAAATCCGTATTATCGGAAATAAAGCGGCCCATGAAGGCGATGCCAATGCCTACAGCGCTAACCAGGCGTACCATATCCTCTCTCAGGAAGTATACACCTTTGCCAATGATTACCGCAATGCACATCGTGGCGCAAAACCTTCCTCCCGTTCCCCTCAAAGAAAACGTCAGCAGGACGCCAGACGTGCCTCCACAGCAGCGCACAGCCGGGGAAAATACCCACGGAGAGCTGCCATCTTTACCGTGTATCATATTTTAAAGCTGTTAGCCCCCATTCTTTGTATTATTCTCTTGTTCTGTATCATGAAGCTGGTAAAGCCTGAAAAGAACGCCGTGGAGACATCTGCTCCCCCCACAACCATCTCAGTGACCGAGAGTGGCGCTGACAGAGAAACCTTTGTTCCAGAAACTATGTCTCCTGTTTCCTATAAGACCACGGCTGTATTGAATATACGCTCTCAGCCAAACACAGAGGGAAACCGAATTGGACAGTTGGGTGAAGGTGTAACCGTAGAATATATCCGCTCTTATGATACAGATTGGGCAATAATCATGTACAACGGACAGGAAGCATATGTGGCCAGCCGTTACCTGACCTCCCAATAGCCTTGATTGTCTCCTGCTCAGTCTGGATCGCCCCCACCCGAACTCCTTGTTTCAGGTGCGTCTGTTCTCTTTCCTCAGCATATTCCACAAAAAATACTTCTAAATATCTGTTTTTCTTGCGATTTCACTATAGAATTTTTCCTAAAATGGTGTATCATGATAAACAGGCGTTTATATACTTCTATCAGTCATAAACTATAAGAACTGCTAACGCATTACAGCTTTAAACAAGGAGGACTGCCATGGATACCGTTATCAGGCAAATATCTCAAATCGAAACCGCCGCGGTCTCTATTATTGATGATGCTAACACCTGCAAAAAAGCCTTTTCACAAAGGATGGCAGAAAAGACAGAAGCTTTTGACCGGGAGCTGGAAGCCGCAACCGAACAAAAAATAGCAGAGCTCCGTACAGCAATGGAAATCAAGATGAATTCCAGACTGTCTGAGCAGAAAGCCCGTGCGGAGGCATTGCTGGCACAGATGAAAAAAAATTACCAAGACCATCATTGGGATTATGTCAAGCAACTGTTCCAATCCCTGATAAAGGAGTAATTCTATGGGGCTTTTAACTTACAGCGGCATTGCCACAAAGGTTCGCGCCATGAAAAGCCGCCTTTTGACAGACAAACAATTCCTGGAGATGACATCATTAAAAGATGTACACAGCGCAGCGGATTATCTGAAACAACAAACGGCATATGCGGAAATTTTTTCAGCTCTTGACGATTCCATGCTTCACCGGGGTCATATTGAGCAGCTCCTCACCCAATCCGAATATCAAGATTTTGCAAAACTTTATCGGTTCTCAAACTTAAAGCAGAGGAGATTCCTGAACCTCTACTTCATGCACTATGAAATTACCATGCTGAAACGGCTTCTAAGGCATGTGATAAGCCACCAGAAAATAATGTTGGATCTATCCGCCTTCCAGGACTTTTTTGAAAAGCACTCCTGCCTGGATCTGGAATCCTTATCCCGGGCAGAAAGCCTGCAGGATTTTGTCGCCCTGCTGAGAGGGTCGCACTACTACCATCTCTTAAACCCCATTACCCTCCGGGGAGGAGCCAAATTGTTCGACTACGAGCTGCAGTTGGATCTTTACTATTTTAATTCTGTGTGGAAGGCAAAATCAAACATTCTCTCAAAGGAGGAACAACAGGTTCTCAGCGAATGTTTCGGCTGCCGCGTGGATCTCCTGAATATCCAGTGGATTTACCGTGCCAAACAATATTATTCCATGTCGCCGCCGGAAATCTACGCACTGTTGATTCCTATCCATTACAGGCTTAATGCCACACAAATTCATCAGCTTATAAAAGCAGAGACAACCGGGGATTTTTTTTACGCTCTGGGCAAAACTTTTTATGGGCGAATGGAACCAACTGAGTTAAACCGAAAACCCGATGTAGAGACATTGTACCACCAAATACTGAACCGCATCTACAACGGGGCCAGTAGAAAACACCCCTATTCCGCCGCCGTATTGGATTCCTATCTTTATTTTAAGGAACTGGAAACGAGAAAGATCATCACTATCCTGGAGGGAATCCGCTACGGTTTAAGCTCTGGCGAGATACAGGCGCTTACAGCAAAACAATAAGGAGGTTCTATCCTGTGATAGAGAAAATGAAATTCCTGAGTATCACCGGTCCTAAGGATGACATTGATCGGGTCATTGAGCAATACCTCTCCCGGTACGAAATCCATCTGGAAAACGCTCTGTCTGAGCTTAAGACTGTGACCGGCTTAAGACCATGTGCAGAAACCAATCCGTATAAGTCGGAGCTTCAGACAGCAGCAAAACTGGTCGAAACCTATAAGGTACTGCTTCCTGCCTCCGCTTCCATGCCCTTTTCTCCCGAGGAAGCTGCAGCCGTTGTCCGGGAACTGGAGCAACAGCTTGAAATACTCCTGAAAGAAAAATCCGATCTGACAAAACAGGCGGATGCAATCAACGCGTCTATCAACAACGTAATTCCATTTACAGACTTGAATTATGCTGTCCGCGATATACTAAACTTCAAATATGTAAAGTTTCGGTTCGGGCGTATGACACATGGTTCTTACGATAAGTTTATGACTTATGTGTATGGCACTCTGGATACCATCGTCCACAAATGTCAGGAGGACGCGGAATATGTATGGCTGGTATATTTTGTACCTGATGCTTTAAGTGATAAAATTGATGCCATTTTTACCTCTATGCACTTTGAGCGCTTCTTTCTGCCGGATGAATATGAGGGTACGCCCACTGAAGCGACTCATGAATTGGAGCAAAGACTGTCCGATCTCTGCAGGCAGCTGCGCAGCGTTGAGGCACGGATTACAGATCTGGTGAGCCGTCAAAAAGAAGAACTGGCTGCAGCCTGGGAAAGACTGACTGTCTATTCCACTAATTTCGATGTCCGAAGACTGGCAGCATGTACCAGCCAAAAGGATAATACCTTTTATATCCTCTGTGGATGGATGACTGAATCCGACGCAGAAGCGTTCCGAAAAGAGCTTGAAAATGATAAAAACACCTTCTGCTTTATGGAGGAGGACAACGAAAATATTATGAGTAAACCACCGACAAAGCTGAAAAATCCCAGATTGTTTCAACCATTTGAAATGTTTATCCGAATGTATGGGCTTCCGGCTTACGGCGAGCTTGACCCCACCATCATCCTGGGACTGACCTACTCCATCCTGTTTGGCTTTATGTTCGGGGATGTGGGGCAGGGACTGTGCCTGCTGGCAGGAGGCTTCCTGTTATACCGTACAAAGAAGTTGAATCTGGCAGCGATTATCTCCTGCTGCGGCTTCTTCTCCACTATCTTCGGATTCCTGTTTGGCAGCGTATTCGGCTTTGAGAATATTTTAAAGCCTCTGTGGCTGCATCCTAAATCTGCCATGACCCAGCTTCCCTTTATCGGGAACCTGAACACGGTATTTGTAGTATCAGTTGCGCTGGGCATGGGCATTGTGCTTATAACTATGGTCTTAAATGTAATAAACAGTCTGCACTCCCGCGACAGGGAGAAGGCTTACTTTGACGCAAATGGCATTGCCGGTATTGTATTTTATGGTGCGCTGACCTCCACTGTGTTCCTCTATATGAGCGGTCATAAGCTTCCTGCCGTAACAGTGCTGGTGGTTATGTTCCTGATTCCGCTGATGATTATCTTTTTTAAAGAGCCTTTGACAGCCCTGATGGAAAAGAAGGCGCAGGTGATGCCAAAAGAAAAAGGGATGTTTCTGGTTCAGGGCTTTTTCGAGCTGTTTGAAATATGCTTAAGCTATTTCTCTAATACCTTGTCCTTTGTCCGTGTGGGTGCATTTGCCGTCAGTCATGCCGCCATGATGGAGGTAGTATTGATGCTTGCCGGCGCTGAGACGGGAACCACCAACTGGCTTGTAATCGTCCTTGGCAACCTGTTCGTCTGCGGCATGGAAGGGCTGATTGTGGGAATCCAGGTACTTCGTTTAGAGTACTATGAGCTGTTCAGCCGTTTCTATAAGGGCACCGGGCGTGAGTTTAAACCTTATGGCAAGAACGGTGCATAAATTATGATTTCATTTAACTGTATTAAATATAAAGGAGAAAACAACTATGACCTTATTAGTAAAAATCACCCTGGCAGCAGCGTTAATCTTAAGTATTGTAATACCGTTCGGCATATTTGCTGCAGGCGAAAAAACGAAAGGACGTTATAAAACTGCACTGGGCATCAATGTATTCCTGTTCTTAGCAACCCTGATTTTCACGGGCAGTATGATATTTACCGGAAACGCATTTGCCGCAGAAGCATCCGCGGCCGCCGCCGGCTCGGCGGGATGGGGCTACCTTGCAGCCGCCCTGTCCACAGGGATGAGCTGTATTGGCGGAGGTCTGGCCGTGTCTGCTGCTGCTTCCGCAGCTCTGGGCGCAATCAGCGAGGACGGTTCCATCCTTGGTAAATCCCTGATTTTCGTTGGTCTTGCAGAAGGCGTATGCTTGTATGGGCTGATTATCTCCTTCATGATTCTCGGCAAACTGTAAGCCTATGAAGATGTACTTAATCAGCGACAACATCGATACCCTGACCGGTATGCGTCTCGCCGGGGTGGAGGGTACTGTTGTCCATGAAAGGGATGCGCTGAAAGCGGAACTTGATAAGGTTCTTGAGGACAGGGAGATTGGCATCGTGCTGCTTACAGAAAAATTCGGACGGGATTTTCCCGATCTGATAAATGAAGTGAAGCTCAACTATTCCCGCACTCTGTTCGTAGAAATTCCAGACCGCCATGGCACCGGACGCAAGCCTGACTTTATTACCTCTTATGTAAATGAAGCCATAGGGCTGAAACTATAACACAAAAATGGAAAGTGGGTGGCACCTTTGACCACAGAGGAAAAATTAAAACATTTTCTGGATACCTGCATGGAGGATGCCAGAGTCCGGCGAGACCGAATGCTGGATGAATATACCTCTGCTTTGGAAAAAGCTTTTGAAGAGCACAAAGCAGACGCGCAGCGCCGTGCGGATATGCAGATTCAACAGGAAACAGAAACGATTGAACGGGCAATTAACAAGAAGCTTTCCATCGAACAGCTTGACTTAAAGCGGATGCTCGGGCAGAAACAGGAGGAGTTAAAGGATAAATTGTTTGTGGAGCTGAAAGACATGCTGGCAAACTTTCTTGAAACCCAGGAGTACCAAAAGCTTCTGGAGCGCCAGGTGGAAGATGCCATAACGTTCGCGGCGGGCGATGAAGTCATCATCTATATTGACCCGGCTGATGAGGATAAGCTGCACAGACTGGCCCTGCACCATGGCAGCGCTCAGCTTAAAATCAGTGAATACTCCTTCTCCGGAGGAATCCGCGCGGTGATTCCCGCGCGTCATATTCTGATTGACAACTCCTTCCAGACTAAATTGGAGGAGGCAAGAGAAGGCTTCCACTTTAATCTGAATTTGCCGTAAAGGAGGGGACTGAAATGGCGAAAACAGGTACTATCTACGGCGTCAATGGGCCGATTGTCCATTTAAAAGACCATGCTGGTTTCACTATGAATGAGATGGTTTATGTGGGCAAGGAAAACCTGGTAGGAGAAGTCATCAGCCTTACTGCAGATGACACGATTGTTCAGGTATATGAGGAAACTACCGGAATCAGGCCGGGGGAGGTCATTACCGGCACAGGGACTCCGGTTTCCGTAACTCTTGCCCCTGGTATTCTGACCAATATTTTTGACGGTATTGAGCGTCCCTTAAACGAGATTGCAAAAACAGGAGGGGCGTACATCGGTCGGGGGGTTCATGTGGACTCTCTGGATACTTCTAAAACGTGGCAGACTCACATGACCGTAAAAAAGGGGGACCGGGTCTTTGGAGGCGCTATTATTGCAGAGGTTTTGGAGACCCCGGCAATTACCCATAAGGTCATGATTCCTCCTGATAAGGAGGGGTATGTGCTGGATGTGGTTTCTGACGGAGAATACACCATAAATGAGCCTCTTTTAACCCTTCAGCTTGCAGACGGAGTGGAAGAGAAGATTACCATGACGCAGAAATGGCCAATTCGTGTGGCGCGTCCAACTGAAAAGCGGTTTCCCCCGTCCCAGCCCTTAATCACCGGACAGCGTATTTTAGATACCTTATTTCCTCTGGCAAAAGGAGGAACAGCCGCCATTCCAGGCGGCTTCGGCACCGGAAAAACCATGACACAACACCAGATCGCCAAATGGTCGGATGCAAATATCATTATCTACATTGGCTGCGGCGAGCGCGGCAACGAGATGACCCAGGTTCTGGAGGAATTTTCAGAGCTGATAGATCCAAAGACCGGAAACCCGCTGATGGATCGTACTGTACTGATTGCAAATACGTCCAACATGCCTGTGGCAGCCCGTGAAGCAAGCCTGTATGCAGGGCTGACTCTGGCGGAGTATTACCGCGATATGGGTTACCACGTGGCCATTATGGCAGACTCCACCTCCCGCTGGGCAGAGGCGCTCCGTGAGCTGTCCGGGCGGCTGGAGGAGATGCCCGCGGAAGAAGGCTTTCCGGCCTATCTGGCCTCCAGGCTTTCTGCTTTCTACGAGCGCGCCGGTATGACGCGGAATCTGAATGGCACTGAGGGCAGCGTTACCATCATCGGTGCAGTGTCACCCCAGGGTGGTGATTTCTCTGAGCCTGTAACGCAAAACACCAAGCGGTTTGTCCGTTGCTTCTGGGGACTGGACAAAAGTCTGGCTTACGCCAGACACTTCCCGGCAATCTCCTGGCTGACCAGCTATTCAGAGTACTTAAATGATTTAAGCCCATGGTACACTGATAAAGTAGATAAGCGGTTCGTAGATTATCGTAACCAGATGGTTTCCCTTCTGTCCCAGGAAAGCAGCCTGATGGAAATCGTAAAGCTGATTGGCAGTGATGTGCTTCCGGACGATCAGAAGCTGGTTCTGGAGATTACGAAAGTAATCCGTGCAGGATTTTTGCAGCAAAATGCGTTCCACAAGGAAGATACTTGTGTTCCTATGACAAAGCAGTTCAAGATGATGGAGATTATTCTATACCTGTACAAAAAGGCCCGCTCCCTCATCTCCATGGGCATGCCCATGTCCGTTCTGAAGCAGGATCCCATTTTTGACCGGATCATAGCTATCAAATACGATGTACCTAACAGCAATTTGGAAGTGCTGGATAACTATATCAAACAGATTGACACGTTCTACGACCATGTTATGGAACGAAATGCGTAAGGAGGGCTTTCCATTATGGCAATTGAATATTTAGGCTTAAGCGCGATTAACGGTCCCATGGTTGTGCTGGAGGGCATCTCAGGAGCTTCCTACGATGAGATTGTGGAAATGACGGTGGACGGCGGCAAACGGAAAAAACTTGGCCGTATTATCGAGGTATATGAAAATAAAGCTCTGATTCAGGTATTTGAGGGTACAGACGGTCTGGGGCTTACCAATGTTCATACCCGCCTGACCGGTCACCCTATGGAGCTTGGCGTCTCAGAGGAGATGCTGGGGCGGACCATGAACGGCATTGGAGCTCCCATCGACGGGCTGGGTGAGATTGTTGCAGAAAAACTGCTGGACGTAAACGGTCAGCCCTTAAACCCTGTAAGCCGTGAATACCCACGCAACTATATCCGCACAGGTATCTCTGCCATTGACGGTCTTATGACTCTGATTCGCGGTCAGAAGCTTCCTATTTTCTCTGGTAACGGTCTTCCTCACGACCAGCTGGCGGCACAGATTGTGCAGCAGGCAGCCCTGGGGGATGACTCTGACGGAGAATTTGCCATTGTGTTTGCTGCCATGGGCGTCAAGCATGACGTGGCAGACTTCTTCCGCCGAACCTTTGAGGAAAGCGGCGTTTCCTCCCATGTGGCAATGTTTATCAATCTGGCGAATGACCCGGTTGTGGAGCGGCTGATTACCCCGAAATGCGCTCTTACCCTGGCAGAGTACCTGGCTTTTGAGAAGGGTATGCACATTCTGGTTATCCTTACGGATATGACCGCATTCGCAGAGGCAATGCGCGAGGTTTCCTCCTCTAAGGGAGAGATTCCGTCTAGAAAGGGCTTCCCCGGTTACCTTTACAGCGAGCTGGCGGCTCTATACGAGCGTGCCGGAATTGTCCGTAACTGCAGCGGATCTGTGACCCAGATTCCGATTCTCACCATGCCCAACGATGATATTACCCACCCGATTCCCGATTTGACCGGATATATTACAGAAGGTCAGATCGTTCTGGATCGGAATTTAAATGGTCAATCCATCTATCCGCCTATCAACGTATTGCCCAGCCTCTCAAGGCTTATGAAGGACGGCATCGGAGATGGATTTACCCGGGCAGATCATCAGGCAGTTGCAAACCAGCTCTTCTCCTGCTACGCTAAGGTGGGGGATGCCCGGGCGCTGGCGTCTGTAATCGGAGAAGATGAGCTGTCTCCATTGGATAAAAAATACCTGATGTTCGGAAAAGAGTTCGAGACGCACTTCGTGGGGCAGTCTCCCAATGATAACAGGAATATTCTAAAAACTCTGGAAATCGGCTGGCAGCTTCTGGGACTTTTGCCAAAAGAAGAACTGGATCGTATCGATACAAAGATTCTGGAGCAGTATTATAAAACCAGAGGGGGAATCCTATGAATCCAAATACATTTCCAACAAAGGGAAACCTGATTTTGGCAAAAAATTCCCTGGCTCTTGCCCGTCAGGGATACGAACTGATGGACAAAAAAAGGAATATCCTGCTGCGGGAACTAACCAGCCTTATTGACCAGGCAAAGAATATTCAGTCAGAAATCGATTTTACTTTCACCGAGGCATACAAGGCGCTCCAGAAAGCAAATATCCAGCTGGGAATCAGTTTCGTGCAGGATCTGGCAATCTCTGTGCCAGTGGACAATACCGTCCGCATCAAGACCCGCAGCGTCATGGGCACAGAAATTCCACTGGTGCAGCATGAACCACTGCCCCCGACGCTTAGTTACCCACTTTACAGTACACGGGAATCCCTGGATGAAGCGCGCATGCACTTTGAAAAGGTAAAGGAGCTGACTGTGAAACTGTCCATGGTGGAAAATTCCGCCTACCGTCTTGCTTCCGGCATCCGCAAAACTCAGAAACGCTCCAATGCGCTGAAGAATATTACAATTCCCGCTTATCAGAACCTTGTCACTCATATCAGCAATGCCCTGGAAGAAAAGGAACGTGAAGAGTTCACCAGGCTGAAGGTAATCAAACGAATGAAAGCGAAGGCATAATTCCCGTATTGCTACATCGCCCGCGGCAGATTCCATTTATAGTGCCGCGCCAGCACCCGGATTACCACCACCAGAACCGCGCTGACAATCATAGCCATATCTGCCCCTATGTAGTTGAGCAAAAGCGTATAACAAACCGCCCCGGCGATAGATGCACAGCCATAGATGTGTTTTCTCAACACTGCAGGCGTCTGCCCTGCCATAATATCGCGCAGAATGCCACCGCCGACGCCTGTGATAACACCAAGGAAAATCATCAAAAAATGATACTCACCAAACCCGGCAGCAATCGCCGTATCAATTCCCACCACTGTAAACGCGCCAAGACCGATGGCGTCCAGAAGATTCATAACCCTCTCATAAGTTACTGACTCCAACGCCGTCATGGACATATTCCGAAACTTGACGATACAGAATAAGACCATAACCGCACAAAATGCAGCCAGCACATAAACCGGATTAACAAACAGTGTGGGGGGCTCAATTCCAATCAGCATATCACGAATCATTCCGCCTCCCACTGCAGTAATCACACCCAGCACGATAATTCCCAGCAAATCCAGCTGCTTTTTAATTGCCACCATGGCGCCGGAACAGGCAAATGCAACCGTTCCAATAATCTCTATCACAAAAAATACGGTAATTTCATACATAGTTCTTCTCCCCTACCATTCTTAAAAACATGACCTAACTGTTTTTCAGTATATGAGAATCGGCAGCGTTTGTCAAATTCCTCCCATCTCTTATTTGATTTTCTGGACATTTCTCCCCCAAAGCGTTAGAATACAAAAAAAGAAAGGATTTATCTACTATGAAAGCTATCTGTAATTTACTGGGTATACTCTGTGCCTTTGCTCTTATGCTGACATTGCTTATCACCTCCATCGAGGCAGTCGCTTACTGGACTCCCGGTTACTATGAAAAAGAGTATCAAAAATATGGGGTACTGGAGGATGTGCAAATGGAGATGGATGATTTGCTGGATGTAACTCACGAAATGATGCTGTATCTGCGCGGTAAACGAGCCGATTTACATGTGACCGCAATCGTAGACGGGCAGGAGCGGGAATTTTTCAACGAGCGGGAAATCGCCCACATGGAAGACGTGCGTGGTCTGTTCCTGGGTGGGCTGGCCCTTCGCCGTACCTGCCTTGCTGTTATTGCAGGCAGCCTTATTCTTCTGGCGCTTTTAAAAGCAGACATAAAACGGAGTCTTCCAAAGCTGATCTGCGCCGGAACTGTACTTTTCTTTGCTGCCCTTACTATGCTGGCTGCCATCATATCCACAGACTTTACAAAATACTTTACTATCTTCCACAAGATTTTCTTCAACAACGACTTGTGGATTCTGGATCCTTCAACGGATCTGCTGATAAACATTGTCCCAGAACCATTCTTTATGGACACTGCAGCAAGAATCGGCATCATCTACGGAATTTCCGTTTTTGTGGTTTTTGTTGTCTGCGCCCTGTGGATTAAACATACAAAGAACAAAAACTAAATGCCCTTTTGCATACTATCGTAATATTTCCGTAATATTTCCTTTACTTAATTGGCATTTTCCGTTATACTAAAAAAAATACTGTTTTCCGGTTTCTAATAAATATAGCGGAGAAATGAAATGAAACGCATTGTAACTTTTTTATTATGCCTGGCGCTTATGGCAGGCACTCCCATACAGAATGTATGGGCAGCTCCTGAATGGCCCAGCCGTGTATCGGTTTCGGCAGAGGGTGCAGTATTAATGGATGCGTATTCCGGTGCAGTGCTGTATGATAAAAATATGCACGCAATTTACTATCCGGCCAGTATCACAAAGGTACTGACCGCTCTGGTTGTCCTTGAATATTGTAACCTGGACGATATTGTGACGTTTTCCAGAACCGCAATCCATAGCGTGGAAAGCGGCTCCAGCAGCGCCGGCATAGATGTGGGCGACCAGTTGTCTGTGCGCGACTGCCTTTACGCCATGATGCTCAAATCTGCCAATGAGGTGGCAAATGGGCTGGCAGAGTATACCGCCGGGTCAATCGAGGAGTTTGTGTCTCTGATGAATGCAAAGGCAAAATCCCTTGGATGCCGGGATTCTCATTTCAATAATCCCAGTGGTCTGAATGACCCTTACCATTATACTTCCGCCTACGATATGGCGCTGATTACCCAGGCGGCTTTTCAAAATGAAACCTTCGTAGCCATCGACTCCAGCCTGTATTATGACCTTCCACCCACCAAGCGGAACCCGGACGGGCTGCGAATTTATCCCGGCCACCGAATGATGAAAAAGAATGACTATCGGTACTATCCGGGTATTATTGGCGGCAAGACAGGCTACACCTCCCTTGCAGGAAATACTCTGGTAACCTGCGCGCAGCGAGACAATATGAAGCTGATTGTGGTGGTGCTGAATGGGCATAACACACATTATACCGACACCACATCGCTGCTGAATTTCGGTTTTTCCAATTTCCGCTCTCTGAACGTGGCAGATTTGGACACCACCTACTCATCCATCGCTAATGACATGACGATAGCCGGGCTTCACACCACAGATTTGTCCACGCTTCATATGCAGGAAAACTGCCGGATAACTCTCCCTAATTCCGCAGATTTTTCCGATACCGGCTCCATAATCTCCTATGATTTGTCAGATGCTGCACCGGAAGATGCGATTGCCCGAATCACTTATGAATATGAGGGCAGGCAAATCGGAGCCACCTATTTAATCCACAATGAAAATAGGCGCGATAGCACAAAAACAGCTATTGAGGTTACTGCATCTTCTGAACCCGAACCTGACGAAGGGGAATCTGAGGAGGATGCCCAAAAAGCCTCCTCAAGCCGCTTAGAAGGCTTCCGGTTCCATATACCGGCAAGGGCTTGGATTATACTTGGCACCATCACTGCTCTGATTTTTATTATCGGCGGGCTGATATTCCTCAAACGCTCCATTGACAAGCGGGAGCAGGCTGATCGGGCTACCCGCTGCCAGCGCCGCCAGCAGCGGCTCAAGGAAATCGGTATGTCCACCGCAGACTTTCATATTCTAATGCAGAAAAAACGCTTCGATTCCTCTCTTTCACGGGAAAAATCAAAGCATCGTCCAAGACCCCATAAATCCTTTTTAGATAAAAAGCGGTAAAATGAGAGGGAACATCAATGCTTATGATCCCTCTCCTCCTTTTCCCTCTCGTTTTCGATGCCGCTTGGCGCGGCTGCGTTCCACACGTCTTTTACGAACGTCCTCCTTGCGGTTCATAATTTTGGATGCTCCCTCCTCATCCGTAAGTTTGAGAGTCTTTACTGCGAACACCCGCGTATCATCCACCTTTTTCATGCGAATCTTACCCTTTAAATAACCGTGCTCGGGACAGAGCGCCAGCCCATAGTAAATCTTCTGATTCGGCGTGAACCACCGCACCTTCTTTCGCAGTGCACGACCGCATTCATAGCACTGCATTTCCGTCACTCCCCTGTCTATCATAGCATCCTCTTTTGACGGAAAAATCCGGGATACATACTTTGAATATCCGGGGAACACCTGACGAATTTCCTCTTTTTTGTTGTCCGGGAGCTGATAGTAGTCGATTGAGTTATACGCCAGAATCTGCTCTCTTCCAAACACTTTGCCCAGATGCTCCAAAACCTTTCCTGTATAGTAAGCATCTGACAGCGCACGGTGAAACGGACGCTCCATGGGAATCTCCAGCTCCTCCACCGCCGTATCTAAAGACAGCTTCTCCCCATCACGTCCAAACATCCCGTACAGCTTCTGCACATCATAATAAAACAACGGCTTTGGAAATTGGTTCTCCATTCCATAGTACGCCATATTCCTCTGCAGCTCCATAAGATCCATAGAACCCCATGTACAGAACACTGCCCCCTCACCGCACCACTTCATAAAATCCTTTGCCGCCTCCGGAAACACCTCCCCCCGCTTCTTTAACTCCTGCATACTCATGTGGGTCACCTCGGAAATCATGTAGTGCATCTGCGTATAGACCTGAGGGCAAATCAGTCTGTGGAATTCGTCCACCATATGGAACTGATCATCCAGCTTCACTGCTCCGATTTCAATAATCTCAAACGGAAAATCCACGACGGATTTCTGCTTTCCACGGACACTTTGGTTCCACTCCAAATCAAATACAATATAATTATCCATAAAAAGCCCGAAACTCCTTTTCACTTCCACTCATCGCTTTCTGTACCATCTCTCTATCAATTAATGTAAAGCGGTTCTTAGTAAACTCCACAATTCCCTCTCGCTTCATCTTGCCAAGCTCTGCCGACAACGCACTGCGGTCCACATTTAAATAATCAGCCAGCTGCTGACGGTTAAAGGGAATCGTGACCGTGCTGCTTCTTTGTTTCTCCACCTGAACAGATAAAAAGGAAAGCAGCCTTCCTCGTATGGTTTTTGCGGAGGTGTGCATCATCCGCTCAGACAAGTTTAAATTCTTCTGCATCGATGCTGTCAGCAAATTCCGAACCAGGCGTTTGTGATGGGCACAGGAAGAAGAACATGTCCTTAAGAGCCGCTCCATGTTTAGGAAAAGTACCTCTGTATCTCCTCCTGCCACTGCGCTTACCATCATTGGTTCATGTGAAATACAGGAATAGGTCTCTGCAAAAATCTCACCTGGCGCTACATGACCGAAAATAATTTTGTTGCCCCACAAATCATCACGCTCAATATTCACACCTCCGGACATAACAATTCCCATCGCACGAACGTGCTCCCCCTCCCGGTAGATAAAATTACCTTTTTTGTAGAATTTTTGTTTTGCATCCAGACACTCCAGTATCTCCGATACGTCCTCTGGTGAACTCCCAAAAAACAGCGGCGTCCCGGTAAGAAAGCTGTAATCCATTTTTTCTCCATTCTGTTGTTATAACAACATATTTATTGTTAGAATTATAATATATTCTTTATGAAAAATCAATTATTTATATTTGCTGTATGACTCAATATGTGAAATTTTACAGGAGGGTATTGTATGGTACGAAGAATTATTGAGATTGACAAAGAAATGGTCAAAAAAGCAGCTGATGGAAGATACCCCAAGCTGGGCATTGTTGACTATTCAGAGAATCTGACAGACTTTTTCCGCAACAATGACATCAAAAGCATCACCATTGTGCGTATGAATGTTCTCTTCTGTGGCGAAATTATAGTTGTTATGTTCCAGAATATCAACCATCAACCATCCTTGCTCCATGACATACCCTTTCATTTCTTTGTCATCCAGTATATCGTCTGGAAAAAGATGTTTATAACGTTTTTCCATATAATTTTGATGGTAAGCAAAGCTTTCTTCCATTGGTTTCAAGAATATTAAGAATTTTTTTCGTAAATGTTGCAATCACTGTCCTTAAAGACATTAAAAATAATCTGTTCCATACAATTACTATACTTTTTTAAGAAAACCATTGCTATTTCCCATGTGGTTGGCGCTGCCTTATCCTTTGAAAAATAAAATTCCCTCGTTGAAATACAGCAGAGCGCATCATTCCGCTTATTATATATCATCACTACCACTGTGTAAATCACATAGTCACAGGGTGGATTATAGCATAAAATCAAGGTATCTGGACTTTTTAACTATTCTATTTTTTCTTGAACCAGATATTTTTCTGTACCCCGCCTTGCGTCTGCCAGTTCCATTGACGCAAGTTCTTTTCCAAAGCATTTGGGTTCTGAAAAAGTCCTTTCATCTAATGGTCTAGCGACAGCAGTCACCTCTTTTTTCCAGCTATCTTCGCCCAGTTTTGAAACGGCATAACCTGCATAAAGGCTTGTGCCCAGAACGAGAGAATCCTCATCAATATCAAAATTTCCGTTATGGGCTGCATTCATTGTATTAGGCTGAACGGGATTTCCGGTGCCCAGATAAGCATAGGCGCCAGGCACATGAAGAAGAAACTCGGCAAAATTATCGCCTCCCAGGGACAGCTTCCGGTCAGTAACTACGCGCCCATTCCCCCACAGCTTCTCCACAACATCAGCAACCTCCAGGCATACCTGCTGATCGTTAATCAGCGGACATGCAAAGTCCGTCCAAATAATCTCCCCTTTTCCTCCATAGATACCCGCAATATGCTCAACGGCTCTGGAAACCTGCTCCTGGATCTGTTCTCTGGTTTTCTGAGATACCGTTCGTGTGGTTCCTTCCAATACGGCAGACCCCGCCAGCGCATTGTAGGTGGTACCCGCGCTTAATTTTCCCACACCGATAATAACCGGCTCCACGGGGGAGGTGCAGCGGGTAACCAGCGCCTGAAGCGCCACCACAATCTGGCTTGCAATGTACAGCGCATCTATTCCCAGCTGCGGTGTTGATACATGGGCAGACTTTCCATGAATCACTATTTTGAAGTGATCTACAGACGCATTATTCAAATCCGGTTTCAGCCCCACCAAGCCGGAAGAAATATCCGGCGCAGTATGGAGACCAAATACCCGCTCAACGCCATCCAACACACCTGCCTCCACAAACGGCTTTGCTCCCTGCCCAATTTCCTCTGCCGGTTGAAAAATGAATCGAACTTCCCCGCCAAACTCCTCACGATGCTCCGCCAGCAATTTTGCCGCACCTAACAGGCAGGCAATGTGAGCATCATGACCGCAAGCGTGCATTACTCCTTTCGCTTGTGAGTGATACCCCGTCTCATTCGTTTCCTGAATCGGAAGTGCATCAATATCTGCCCGCAATGCAATCACACCAGAACCCTTTCCGGCTCCCCGAAGAATGCCCAGCACGCCTGTTTCTCCCACACGGGTATGGGTGATGCCAAAACGCTCCAGCTCTTCCTCAATACGTTTGGCAGTCCGAAATTCCTGAAGGCTCAATTCCGGACACTGGTGAAACTCCCGTCTAAGGGCAATAATGTATTCCTTCTCCTGATAGAGCTGCCCAACAATATCCAACATCTTCTTTACTCCCTTCAAATTCCTTTACGCCTTGCCGGAATCTTAACACGTAATTGCTCCAGACGGTTTAGGGCCGCCTGCAAGGTTTCATCTTTTTTAGCAAAATGGAGGCGAATGAAATGATTTACCGGTTCTCTGAAAAAGCTGGAGCCGGGAACTGCCCCCACCCCCACCTGTCTGGCTAATATTTCACAAAATTCCTGGTCACTTTCATAGCCAAACTCGGAAATATCAAGAAGGACATAATACGCCCCTTCTGGATTGGTATGTATCAAATGTAAATCATCCAGCCCCTTTAAAAACAGAGCTCTCTTATGAGTATACTTATCCAGCAAATCATCATAGTAATCCTGATTAAATTTTAGCCCCGGAATAATCGCCTCCTGCAAAGGAGATGCAGCGCCCACCGTGAGAAAATCATGCACTTTCTTAATCCGCTCAGTTATCTCTTCCGGTGCAATCGTGTAGCCCAGACGCCAGCCGGTAATAGAATACGTTTTGGAGAGGGACGAACAGGAGATTGTGCGCTCCCACATATCAGGAAGCGTAGCAAAATAAGTATGCTGATGGGGCGCGTATACAATATGCTCATAAACCTCGTCCGTAATAACATAAGTATCATATTTTTTCGCCAAAGCTGCAATAATCCCCAGCTCATCTCTTGTAAAAACCTTTCCGCAGGGATTTGAAGGATTACAGAGAATCAGCGCTTTAGGCTGTTGACGAAAGGCATCTTCCAGAACCTCAGGATCAAAGCAAAAGGCCGGCGGCTGCAGAGGAACATAAATCGGTTCCGCACCGGAAAGAATCGTGTCCGCCCCATAATTTTCATAAAAGGGAGAAAAGACAATAACTTTATCCCCAGGATTAACCACTGTCATCATGGCAGCCATCATCGCCTCGGTGCTTCCACAGGTAGCCACAATCTCACGGTTCGGATCAATACTCCGCCCCATATAATGTGATTGTTTGGCAGCCAGCGCCTCTCTGAAATTCTGTGCACCATATGTAATTGAGTACTGATGGAAATCCTCATGGGATACCTGGGACAGCCGTTCCAAAATAGCATTGGGTGGCTCAAAGTCCGGAAATCCCTGAGAAAGATTTACCGCTCCATACTGATTTGAAATCCGCGTCATGCGGCGAATAACGGAATCTGTAAATCCCGCCGTGCGCTCAGACAAGCTCTGCATCCGTTGTTCCTCCTATAATATATGATTTCTGATCATTCAGAATATGCCGCGGATCTAAGGCATCCTTTATATGGTTCATAACAAGTAGATTTTCACGGGGCGTTTCCTCTAAAAAGTAATGACGCTTACCAATTCCGATGCCATGTTCCCCGGAGACCACGCCGCCCAGCTCGTATGCCTTTTTATAGGCCCGCTCCATATTTTCCTTCAGCTCCTTCTCCCATACGGCATCATCTCTTCCATCCCTTACCATACACAGATGAACATTGCCATCTCCTGCATGTCCAAAGCTCACCATCCTCATTCCGGAATCTGTCTCCAGCTCATTGACAAAACGGATAAATTCTGCCGTACGGCTGATTGGTACCACAATATCAACCGGCTCCTGCTCTGATACCGCTTCCACCGCCTTGACCAATGCCCCCCGGACTCTCCAGGCATCCGCCGCCTGTGCTGCATCCGTAAATATAATATAATCCATAGCTCCATTATCCAATGCCAGGGTACGCACGCGCTCCACATTGGTATCTACTTCACTCTTATAACCGTCAAAGGTCAGCAGAATATAAGAACCAGCGTCCGGTCTTGGATATTTCACACCGGAAAAGGACTCTCCTAACTCAACTACCTTCCGCTCCATAAACTCCACTGCTGTGGGATTGGCGTTTGCCTGCAAAATCGTAAGAACACTTTTAATTCCCGTGTCCAAATCAGTATACGGCACCAGAACGCTTACAGATGTTTCCGGCTTAGGCAGCAAGCGTAGCAGGCATTTGGTGATGACTGCCAGGGTTCCCTCAGACCCAATTAACAGATTTTTTAAGGATAGACCGCTGACATCCTTTACCTGTTTACCTCCAACATTCAATACAGAGCCATCAGCCAACACAACCTCCAGCCCGCGCACATAATCTCGGGTAACACCGTATTTCACTGCCCTCATTCCCCCGGCGTTGGTACTGATATTGCCGCCGATACTGGATGCCTTTTCACCTGGATCCGGCGGGTAGAAAAGACCTTCTCCCTCCACAAGGGACTGAAAATCCTGCAGCAGAATCCCCGGCTCTACCGTGGCTGTCAAAGTGTCCCTGTCTAACTCTAAAACACGGTTCATGCGGGATAAATCCATAATAATCCCACCCTTGACAGGGACTGTCGAGCCCACCAGGTTGGTCCCCGCCCCCCGAGGGGTAACGGGAATATCGTTGGTATGCGCATACTTTAGAACACCGCTGACCTCCTCAGTGGATAGAGGAAATATCAGCACATCTGCCTCTCCCCGGAGATGTCCCAGTGCATCGCTGAGATACTCAGACGGAATATTATCAAAAATCAGGCGGGATTCATCCGGCACAATATTGAGCAAAGACTGCTTGTCAACTCCCATAGGTAATTCCTCCAGCTTTTACTGCTCTGCCAACAGATCCTGATCCCAGCCAACTTTGATAAAGTATCCGCCGAACGTGTCATTGAACACCTGCTCCGTTTGGGCGCTCTGGAATGCCTTAATGACCTTTTGATAAGCAGCAACCTTGTCAGCATCCTCCAGGTCAGCAGTACGGGCAGCCACCAGATTCCAATATTCTTCTATATCCAGTACCGTATCCTTGTAGATTGCTTCCTCTGTCTTTAAGCCAAAATCCAGGGCATAGTTGCCATTCACCACAGCAGCAGCCACATCCGGTAACGTTGAGGGAATAATGTTAGCTTTCAGCTCCTCAATCTTGATTCCAACATGATAGGTCTCAATATCATCCACAGTAGGATTAAATCCGGCATCTGTTTTTAAACGAATAAGACCGGCTGCCTCCAATACCTTCAGCGCACGTCCGCCATTTGTCAGATCATCGGGAATCGCCACAATATCCCCATCCTTCAACTCCTCCACAGAGGATACCTTTTGGGAATAGAGATTCAGCGGGATAATAAAGGTATTGCCGATATTCTGTACCTTGTACCCATAGTTGTCAATCTCACTCTGGAGATAAATACGGTGCTGAAAGGCATTCAGATCAATCTCACCGTTATCCAAAGCATTATTAGGAGTTACATAGTCAGAAAACTGAACAATCTCCAAATTCACGCCTTCAGCCTTCAGCGCTTCCTGCGCAGAAGCCCATAGCTCTTCATAAATACCGCCCACTACGCCAAGCTTCACAGTAACCGGAGCCGTGCTTTGAGACTCATCGGTTCTGCCGGAAGCAGCAGCGCTTTCACTGGCAGAACCGGCGCAGGCAGTCAAAGATAAGGTCAAAAGAGCTGCAGAAAGTGTAACCGTAATGATTTTCTTGATTTTCATAATAATTCTCCTTTAAATATAATTTTTTGTTTTATAGTGTCAACGAGAGGCGGTAATTCTCGTCCATGGTTCTGCATGAGGCATTAAATTGTTCCTGTTCCTCCCGTGTAAGCTTCAGTTCAATAATATCAGCCACACCATGACGATTCAGCAACGCCGGGACACTGGCATATACATCTCTCTGACCATATTGTCCATTCAGCAAAACGGATACAGGCAGAATCCGGTTTTCATCCCGGAAAATTGCCCGCACTACTTCGGCAATGGAAGCGCCAATGCCAAATTCCGTGGACCCCTTTCCGCCCAGAATCGTCCAGCCGCCGGCTTTTCCGGCGTCGGCAATCGCGTTCAAATCCAGCCTTCCATAAGTATCAGGATACTCCTCCTGAAGCTGTAACAGCGGTTTTCCCCCAATCGTCACCACAGACCAGGGAACCATCTGGCTCTCACCATGTTCCCCCAGTGCATAAGCATAAATAGACTTCTGATCAATGCCGGCAGCCTCAGCCAGAGCACGGCGAAGACGGGCAGAATCTAACGTGGTGCTGGTAGACAGAATACGCTCCGGAATCCAGTTCAGCTGGTGCTGAATATAGTGGGTGATAACATCTGCCGGGTTGGAAATATTCAGTATCATACCATCAAAGCCGGATATTCGGATGGCCTCCGTCACATCTTTCATAATGGTAATTGTCTGACGAAGCGTATCCATACGAGTCTGTCCCTTGCTCATGTCAGGCAGCGGACCGGCTGCCACAATCAGCAGCTGGGCGTCAGCAGCATCACTGTAATCCCCGGCACGGACGATGGCACGGCTGGGAAGGTACACAGCTGCATCAAACAAATCGAGAGCCTGCGCTTCCGCTTTTTTCTGGTCTACATCAATATAGACAATCTCTTCTGCCAATCCCTGAGAAATCAAGGCGTATCCTGCGTGGGAGCCTACATGCCCGGCTCCGATAATAATGATTTTTCGTTTTTGTAATTCCATATTTGACACTCCTTAATGTGTGTTTTTCCTGACAATTCGACCGCCCACAAATTCCATGACACATACAATCATTACCAAAACCAGAACGGTCACATTGGTTACGTCTGTCATATTCCGGTCATGACCATAACGGATAGCGAAATCACCCAAACCACCGGCGCCGACTACTCCAGCCATTGCAGTCAGGTTCAGCAGGCTGATGGCAGTAATGGTGGTGCCGCGGGCAATCGCTGCCACACTCTCCCTGAGATAGATGCGGAAAATAATCTCCAGAGGACTGGAGCCCATGGACACCGCAGCCTCAACAAGCCCGGAATCAATCTCTGCCAACGCACTCTCCACCTGACGGGTAAAGAAAGGCACTGACCCAAACACCAGGGGGACTATGGCTCCCCTGACATAGATTGCTGTCCCCATAATAGCCCTAGAGATTGGCATAACCCAGGTTAAAAGAATAATAAATGGAATGGAGCGGAACAGGCTGATTAGCTTGTCCAAAATCTGATGGACTATTTTGTTTTCCAGGATAGCTCCGGGCTTGGTAACAGTAATTAACACACCGAGAGTAAGCCCCAGTACAAAGGAGATAGCCCCAGACCATACCACCATCAGTAAGGTATCCCCGATAGCCGCGCAGAACGTGGGAAACCGCTCCATTACATTCGGAATCCATCTAGTCAGAAGCTCTTGCATCTTTAAGCACCTCCACACCTACATTTTTTTCAATCAAATATTCCATGGCCTTTGTGATCTGTTCCCTCTCTCCGCTGATAATCGCCACGGTTCCGCCAATAGGGGCATCCTGTACTATATCAATGTCCGCAAAGATGATATTTAATATGATATTAAACTTTTGTGATACAGCGGAAATCAAAGGCTCCGAAACGTTTCGCTGTACATAGGATAAGCGGACAATCACTTCCCCTGGCTGTAATCGGGTCACCACCGAATCTTCCGAAATCAACTCCTCAATCTTCTGGAGATTGGATGTGGTACGAATAAAGCTTTGAGTGATAGGCTGCTGAGGGTTGGCGAAAACAGAAAAAACCTCTCCCTTCTCTACCACCCAGCCATGCTCCATAACAGCAACATGGTCGCATATTTCTTTGACTACCGCCATTTCATGGGTAATAATTACTATTGTAATCCCCATCTTTTCATTCAGCTTCTTTAAAAGCTTCAAAATCGATTTTGTAGTTTGTGGGTCTAATGCGGAAGTTGCTTCATCACAAAGCAAAACGCTTGGATCGTTGGCAAGAGCCCGCGCAATAGCCACACGCTGTTTCTGTCCGCCGGAGAGCTGGCTTGGATAGGCTCTCGCCTTATCTCCTATATCCACTAAATCCAACAGTTGGGAAACCTTATCAGCAATCTCCTGCTTACTCAAGCCTCTCCCCCGCAGCGGGTAGGCTACATTACTAAAAACGGTACGGGAGGGCATTAAATTAAAGTGCTGGAAAATCATCCCTATCTTCTTCCTTGCCTCACGTAGTTCCTTTGCAGAAAGCTCCATCATCCGGCGGCCATCCACCAGGACAGTTCCTTCTGTTGGCCGTTCCAGAAGATTAATACACCGGACAAGGGTAGACTTACCCGCACCCGAAAATCCAATAATTCCAAAAATCTCGCCTTTCTCGATAGACAGAGAAACATCCCTTACTGCATGAACCTGGCTCTGTGCTTTTCCAAAGTGTTTAGAAACATGATTCAGTTCAATCAAATCAATCCCTCCTTAAACGCACTGAGGCGGAGAGCTCACGCTCCCCGCCTCAGAATAATCGACATCTGGATATAGTAATATCATACTGTATCAGTTTTGTAAAATCGTTATTCCCATATGTATCCGGCAGACCGCAAGCGAGCATAGCATATCGTGGGCATCAGCATAGCCATGTCCATGTACATACGAGATAACATTCGACAGCCAACACAATACATATCCTCGCCTCCTTCCAATCGCCTAGTATTTGATAAGTATCTTAACACCTCAACTCCATCATGTCAATACAAATTTTTAGTCTGTGAACAACGATGTAGATAAATAGCGGTCACCGGTATCAGGCAGCAGCGCCACGATCGTCTTGCCTTTATTTTCCGGGCGCTTCGCCAGTTGAATGGCGGTCCAGACAGCAGCGCCGGAGGAGATACCGACTAACACGCCCTCAGCTCTCCCAACCTGCCTTCCGGCAGCAAATGCGTCTTCATTTTCCACAGTGATAATCTCATCATAAATGTCTGTATTCAGCACATCAGGGACGAAGCCTGCACCGATACCCTGAATTTTATGGCTTCCTGCAATTCCTTTGCTTAAAACCGGAGATGATGCAGGCTCTACTGCTACAATCTTAACTCCCGGCTTCTTACTTTTGAGATACTCACCCACACCGGTAACTGTTCCTCCGGTTCCCACACCGGCTACAAAAATGTCAACGTTTCCGTCCGTGTCCTCCCAAATCTCAGGACCGGTGGTAGTCCTATGAACATCAGGATTAGCCGGGTTGACAAACTGACCGGGAATAAAACTATGGGGAATCTCCTGTGCCAGCTCATCAGCTTTAGCAATCGCTCCCTTCATCCCCTTCGCTCCATCCGTGAGCACCAGCTCAGCTCCATATGCTTTCATTATCTGACGGCGCTCTACGCTCATAGTCTCCGGCATAACAATAATAATCCGGTATCCTCTGGCAGCCGCTACGGAAGCAAGACCAATGCCGGTATTCCCGGAGGTAGGCTCAATAATAACAGAGCCAGGTTTCAGTTTCCCGCTTGCTTCAGCATCATCAATCATAGCCTTGGCAATACGATCCTTGACACTGCCCGCCGGATTAAAGTACTCCAGTTTTCCCAGAATCCGGGCCTCCAGCCCCTCCTCCTTTTCAATGTGAACCAGCTCCAGCAAAGGGGTCTTTCCAATCAACTGGTCTGCAGATGTATAAATATTACTCATAATTAATCCCTCCTGATATTATCATTGTTATATTTAAATCCGTTTACTGTAAATACGACAATCATGATAACATCGGAAGTCTGTTGGGTAATCTCTCATTGCATATACCAGCCTTTCTAATAAATTAAAGTGAATTATATAGTCAGCCTCTCCTTTTGTCAACATAAATTTTTCAATGTATTAATCCGGATCAATGGTATCTTCCAACAGACGTTTTAGATATCCATAGCCCTCAGCCTCCATGTCTTCAAATGGAACAAAGCGCAGGGAGGCGCTGTTAATACAGTAGCGCAGACCTCCAAGCCGTGCAGGACCGTCATGAAAGACATGCCCCAAATGAGTATCACCGACACGGCTGCGCACTTCGGTCCGCACCATGCCATGGCTTGTGTCATTATATTCTACAATCACCGCCGGGGCAATCGGCTGAGAAAAACTGGGCCATCCACACCCAGAGTCATATTTATCCGTAGAGAGAAACAGCGGTTCCCCTGTCACAAGATCCACATATAGACCCTTTTCAAAAAGGTGGTCATATTCCCCGGTAAAAGCTCGCTCAGTATCTCCACGTTGAGTAATATTGTATTGTTGTTCTGTCAGACGCCTCCTTATCTCCTCATCCGAAGGCTTTGAATAGGCGCGGGGATCAATCATAACTGAGCTGTTCTCTTTAAACTCGGCCAAGCCGGAAAAGTCTATATGGCAATAACCATTTGGATTCTTTACAAGGTAGTCCTGATGGTACTCCTCTGCCGGATAGTAGCAGGTCAAAGGCAGCAACTCCACCACAATAGGGGAATCATACTTTTTCTGTTCCGCATTCATAATGCTTTGCAGCGTTTCAACATCGCCCTCATCCGTATAATAGATACCGGTGCGATACTGGATTCCCACATCATTTCCTTGTCGGTTAAGCGTCAAAGGATCAATAATTTTGAAAAAATGTTCCGTTAAGGTCTGAAGGCTGACCAAGTCAGGGTCATATATGACATGAACCGTCTCAGCGTGTCCTGTGTTATGTCTGCATACCTCTTCATAAGTGGGATTCTCTGTAGTTCCGTTGGCATACCCGGCGGTTACGTCATATACCCCAGGTATCTGTGAAAAGTAAGATTCCACCCCCCAGAAGCATCCGCCGGCGTAGTAAATTTCCCTCAAATTTTTCACATCTGTCTCCTCTCTCCAATTCTGGTTCTCAATCGTTGTGGGTATGGGCATGTTTATATCCATTCCTTTCGCTTCGCTCAGGCACAAAACGTTATGAAAATGTTTCCCTGAACTTATTTTTTCTTTATAATTCTTCTTGTAGGGAACTCGGTATACTACAAATCACGGG
>CANPMS010000032.1 GCA_947575275.1 uncultured Clostridium sp. | reverse complement strand
TGGTTTTGAGGGTATATGCCCTTTGGAGAGACCGGAATACTTTTCCGGTCTTTTTGCTTTATTCGCCGCGTGAGTCCAGCTTGCCGGGCTCTTTGTTCTTTAATTGACACTACTGGTAAAACGTGGTATCATCAATATCATAGCCAAAGCTTGGGATTTAATGTATGGGGCAGAAATGGAGGTAAGTATAATGAAAAAAAGATTATTGAGTATTTTTATCGCCACAGCGATGACGGCGGCAGCGCTTGCCGGCTGCGGAGGCTCCGGAAACGGAGGTGCAGAGACGTCAGGAGAGGCGTCGAATGCTGCTGGTCAGACAGCAGCGGCGGCATCAAATAATGGAAAAACAGATTTGGTCGTGGCAATGCCGGAAGATTTGACGACCTTTGATCCGGTCGGAACAAGTGCAATGGCTGATATGAGTATTTTAAAACTCCTGTATCTTCGTCTCTATACCAGGGATGAGAATCAGCAGCCGGTTCCTCAGCTCTGTGAGGAGTATACGAAGCCTTCTGATACGGAGCATCTATTTAAGATTTATGAGGGCGTTAAATTTGAGGACGGTACGGAAGTGACAGCGGAGGACGTGGCATACTGCTTAAATCGTGCCCATGAAAGCGCTATTTTTGCTACTTTAATGAAATCTGTGGAAAAAATTGAGGCAGTGGATAATTATACGGTGAAGGTTACAACCAGCGGCGCGGCTCCTGAGCTTTTGGTTGCTTTGTCCCATTCAGGAACCTGTATCCTGCCGAAGTCCTATGTGGAGCAGGCAGTGGCCGACGGGAACTGGAGCGAGCCGGTGTGCTCCGCACAGTATACAGTTGGAGCCCGCGCTCTGGGTGACAGCGTTGTGATTAAGAAAAATGAAAATTACTTTGATGAGGAGACTGCTGCTAAGAATACCAGCATCACTTTCAAATATGTACCGGAGGCAAGCAGCCGTACCGTTATGATTCAGACTGGAGAGGCAGATGTGAACTATAGGTTCAATACGACGGAGTACGACCTGGTATCTGCGGATCCGAATGTTGAGCTTCATTCTACCAGCGGCACCGTAATCCAGTACTTTGGTATGAGTGTTGATAAGGCGCCGTTTGACAATAAGCTGGTTCGGCAGGCGGTAGAGTATGCAATCAACCGCGAAGATGTAATGGAAGTGGTTGCTGAAGGTCTGGGGAAGGTCAGCTATACTGTGGTTCCCCCGACCTCCCTTGGATATGTGGAGAATCCGGGCAATTATACTTATGATGTAGAGAAGGCAAAAGCGCTTCTTACAGAGGCAGGCTTCCCCAACGGTTTTGATACTACGATTGCAGTGTTTAATGATACTGGTGAAAGTCTTGCTCAGGTGGTTCAGGTATACCTGGCACAGATCGGTATTAACGCTCAGATTTCCCGCTATGAGACCAGCGTTCGTCAAAGTATGTTTGATAACAATGAGATTGAGTGTTACTGCCTAAGCTGGGGCGCCGAGCCGGATCCGGAGCTTGTGTACCCCCGCCTGTTTGTTCAGGATGCCATTGGGGGTTACAATTATTCTCACTATTCCAACGACGAGGTGGAGAAGCTTCTCGAGGATGCACGAGGAACAGCTGACAGTGATGAGCGTGCGAAGCTTTACGCAGAAGTGCAGAGAATTGTTATGGAAGATGCTCCCTGGGCGCCCTGCTATGTGGCAGATACCTTCACGGTGACTCATGCAGGACTGCAGGGTGTGTATGTGGACGGCGAGTCTATCATCGATCTTCATGAGCTTCATTATTAATACATAAGCAGCAAACAGGTTTGATATGGTAAGCTTTTTTGCCGTGGGCAAGTGTTGTCCACGGCAAGAGTTATTTTCGCCTACAGGAAGCAGATTACTGTTGGATCAGTTGTGTGCTTTTTCTGAAAGAGTAAGAAGAAAGGAATATTTGTATGTATAAATATGTTATCAAACGTCTGCTTGCGTTAATCCCAGTAGTGTTGGGCGTAATTTTTATCATTTACCTGATCCTTTACCTGACACCGGGCGATGTGACGGCGACAATTTTGGGAACGGCGTATACGCCGGAAGCAGCGGTACAGCTCAGAGATGAGCTGGGGCTGGATCGGCCGTTTGTGCTGCAATACTTCAGTTATGTGCTGGGGCTATGCCGCGGCGACTTTGGAAACTCCTACGTTTCCGGACTTCCGGTTCTGGCTCAGGTGGCTGCCCGGTTCCCCAATACTCTGTTGTTAGTAGCAGTATCCATGGCACTCTGTACAATTTTAAGTATCCCCATAGGAATCCGGTCTGCGGTGAGGCCAAATTCTCTGTTTTCCAATCTTACAGCGGCATTTGGTATGGTAGGTATTGCATTGCCCTCCTTCTGGCTCGGATTGATGCTGATTCTTTTATTTTCCGTATACCTGGGCTGGTTCCCGTCTACGGGCAGCGCAACGCTAAAGGGAATTATATTGCCGGCAATTACTTTGTGCGCCTCCTTCATGGCAACCACGATGCGAACTACGCGCTCCTCTATGCTGGAGTCACTCAGTCAGGATTATATCCGCACAGCGCGGGCAAAGGGCGTTGGTAAGCATGATGTAATTTATCACCACGCCTTAAAGAATGCGCTTCTTCCCGTTATTACTGTGGTGGGCATGAATATTGGAACCCAGATGGGTGGTTCGGTACTGACAGAGACCGTGTTCTCCTATCCGGGGCTGGGGCGGCTTCTGATGGATGGCATCAATACCCGCGATACGCCTGTAATTCTGGGCTGCCTGGTGGTGATGGCGCTCTGTATTGGCATCTGTAATCTGGTAGTAGACGTGATTTTTGCCTATGTGGATCCCAGGCTCCGTTCTCAATATGTGAAAGGAGGGAAATAGGCATGGACGCTGCAATGAAGGAAATGAGCAGAAAAGAGATTCTAAAAAAATATAAAAAGCGTACCCAGTTTCATGAGATATGGTATCGTTTTACCCGCAACCGTATGGGTGTTTTGGGTTTAATTATTATTCTTATTATTGTGATTGCCGCATTGTTGGCGCCATTGTTTCTGGACTATAACCAGGCGGCAATCGGCATGAATGTGAAGGAGCGTCTGCAGATGCCCAGTACCGCTCACTGGCTGGGCACTGATGCCATGGGGCGTGATATGTTTGCCCGTTTGGTATTTGGAGCCAGAACCTCTCTGATGATTGGTTTTGTTTCCTGCACGTTTGCACTTGTAATCGGGGGAATGCTGGGAGCAGCGGCCGGTTTTGCAGGCGGCTGGTTTGATGAGCTGGTAATGCGTGTCATGGATGTAATGCTGTGTCTGCCGGAAATGCTTTTGGCAATCGCCATTGTGACAGCTATGGGAACCAGCGTGGTGAATATGATTCTTGCCATCGGTATTTCACGTGTACCCCGGTTTGCGCGTATTGTGCGCTCGGCAGTACTGACTGTTCGCGATATGGAGTATGTGGAAGCGGCGCGCGCCATTGGCGCTCCCACGTTCATTATTATCAATAAGCATATTCTGATGAACTGTCTGGCTCCGATTATCGTGCAGGCAACCATTATTTTCGCCAGCGCAATTCTGGCCATTTCCTCTCTGAGCTTTCTGGGGCTTGGCATTCAGGCTCCGGCTCCCGAATGGGGAAATATGCTCTCGGAGGGCAGACAGTATATGCGCCTGTATCCGCACATGGTTCTGACCCCGGGACTGGCAATCTTTGCATCTATCTTTGGTCTGAACCTTTTGGGTGATGGTCTGCGTGATGCCCTTGACCCGCGCATGAAACAATAGGAGGGAGAAGGTTATGACGGATAAGATTCTCGATATAAAAAACCTGACAATCCAGTATCATTCTGACGGAGAGATTACTCAGGCAGTGAATTGTGTCAGTCTTTCTATTGAGGAAGGAAAAACCCTGGGGTTGGTAGGTGAGACCGGGGCGGGAAAAACCACCACGGCTCTTTCTGTGCTTGGATTGATTCCTGAGCCTCAGGGAAGGGTGACAGGAGGCCGGATTCTTTTAGAGGGCGAGGATGTTCTGAAAAAGTCGGAAAAGGAGCTGGGAGTTATCCGCGGCAGCAAGGTGTCAATGATTTTCCAGGATCCCATGTCTGCATTAAATCCGGTGCTGACTGTGGGGGAGCAGATTGCGGAGTCTTTGAGGCTGCATGAAGACCTGGATGACAAGGGAGCGAGAGAGCGTGCCAAGCAGATGCTGGAGACTGTGGGAATCCCTGCTGAGCGTCTGGATGAGTATCCTCATCAATTTTCCGGCGGCATGAAACAGCGTGTACTAATTGCAATTGCACTGGCATGTAATCCCAAGCTGCTTCTGGCCGATGAACCTACTACCGCTCTTGATGTTACCATTCAGGCACAGATTTTGGATTTGATGCGCAACCTGAGAAGTCAGTATAATATGGCGATGCTGATGATCACCCACGATTTGGGTATTGTGGCTGAAATTTGTGACGACGTGGCAGTTATGTATGCAGGGAGCATCATTGAGTACGGCTCTCTGGAGGAGATTTTTGACAACACCTGCCACCCGTACACAGAGGGATTATTTAACAGCCTTCCCGACATTGAGAACCGGCAGGCCAGTTTAAAGCCTATTAAGGGCTTGATGCCGGATCCCACCAACCTGCCGTCAGGCTGCCCGTTCCATCCGAGGTGTGATTACTGTGAAGGGAAGCCATGGGAGCAGAAATGCAAAGGTGAGATGCCGGGAGAGTATGAGGTTGGTAACGGACATTTGGTACGGTGTTGGATGTATGAGCATACGAATGAGAGCCAGGTTATCCGAAAAAGCGCTGATAAGGATGCGGAGGAAGGGAGGTAAGCGGTTTGGGCGAGACGTTGTTGGAAGTAAAGGGATTGAAGAAATATTTTGACACGCCCAGAGGCAGACTCCATGCGGTGGATGATGTGAGCTTTAAGCTGGAGCGGGGTAAAACTCTGGGAATCGTGGGAGAGTCCGGCTGCGGAAAAAGCACTACGGGACGAACGATCCTGAGGCTTTTAGAGCCCACAGCGGGAGAAATCTGGTTTGATGGAAAAGATATTACCCGTCTGGATAAGCGGGAAATGCGCAGGAACAGAAAGGATATGCAGTTGATTTTCCAGGATCCGTTTTCTTCTCTGGATCCTCGTATGACAGTGAGCCAGGCTATTGAGGAACCCCTTAAGCTCTACAAACTGTATAAGGACAGTGACGCAAGATTTCGGCGGGTGCTGGAACTGATGAACACGGTGGGACTGGCGGAGAGGTTGATCAATACCTATCCCCACGAGCTGGACGGCGGACGCCGCCAGAGAATCGGTATTGCCCGTGCTCTGGCAATGGAACCCCAGTTTATTGTCTGCGACGAGCCGGTGTCTGCATTGGACGTATCGATTCAGGCACAGATTCTGAATCTGATGAAAGAGATACAGAAGCAGCATGGGCTGACCTACATTTTCATCACCCACGATTTATCTGTGGTCAACCATTTTTCGGATGATATTGCTGTGATGTACCTGGGACAGATGATTGAGAAGGCTCCTGCCCAGCAGCTTTTTGAGAATCCGCTGCACCCTTATACCCAGGCTCTTTTGTCGGCAATCCCGGTGCCGCGGCTTCATAACCGCCGTGAGCGTCAGTTGATTAAGGGGGAGATCACCAGCCCGATTAATCCACAGCCAATCTGTCGTTTTGCAGCGCGCTGCCCCTATGTCAAGGAGGGAATCTGCGCGAAGAAGGAGCCGACTCTGATTGAAGTGGAACCGGGGCATTTTGTGGCATGTTTTAAAGTGACAGACGGAGATTTTAAATCATGAGTAGAGAAATAAGAGTTGCAGTTGTGGGAGTTGGAAAACAGCTGAATAATTACCTGAAAGCGGTTTCCGGCGTGGGCGCAGCGCCTGTGCCGGTTACTGCGCCGGAAGCGGCAGGGGATTTTGACGGGCTTTTGCTTCCCGGCGGCTGTGATATTGACCCTGCGCGCTATGGTCAGAAAAATAATGGCAGTGAAGGTATGAACAGGGCGCTTGATGAGCTTCAGTTGGGAATGCTTGATGTTTTCGTGAAAGCAGGAAAGCCGGTGTTCGGTATTTGCCGCGGGCATCAGATGATTAATGTGTATTTTGGAGGGACGCTGATTCAGCATATCGGTACAACACAGAGGCACACCCGGGGTGCGGGGGCGAATCAGGATAAAGCTCATGCGTCCCACGCAGAGAAGGGCTCCTGGCTGGAGCGGCTGTACGGCAGTGAATTTTTTGTCAACAGCTCTCATCATCAGGCAGCGGATAAGCTGGGGGAGGGACTTGTGGCGCGGCAGTGGGCGGAGGATGGCATTGTGGAGGCGCTGGAGCATCGGACACTGCCAATTTACTGTGTGCAGTGGCATCCGGAGCGCATGTGCTTTCGTTATCGCCGTGAAGATACCGTAGACGGCAGCCTGGTATTGGCAGATTTTGTGGAAACCTGCCGTAAGAGAAAACAGGAGCGTTAAGAAAAAGAGGGAAGGATAGATAAAAAATCGTGTAAACTGCTTGACAAACGCAGGCATCCATTTTATAATACATACACTGCCCACCGAGAGGTGGGATAGATTCCTCGATAGCTCAGTCGGTAGAGCACGCGGCTGTTAACCGCGCTGTCGTAGGTTCAAGTCCTACTCGGGGAGTTTCGATTTACCAAAGATGAATAAGCGCTGGTAATCGTATACAGACGGTGAAAATACCACCGAGATTTCGGACCTTTAGCTCAGTTGGTTAGAGCAACCGGCTCATAACCGGTCGGTCCTGGGTTCGAGTCCCCGAAGGTCCATTTGTTGCAGTACCTGCTTTTATCTAAGCAGTAACAGCCATATAAGCCTGGCCCGATGGCTCAGTTGGTTAGAGCGCCGCCCTGTCACGGCGGAGGTCGTGGGTTCGAGTCCCATTCGGGTCGCTTGCTTGATTCATAAGAGTATTCTTATGAATCAAACTTTTTTCCGGTATGAAGGCGATTTTGTATCGGTGGCGAGTCAGCCAAAAATGCCGCAGTGGCGGAACTGGCAGACGCACAGGACTTAAAATCCTGCGGGACTAATCTCCCGTGCCGGTTCGATTCCGGCCTGCGGCATGAAAAACCCTGAATTTCCGGTTGGAGGTTCAGGGTTTTTGATTGGTAGGAAAGGTGGATGGGAATTATGATAAAACGAAATACGGTGCGGGAGGTTGTTCTCTACTATAACCCAAATCCGTCGCCGCATATTGCAAAATTAAAGAGCGTTCTGGTGCGTATGGGAGTGCGGATTAAAAACGTAGCGCCGGATCAGGTGACGGAGCTTGTAGGTGTGCTTCTGGGCGGGAATGGCATGGAGCAGAAAGAAAAGCGCGGAGCGGAATCTTCCGGAGAGTTTCCGGTAATTCCTGATGAGATGCTGGTTCTGCACAATTTTGCCGGAAGGAGGCTGGACGAGCTTCTTTTGAATCTTAGGAAGGCAGGCGTGCCGAAGATTGCATTAAAAGCAATGGTGACAGAGCACAATATTCACTGGAGTTTTTACCGCCTGTACAAGGAAATACGGGAAGAACATGAGACGATGAGCCGGGGTGAGAAATAAAAGCGGAACGTATAGACATGAGGGAATCTGGTTACCATAGATAGCTGGAAGGAGATGGTAAACTATGAGTGAGATCAGTGTGATCTTTAAAAGCCTTGAGGAGGTTCTGGATTTTTTAAATAAAGTGGAGAAATATCCGTTTGAGATGGACTTAAGCTGCGGCAGTATCGTTGTTGACGCAAAATCTTTAATTGGAATTATGTATATAGGGTTTAACCATATCGTGAATTTAAAGGTATATAATGACGAATGCAATAGTCTGCGCGAGGATATTAAAAAATTTATTGCAGCGTAAGAGAAATCCAGGAGGAACAGAGCATGTATAAAATTGTTTCAAAGCTGCTGATTTACGGTGATATGCCCAAGGATACAATTTTGATGGAACTGGCAGATATTGTCCGACGGATGGACGATAAGAGTCAGACGAAAGAGGAATTACAGACCCGGGTGTTTACTCAGATAAAGCATCTTTTACAGGTGGCAACGGACTATGGATTTGACCGGAATCTATGGGCGAATTATCTGACCTTTCTTTTGATTACCAGCGAAAACCCCTTTAGTATTACCTGTGAGAAGGTGGGCGCCGGAAAAGGAAGTGTAAACGGCTTTGCCAAGGGAGATTTCCTGGCATTTATGGAGCTGTTCCACTACGATTTTTCCAATCTGGAGCAGTACCTAGGGATAGATTGTTTCAGCCGGATTTCCGATTACCGGGCTATTGAAAAGAGAGAGCTGATGTATAATAAGAATGTCAGCGAGAAGGTGCAGGCGCTGAGCCTTGAGCTGGAGCAGGCGCAAAATGAAAATGAATTTTTTGACCGGGTAACCGGATTTTATAAGGCTTACGGCGTGGGCATGTTCGGCCTGAATAAGGCCTTCCGCATCCAGTCAGGTGAAAGCGGGGACGTGACCTTCTGTGCCATTAACAATATGGATACGGTGATGCTTGACGACCTGATCGGTTATGAGCTTCAAAAGAAAAAACTGGTGGATAACACCTTGGCGTTTGTGCAGGGAAAGAAGGCTAACAATGTGCTGCTTTTTGGTGACAGTGGAACGGGTAAGTCTACCAGTATCAAAGCAATCGTCAACGAGTTTTACGGTCATGGTCTGCGCATGATTGAGATTTACAAGCACCAGTTTAAGGATTTGTCGGCGGTGATTGGGCGAATTAAGAACAGGAATTATAAGTTTATTATTTATATGGACGATTTGTCTTTTGAGGAGTTTGAGGTGGAGTATAAATTTTTGAAGGCAGTGATTGAAGGCGGTGTGGAGACACGACCGGATAATGTTTTAATTTATGCCACTTCCAACCGCCGCCATTTGATTAGGGAGAGCTGGAGCGACAGGAATGACATGGAGCATGATAATGGTATGCACCGCTCTGATACTATGGAGGAGAAGCTGTCTTTAGTAAACCGTTTTGGTGTGACCATCAGCTACTCCAAGCCTACGCAAAAGGAGTTTTTCCATATTGTTATCGAGCTGGCACGCCGTTTTGGCATTACCATGTCTGATGAGGCACTGCGGGTGGAGGCGAATAAATGGGAGCTGAGCCACGGTGGTATTTCCGGGCGCACGGCCCAGCAATTTGTCAACTATCTTTTGGGGTCAGTGTAACTTGATGCAGATGGGGAAAAAATACGCAAAAGTCCTTGACAAATCGATGGCAATGGAGTAAAATACATACCGTTGCAGTGGTAAAAGTTGCTGCGAATGCGTGTGCGTAGCTCAGCTGGATAGAGCACTTGGCTACGGACCAAGGTGTCGGGAGTTCGAATCTTCTCGCGCACGCCTGAAAAGACCAGATGAATGTCTGGTCTTTTTATTTCTTTATAGGAAATTGCGTCCTATAAAGCAAAACCCTCCGGGGATACGCACTTTGCGCTCAGGGAAAATGGTTGCTGTGGCAACCGCGCTCCGGCGCGAGAGTCCGGCAAGCCGGACTCTTTGTTCTACTTTATAGGAAGGCAGCCTATGTTATATCAGATTGCGGACGGAACCGTCTCTTTGGGCGGTACGGTAATTTTATCACATATTAATTTTGAAATCAGGGGAAATGAAAAGATTGCGGTTGTTGGGAAAAATGGGGCGGGAAAAACCACGCTCTTAAAGCTGATTGCCGGGGAGCTGGAGTTGGATCGGGACGACAGGCGTCAGGGGACGGGGATTTTTAAATCCTTCCGGGTGACAGTGGGAATGTTGAAACAGCAGGCGTTTTCTGACGGCAGCAGGACGGTGGAGGAGGAGATGGTATCCTGCTGTCCGGCAGGCGGCAGCTTTGAGAGGGAGCGGTTTGAGTATGAGCGGGAGTTCAACCGCCTTTTTACAGGATTTGGCTTTGTGATGGATGACCGGAAAAAGCGGCTTAGAGAGTTCTCCGGGGGAGAGCAGACAAAGATTGCTCTAATCCGCCTTTTACTCATGAAGCCGGATATTTTGCTGCTGGATGAGCCCACCAACCATCTGGACATTCCGGCGGCGGAGTGGCTGGAACAGTATCTGAAGGGATATCCCCACGCGGTGGTAATGGTATCTCATGACCGCTTTTTTTTGGACAGAACAGTGGATGTGGTGTATGAGGTCGGCAGAGGGAAATTGTCACGGTTTCCGGGAAACTACACTGAGTACCGTCAGGAGAAGCTGCGCAGAATTGCCAGGCAGAGGAAGGAGTACGGACGCGCTAAAGAGGAGGCGGCAAGGCTTAATCGGGTGATTGAGCGGTTTAAGAATAAGCCGTCCAAGGCAGCGTTTGCCAGAGCAAAGAAAAAGCAGTTGGAGCGCATGGGGCATGTGGAGCCGCCGGAGTCAGATGACGTGCATCTGTTTGCAGAAGCTATGGAGCCCCTGATTCCGGGAAGCAAGTGGGTTCTTGAGGCGGAGCATGCGGGAATTGGTTATGACCGGACGCTGCTGGAAGTCACCCTGCGCGTCCGTCGTGGACAGAAAATTGGGATTTTGGGTGATAATGGCGTGGGGAAAACTGCGTTTTTGAAAACGGTGGCAGGGTTAATTCCCCCGCGCAGGAAGGGGAAAAAAGAGGGAGGTGCCTCCCATGAAAGCCGGTTTTCCCTGGGCAATCATATTACGATTGGCTATTTTGATCAGCATTCAGCTGAAATTGAATCGGAGAAGTCTGTGGCGCAGCATTTTCATGATTTATTTCCCTCCATGTCGGAAAAGGAGGTACGCACCACTCTGGGCGCCTATCTGTTTTCTGGCAGGGAGGCATCAAAGCGCGTAAGTGACCTTTCTGGAGGAGAGAAGGCGAGACTGGTGCTGGCGGAGATCCTGCATAGCCGTCCAAATTTCCTGGTGCTGGATGAACCTACAAATCATATGGATATTCAGGCAAAAGAAACGTTGGAATCGGCGTTTCGGGCATATACTGGAACGATTTTGTTCGTTTCTCATGACCGGTATTTTATCTGCCAGGTGGCGGATTCTGTTCTGATTTTTGATGGGCATGGTGTGATGTACTATCCCTTTGGATATGCCCATTATCTGGAACGGGCGGGCAGAGAGGACAGCGAAATGTCGATTGCGGCTCAGGTGAGTGCAGAGGATGCAGCTCTGATTGCAGGAATCCGTGCAGTTCCCAAGGCGGAGCGCCACAGGCTGAAGGAGATTCCTGAGGAGGAGGCATATCTGGATTGGAAACTGAGGCTTGCGCGGGAAAAGCTGGAAGCGTCAGGCGAGCGGTACGGGGAGCTTATCCGGGCCCGGAACAGGCTTTGGGAAGAGCTGTGGGAGTGGGAGGCAGAACATCCTGCGTCTGAGAACGGACAGGGGAATGAGCGGCTTGCTCAGATAAACCGGGAGTGTGAGGAAAGCTGGGAAATTTGGCATGAAGCATGTCTGGGTTGGTATGAAAACTGTAAAAAATAGTTGAAAAACATGTTATGTTATGGTATTAATGGATACAGATAACAGAATGGAAAGAGGAGGATTCAATTATGAAAAGACATGTGAGCCTGACTCTCGTTGCGGTGATGACCCTAAGTTTTGCACTGACCGGCTGCGGTAAAAGCAGTAGAGATTCTGATTCCCCCACTACGGGCGGTGTTTTGGAGTCAACGAGTACGGCAGATTTTGAAGACATGAGTGAGATAGATACTGATGGATTTCTGGTGAGCGCTCTGAATGCGGATATTCAGACTGCAGATGTGCAGAAGACTTCAAAGGATTATCTAATCCCGATCAATGTTTATGATCGTCTGGTGGATATTGAGGTGGACAATGGGGGGAATTCCAGTATTGTTCCCAGTCTTGCGGAGCGTTGGGATATTTCTGATGACGGACTGGAGTACACCTTCTATTTGAGGCAGGGTGTTAAGTTTCATAACGGAAATGATTTTACTGCGGAGGATGTAATCTATACATTCAACCGCCTGCTGACAGTTGAGGGTGGCGTAAACACTGAGTTTATCGATCAGATTAAGGGCGCCGGTAAATTGTTGGAAGGGCAGACGGAAGCGCTGGAGGGCGTGGAGCTGGTGGATGATTATACAGTGAAGGTAACGCTGGAGGAGCCGTTTGCAGGTTTTCTTGCGTGTATTTCTTCACCAGGCGTATCCATCTATGACAGCGAGGCGACTGAGGCGGCAGGTGACCAGTTCGGTATGGAGCCGGGCGTAACGGTGGGAACCGGTCCGTTCCGTTTCGCTTCCTGGAGATTTAACGACCAGCTGGTGCTGGTGAGAAATGATGATTACTGGAAGGGGGCGGCTGAGCTTCCCGGCGTAGTAATAAAGATTATTCCCGATACGGAGACCCAGACCATGATGTTTGAGAGCGGCGAACTTGACATTATTGATTTGGATTATGTGGCGGATGCAGTTGACCGCTTTACAGCTGCCTACCCGGATCAGATTGTTCAGGGGCCGCGTGTCGGCACTACTTATTTCACCATGAACTTTAATATTGAGCCGCTGAATGATTTGAACGTGCGAAAGGCAGTACAGATGTCCATTGACCGTCAGGCAATTCTTGATGCGCTCTACGGAGGCCGCGGACAGGTGGAGCAGGGAATATTCCCCCACGGTCTGATTGGCTTTAATGCAAACCAGACTGTAATCAATTATGATCCGGACGGTGCAAAGGAGCTGCTGGCGCAGGCAGGTTATGCAGGCGGCTTTACCATGGAGATTGCTGCGGACAGCTCTGCCTCTGACACGGTCGCCATGGCGCTTGAAATTATTAAGGATCAGCTTGCTGCTGTGGGCATCAATGCGGAAATTAAAAACTATGATGAGTCTACCTGGCTTGAGACCAGAAAATCCGGTGAGCTTGGCTCTTTCATGTCCACCTGGAGCGCGGATTACAATGATCCTGACAACTTTATCTATACCTTCTTTGGAAACGAGGAGAAAACGAAAATCCGTTCCATCAACTATCCGGATACGGCAGTTATGGAGCGTGTGGCAAGAGCCCGCACGATTGTGAATGAGGACGAGCGAATTGCAGAGTATAACGCTTTGGAAGAGAAGCTGATCCACGAAGATGCTGCGTGGGTTCCGATGTATTCCAGACTCCACTTGTTTGCAGTAAGCAAGCGTGTAGACGGTTTTAAGCCGTTGTGGAGCGGACTCAGTGATATTATATTTTACAATATCTCCCTGAGCAATTAGGGAAGAATGCAGTAAGACAGAATAAAGGGTGCCGCAAAAATCAGCAATCGGTTTTGCGGCATTCTTTTCATAACGAAAGTCCTGATTGCCAGGATCAGAGACAGGAAGGGGGTTCCCAGTGTTAAAGAGATCGCTGAAACGTATTGCAGTGTCAATTCCGGTGCTGGTTGGCGTGGTGCTGCTGATTTTTATTATGCTGCGTGTGGTTCCGGGGGATCCGGTCACCACTATGATGGGCGAGCATGTCAATCCGGCGGTAATTGAGAAAATCAGCAAGGAGATGGGGCTGGATCAGCCGCTGTACATACAGTTTGTTCAGTATGTGGCCAACGCCCTGAAGGGGGATTTCGGAACTTCTTACCGTCTGAACAGAAATGTGACCCAAATTATTCTTGATGCGTTTCCCAATACGGTAAAGCTCTCGATTCTGGCTGCATTGATTGCATGGCTGATTGGAATTGTGGCGGGGATTGCGGCGGCAATCCGTCAGAATCATCTGCTGGACCGTCTGTTTATGGGATGCGCATTGATGGGGGTTTCCATGCCGGTATTTATGACTGCGCTGGTATTGCAGTATGTGTTCGCATTCAAGTTAAAATGGTTTCCCGTATCTGGTTTTGATTCGGCGCGTGCGATGGTTCTGCCGGCAATCGTGCTGGGATGGAATTCAGCAGGCAGCATTGCCCGTATGACCCGCTCTAATCTGGTGGAAATCATGCAGAATGATTTTATCCGTACAGCTCGGGCGAAGGGGCTGCGTGAGTCGGGGGTAATCATTGGACATGCTCTGAAAAATGCTATGCTTCCGGTGGTTACGATGATGGCGCTGCAGATTTCCAGCATGCTGTCCGGCGCAGTATTGACGGAGAGCGTGTTTGGCGTTCCCGGCATCGGGCGTTTGGCGGTTAACGCTATTGAGACAAGAGATATGCCGCTTCTTCAGGGAACCGTTGTTTTTACTACGGGACTAATCATTGTGGGAAATCTGGCGGCGGATTTACTCTATCATGTGTCGGATCCGAGAGTGAGGGAGGGGGCGTAGCATGGCAGTATCAGGAACAAATACAGACTCGAATCTGTCAGCAGGGTCTCTGGGGCACCATGGAGAGATTGGAGAGTCTGATACATGGCTGGACAAAGCAAAAACGCTGGTGCGCCAGAATAAGCTGGCAGCATTCTCAGCAGTTTTGATTTTACTGATGATTTTAATTGCGGTGTTTGCTCCTGTGGCAGCGCCCTATGATCACTTAAAGCAGAGCCTGGCAGACCGCTTACAGCCTCCCAGCACAGCCCACTGGCTGGGTACGGACGAGCTGGGACGTGACGTTTTAAGCCGGATTATCTTTGGTGCGCGGATTTCCCTGACCATAGGCCTTGTACCCACGCTTATCTCCATGTCTATTGGTACGATTCTTGGCATGTGCGCCGGCTTTTACGGGGGGAAAGCAGATTTTATTATTATGCGCCTGGCTGATGTAATGCTGGCGTTTCCATCACTGCTTCTGGCTATGGTGGTCATGTACACCATGGGCGGTGGTCTGATTAATATTTTTATTGCATTAAGTCTGGTGAACTGGGCTTCCACGGCGCGGGTGGTTCGGGCGCAGACGCTGTCCTTAAAGGAGAAGGAGTATGTGGAGGCGGCCCGCTCCATCGGCGTGAAGAGGTGGAGGATTATGTTTCGCCATATTCTGCCCAACTGCCTGCCGTCCCTGATTGTGCTGTTTACGCTGAATATCCCTTCGGCGATCCTGTCTGAGGCATCTTTAAGCTTCCTGGGCGTGGGGGCGCAGCCTCCCAGCGCCAGCTGGGGTCTGATGGTGGTGCGGGGGAAGAAGTATTTGTTTTCTGAACCATGGCTGTCCATTGCGCCCAGTGCGGCAATTATGATTGTGACCCTGGCGTTTAACTTTTTAGGTGACGGCTTGCGGGACGTGTTGGATCCGTACTTAAAAGAACAGTAAGGAGGAGACATGAGCGAAGAGATTGTTTTGGATATAAAGGACCTCAAATCCCATTTCTTTACGGCAAAGGGTGAAATTCCGGCGGTGGACGGAGTGAGCATTTGTGTTCCCCCGGGGAAAATTATCGGAATTGTTGGAGAGTCCGGCTGTGGAAAGAGCATGACTGCCATGTCCATTATGGGACTTTTACGCCACCCGGGAAAGGTGGTGGGCGGAACAATCCTCCTGAATGGACGCGATATTACCCATCTTTCCGCCAAAGAGATGTCCAAGGTGCGCGGCAATGAGATTTCCATGATATTTCAGGAGCCGATGACCTCTTTAAATCCGGTGTATCCGGTGGGAAGGCAGGTTTGTGAGGCAATCCTTCTCCATCAGGATGTGTCAAAGGCGGAGGCAAAGAAACGTGTCATCGAGATTTTCCGGGAGGTGGGAATCCCGGAGCCGGAGAAGCGCTATAACAGCTATCCCCATCAGCTTTCCGGCGGACTTCGCCAGAGGGTGATGATTGGCATGGCAATGGTTTGTAAACCCAAGGTAATGATTGCGGATGAGCCTACTACGGCTCTGGATGTGACCATCGAAGCGCAAATTCTGCGGCTGATGAAGAAGCTGTGCAGAGAGCAGGGAACGTCTATTATTTTAATCACCCATAATATGGGGGTGGTGGCGGAAGTCTGTGATTATGTGTATGTGATGTATGCAGGGAAGGTGATGGAGCAGGCGGAAACCTTTGAACTGTTTGAACATACGCAGCACCCTTACACCCAAGGACTGCTGAAATCCATACCGAGACTGGATACAAAGGCAGAGAGGCTTTACGCGATTCAGGGCATGGTGCCAAATCTTCTGCATCTTCCTGAGGGCTGCAATTTCTGTACCCGCTGCGACGAGGCTTCGGAGCGGTGTTTCCGGGAGAAACCCGGTCTGTATCAGACAGGCGTTGAGCATAAAGTGCGCTGTTTTAAGTACAAAAGCGGGGTGTCGGCAGATGGAAAATAAGACTGAGAGAAAGCTCCTGCTTGAGGCCAGGCATCTGGTAAAGGAATTTCCTATCGGAGGCTCCAAAAAGAATCCGGTAGTGGTTCATGCGGTATCGGATGTGGATCTGGAGATTTATGAGGGTGAGACCCTGGCTCTGGTGGGTGAATCCGGCTGTGGAAAGAGTACCCTAGGGCGTCTGCTGATTCGGCTTTTGGAGCCGACTTCGGGAGTGATTAAATTCGAGGGAACTAATATTGCACATATCAGCCAGTCAGAATTTACCAAAATTCGCAGACAGATGCAGATTATCTTTCAGGACCCATATGCCTCCTTAAATCCCCGCATGAGCGTGAAGGCAATTATCTCTGAGCCGCTGAATACCTATGGCATGAAGGATAAAAAGGAGCTGGAAAAGCGGGTTAAGGAGTTGATGCAGGAGGTTGGGATTCCAAAGGAATTTTATGACCGTTACCCCCACCAGTTTTCCGGCGGTCAGCGTCAGCGTATCGGTATTGCCCGCGCCATCGCACTCAACCCGAAGCTGATCATCTGTGACGAGCCGGTGTCCGCCCTGGATGTGTCCGTTCAATCCCAGGTGCTGAATCTTTTAAAGGATCTGCAGGAGCAGCACAAGTTGACATACTTGTTTATCTCCCATGATTTAAGTGTGGTAAAGTTTATTGCGGACCGGGTGTGTGTAATGTTTTTGGGAAGTATCTGTGAGGCAGGAGCAACAGAGGCGCTGTACAGCCATCCCCTTCACCCATACACGAAGTTTTTGCTGAATGCGATTCCAAAGGCAGACCCGAGGCTGAGAAGCGAGGAGAAGGAGCTGCTTTCCGGTGAAATTCCATCGCCGGTGAACCCTCCGTCCGGCTGTCGGTTCCACACCCGCTGCCCTTATGCAAAGGAAATTTGCAGCTCCAAAGTCCCGGAAGGAAGAAAATACGGCGACAGAGTTGTGTTCTGCCATTTCCCGCTGGAGTAAGCCTGGAGGCCGAAATTTCTCTGGAACTTTAAGATTTGTTATGGTATACTGTCCAAGGAACGTGAGATTTGTGCAGGAGGATTATGAAATGTTAAAACAGGTTTCCATCTATGCGGAAAACCGTAAAGGTGCGATGCAGAAAATAACGGCAATGTTAAATGAAGCTCAGATTAATATTCTGGGTTCTGTGACGAATGACAGCGCGGAGTACGGAATCGTCCGCATGATTGTGTCAGATCCTCAGGGGGCGCAGGAAATTCTGACGGATGCAGGTTATCTTTGCCGTCTGACGAATGTGCTGGGCGTGGAGGTGGAAGACCAGGTGGGAAATTTAAACCGCCTGCTTCTGGCGCTTTCCGGCAGCAATATTGATGTGAATTATATCTATCTGTCCTTCAACCGTGAGTCAGGAAAACCGGTGATGGTATTTAATACGGAGGACTGTGAGTGGGTAGAGAAATGCCTGGAGGCGAAGGGCTTTAAGATGACATCTGTCTAGCAATCGTGAGCTATAAAATCCCCGGTCAGACAATGTTCTGCCGGGGATTTTTTACCGATTAATTCAGATAGTTTCTCATGGTTTTCAGTGCATTTTTTTCCAACCTTGATACCTGGGCCTGGCTGATGTGGATTTCCTCAGCCACTTCCGTTTGAGTTTTTCCCTCGAAAAACCGCATATCGATGATGTGGCGTTCTCGTTTGGGCAGACGGTCCATGGCCTCCCGGAGGGAGATTTCTTCGACCCAGTTTTCTTCTAGATTTTTTTTGTCGCTAATTTGATCCATAACGTAGAGTGGATCTCCGCCATCGGTGTAGATAGGCTCGTACAGGCTGACTGGGCTTTGAATCGCGTCCAGGGCGTAAGTGATGTCTTCTTTGCTGACGCCGATTTCCTGTGCGATTTCCATCAGAGTAGGTTCACGGGAGTTTTTGCGGGTCAGCCCCTCCCTGGCATAGATTGCCTTATAGGCAGTGTCGCGCAGCGATCGGCTGACGCGGATAGAATTGTTGTCCCGAAGGTAGCGGCGCACTTCGCCGAGAATCATCGGGACCGCATAAGTAGAAAAGCGGACATTCTGCGTAATGTCAAAATTATCGATTGCTTTGATTAGTCCGATGCAGCCAATCTGGAATAAATCGTCCACATTCTCGTTGCTGTTGGAAAAACGCTGGATTACGCTTAGAACCAGACGCAGGTTTCCTTTGATGTACTGTTCCCGGGCTTCCATGTCGCCATCCAGAATCCTCCCCCACAAAGCGTCTTTTTCCTCATTCGTAAGCAGGGGCAATTTCGCCGTGTTCACTCCGCAGATTTCAACCTTATAGCCTGCCATGTTCCTTACCTCCGCAAATCAGATTCATTGTGAGTACGCTTCCGATACAAGTAAAATGATTCACGGATTCTTTTGGGTTTATACTTCCAGATTTTTCAAACATCAGGGTAATTGGATTTAAATTCCTGTAAATGCAACAAAATGCTTGACCCATTCTTTGGAAACACCGTATAATAAGGTCAAAGTTTAAAAATGGAGAATGGATATGAAAAAAACGTATTTGATTGACAGTGAGAATATCAATGACGTGTGGGTTGAGCTAATCAGCATTTTGGATGACAAGGACGAAATTCTTGTTTTTTATACAGAAAAAAGCGCTCATATGGGGTATGATCGGATTGTGTGTCTGATGGAGATGAAAAAGGGCGCCATCAAATGGATTAAGTGCTTTGAGGGTCAGAATGCGTTGGATTTCCAGTTGGTGACAGAGCTGGGAAGCCGTTTGTCGCTGGAGGGGAAAAAGGAATATGTGATTGTGTCAAATGATACCGGCTATGATGCAGTTGTCCGCTACTGGCAGCAGAGAGGCTGCAAAGTCCGGCGGATGAAGGGGCTGGAGTGTGAGAGTCTGGAAGATGTGAAGCCGCAGGCAGAGGAGGATTGTTTTGCCGGTGAGGAGAAAAATTTTGGCTGGGAGGAGCAGCTTCTTTCTATCTTCCATGAGGACAGCTGCCAGGAACCGGAGAAGGATTTTGAGTTTCTAAAACAGCTCTGCAAGACGGTTAAAATTTCCAATATGTCTTTGATACACAACATTTTAGAGTATCATCTTGGACAGGAGACGGGCAATACGGTTTATCGTTTTATAAAGGAGCATCCGGAGTGCCGCGGTGAGCTTTCTGCCGGTTACAGCAATAATAAGAAGGAGAGGGAGCGTCAGTATTTAGAGTTGATTTTGGAGCGCAGCGGGTTGGAGCGTCTGGAAGGCGACAGAGATGTGATCTTGAAGATTTTAAATGCCATTCCGCGGAAAAATTTAAATTCAATTCATACTGCACTGGTAAAGAAATTCGGACAGGAGCAGGGCGGGAACTATTATGCAATTATCCGCAATCATGTGAAGATTATCCGGGGGCTGTAATCAGCCCGCTGGATTTTTTTCTTTGTTTTTCTCATAAATAATCAGCAGACCTTTTAACAAAAGCGTCTCATCATAAATAATTTTATGCCTGCACAGGGGAACCACAAAACGTGACAGCCCTCCGGTAGCAACCACAGTTGTTGCTTGTCCAAGTTCTGATTCCATACGGTCGATAATACCGTCAATCATGCCCGCATTGCCGTACATGATTCCATTGAGCATACAGTCGATGGTATTTTTGCCGATGATGTTCTTGGGAATGTCAAGGCTGATGGACGGGAGCTGAGCCGTCTTGCTGCTCAGGGAATCTAACGATACCCGAAGTCCCGGCAGGATTACGCCTCCGATATAATTGCCCGAGTGGTCTACTACGGACATGGTGGTGGCAGTTCCCATGTCTATGATGATAATGGGGAGGGGGTAGTCATGGATAGCTGCAACCGCATCTACAATCATGTCGCTGCCCACGGTTTTCGGGTTATCCATGATGATGTTCATACCGGTTTTGATGCCTGCTCCTACCAGTATGGGGTGGTAGCCAAGAATTTTTTTAATGGCGGAGCTGACTGCAGCGTTCAGGGGAGGAACCACCGATGAAAGGATTGCACCCTCTATCTGGGAGGGGCTGATTTGGTGAATTTCCAGAATGCTTTTGAGGTTTATGGCATATTCGGTTCCGGTTTTTGAGTGGCTGGTGGTAAAGCGTTCTATGAAATAAGTCTGCTCAGAATCGATGCAGCCCACCACAATGTTGGTATTTCCCATATCTATCGCTAAAATCATCAGAAGTTCTCCTTTCTCTTCATGGCTGCACTATAACATATTTCCCGCAGAAACACAATTAGAATCCCTTTTATTGGGCAGGAAATTGTGATATACTTAATCCGAATTGCGGTCATGTGTTCCGGCATGGCCATTTTCGATACGGCGTTAAGGAGGACGACAAGGATGCTGCAGGGGAAAATAGTGGTGCTTGGTGTAACAGGCGGAATCGCCGCCTACAAGATAGCCGGGCTTGCCAGTATGCTGAAAAAACAACGGGCAGACGTACATGTAATCATGACAGAGCACGCAACAAATTTCATTACACCTGTTACGTTTGAATCCCTGACGGGAAATAAATGTCTGGTGGATACGTTTGACCGGAATTTCCAGTTTCAGGTGGAGCATGTGGAGCTGGCAAAAAGGGCGGATGTCTTTATGATTGCGCCCGCCACGGCGAATGTGATAGCAAAAGTGGCTCATGGGCTGGCAGATGATATGCTGACCACCACCTTTCTGGCATGCAAAAAACCAAAATATATCGTGCCTGCTATGAACACCCGGATGTATGAAAATCCGATTACCCAAAATAATCTGGAAATCTGCCGCGGGTATGGCATGACGGTAATTGACCCGGTATGCGGCTATCTGGCGTGCGGTGATACAGGCGCAGGAAAGCTGCCGGAGCCGGAGATGTTATTTGAATATCTGGTGCAGGAGGCGGCATATGAGAAGGATTTGGCGGGAAAGAAAATTTTGGTAACCTCAGGTCCCACCTGCGAGGCAATCGACCCTGTGCGGTATATCACCAATCATTCCACAGGAAAGATGGGCTACGCCGTTGCCCGCGCGGCAGCCAGGCGCGGGGCAGAGGTGACACTGGTCAGCGGTCCGGTGAACCTTGAAACGCCTCTTGGTGTAAAGCGGATTGATGTGGTGAGCGCCAAGGAGATGTTTGATGCGGTGACATCGCTTTATGAAGAGCAGGATGCAATCATTAAGGCGGCTGCAGTCGCTGATTACCGTCCTGTGCAGGTAAAGACCGAGAAAACGAAAAAGACCGAGGGTAATATGAATATTGAGCTGGAGCGGACGGACGATATTCTTTTTTGGCTGGGTGAGCGCCGAAAGCCAGGGCAGGTATTGTGCGGTTTCTCTATGGAGACCCAGAATATGCTGGAGAACTCCCGGGTGAAGCTCTCAAAGAAGAATGCGGATATGATTGTGGCCAACAGTCTCAGAACCGAGGGGGCAGGATTTGGCACAGACACAAATATTGTGACGATTATCACGAAGGATGGCGCCGAGGAGCTGGGGAAGATGACAAAGGATGAGGTAGCCCACCGGCTGCTGGATCGGATTTTTATGTAGAAAGTATCTGGTGGAACATGGTTGTCAAAGCCAGATTTCTCTGGTACAATCATGGATTAAGATGTGATTTTGAAAGAAGTAGAATACGGAGGACAGACACTTGTCAAATATAGCAGAAGAGATAAAAAAACGAAGAACCTTTGCCATCATCTCCCATCCTGATGCAGGTAAGACCACGCTGACGGAAAAATTCCTGCTCTACGGCGGAGCGATTAATCTTGCCGGGACGGTCAAAGGGCGGAAGGCCGCAAAGCATGCGGTCTCAGACTGGATGGAGATAGAGAAGGAAAGAGGAATTTCCGTTACCTCGTCTGTGATGCAGTTTGAGTATAATGATTATTGTATTAATATCCTGGACACCCCGGGACACCAGGATTTCTCCGAGGATACCTATCGGACGCTGATGGCGGCGGATTCGGCAGTTATGGTAATTGACGGTTCTAAGGGCGTTGAGGCGCAGACGATTAAGCTGTTTAAGGTCTGTGTTATGAGAGGAATCCCGATTTTTACTTTTATTAATAAGATGGATCGGGAGGCGCGGGATCCGTTTGAGTTGATGGATGAGATTGAGAATGTTCTGGGAATACGCACCTGCCCGATTAACTGGCCGATTGGCTGCGGAAAGAATTTTAAAGGGGTATATGACCGGCATGAGAAAACGATCACTACCTTTATGGCGGCGATGGGTGGGCAAAAGGAGATTGCCTCCAGAACGTTTGATGTGGATGGCACGGATGTGGAGTCCGTAATTGGGGAAGATTATCACCATCAGCTTTTGGATGAAATTGAGCTTTTGGACGGTGCAGCAGATGAGTTTGACCAGGAGCGGGTCAGCCGTGGAAACCTGTCGCCGGTATTTTTCGGTTCAGCGCTGACTAACTTTGGTGTGGAAACCTTTTTGCAGCATTTCCTTAAGATGACCACCTCTCCACTGCCGCGAAAGACCATTCATGGGGAGATTGACCCGTTTAAGGAGGATTTCTCCGCGTTCGTGTTTAAAATTCAGGCGAATATGAACAAGGCACACCGGGATAGGATTGCCTTTATGCGGATTGTGTCCGGCAAGTTTGAGGCGGGTATGGAGGTAAATCATGTACAGGGAGGCAAGAAGCTGCGCCTGTCCCAGCCACAGCAGATGATGGCTCAGGACAGAAAGATTGTGGAGGAGGCTTTTGCCGGAGATATTATCGGTGTATTTGACCCGGGAATCTTCTCCATTGGTGATACGCTCTGTCTGTCCAATAACAAGTTTGAATTTGAGGGAATTCCCACCTTTGCGCCGGAGCATTTTGCCCGGGTGCGTCAGGTGGATACGATGAAACGAAAGCAGTTTTTAAAAGGCGTCAGCCAGATAGCGCAGGAGGGAGCAATTCAGATTTTCCAGGAGTTTAATACCGGCATGGAGGAAATTATTGTCGGTGTGGTGGGGGAGCTTCAGTTTGAGGTACTGCTCTACCGTCTGGAGAACGAATACAATGTGGAGGTAAAGCTGGAGAAGCTGCCATATGAGTATATCCGCTGGATTGAGAATAAAGAGGAGGTTGACGTGGCAAGAATCCAGGGCACCTCTGATATGAAGCGTATTAAAGATTTGAAAGATCAGCCGCTGCTTTTGTTCGTGAACAGTTGGAGCGTGGGCATGGTCGAAGAGCGAAATCCCGACCTGAAACTGTCTGAATTTGGGCGCAGCTAACGAGCCATGCAAGAAGGAGCGTATACTCCCATAAAGGAAGGAGGGAGGAAGCTTGCTTCCTCCCTCCTTCCTTTATGGGAGTATACGCGGAGTCTTATACGGCGAGAGCCGTACATCCTTGAGACCAAAGGTCTCAAGGATGGGGCATGGCGATTGGCAAGAAGGTGTTGAGACCAAAGGTCTCAACACCGAGCATGGCGAATAAGAAATAGTGTGAAAAGGAAAGGAGACCCATATCATGAGCAAGATTGATGTTGTAAGAGCCGCTATGGTAGAGGCAATGAAGGCAAAGGACAAGGCAAGAAAGGACTCTCTGTCTATGCTGCTGTCTGCTCTTAAGAGCGCAGAAATTGATAAGCGGGAGCCGCTGACGGAGGACGAAGAGAATGCAGTGGTGAAGAAGGAAATCCGCCAGACCCAGGAGACTTTTGACGCTGCTCCCACAGACCGGACAGACATCCGTGAGGAAGCCGCAGCGCGGCTGGCAGTATACAAGGAATTTGCGCCGGAGGACATGAATGCAGATGAGATTATGAATGTAATCAAAGGGGTGCTGGCAGAGCTGGAAATCGAACATCCGGCTCCCGCTGATAAGGGAAAGATTATGAAGGCACTGATGCCCCGCGTGAAAGGTAAGGCGGACGGCAAGCTGGTAAATGAAACTCTGGGCGGGTTGATGGAATAACAATTTAGATATAGAAACAACATGGAGGGGTTACGCATGTTCAAAGAAAAAATTGGCGCTTTCATTGATGCCCATTTAGATGAGATGCTGCAGGATATTTGTGAGTTGTGCCGTGTCAACAGTGAGAAAATGCCGGCGGAGGAGGATATGCCTTTCGGCCCCGGTGTGGCGGAGTGCCTGGACACAGCGCTGGATATGGCGGACGGATATGGTTTTAAGACAACAGATTATGATGGTTATGTGGGGAGCGTGGATTTGAATGAGCTGCCCCGTCAGCTTGATATTCTGGCTCATCTTGATGTGGTGCCTGCAGGAGAGGGGTGGACGGTAACCAGACCTTTTGAGCCAGTGGTGAAAAACGGAAAGATTTACGGGCGCGGAACTGCCGACGATAAGGGACCGGCGGTGGCGGCGCTTTATGCCATGCGGGCGGTGAAGGAATTGAGAATTCCCCTGAAAAAGAATGTACGACTGATTCTGGGCACCGATGAGGAGTGCGGAAGCTCCGATATTGCACATTATTACAGTGTGGAGAAGGAGGCGCCGATGACGTTTTCTCCAGATGCGTCCTATCCGGTGGTGAACGTTGAGAAAGGTCGCCTTCCCGGGCATTTTACTGTGCGGTTTGAGGCAAGCGAAGAGCTGCCGCGGTTGGTCAGCATTCAGGCGGGAACGAAGATTAACGTGATTCCAGGCAAGGCCAAGGCAACGATAGAAGGTATTGAGGTGGAAACCCTTGAGAGAAATGCGGCGCAGACAGAGGCGGAGACCGGGATTCATTTCAGTTTTGTGCCGGAAGACAATTTTGTCATTATTACTGCGGAGGGAAGGGGCGCCCATGCGTCCACACCTGAGGAGGGCAATAATGCGATTACAGGGCTTTTGACGCTGCTCTGCCGGCTGCCTTTTGCTCCTTGTGCCCAAATTGATGTCATAAAGAAAATAGCTGCGCTGATGCCTCACGGCGATGTAAACGGCACTGCCCTGGGAGTTGATATGGAGGATGAACTGTCCGGAAGGCTGACGCTGGCGTTTACCATGCTGACCGTGGAGGCAGCAGGCGTTGACGGAGAGTTTGACAGCCGCGTTCCCGTCTGCGGAAACGAGGGAAATGTGCTGAAAGTCATAAAAGAGAACATGGAGGCAGCAGGAATTGTGCTGCTTAATGAGGGCATGATTGGTCCTCATCATGTGGATGGAGACTCGGTGTTCGTGAGAACGCTCTTAAAGGCGTACGAGACCTGGAGCGGAGAGAAGGGAGGCTGCGAGTCCACCGGCGGCGGAACGTATGTGCATGATTTAAAGAACGGTGTTGCCTTCGGTGCAAGCATGCCGGGAACGGACAACAAGATGCACGGGGCAGATGAATTTGCCGTTGTGGAACATCTGGCGATGAGTGCAAAGATATTTGCGCAGGCGATTGCAGAGCTGTGCGGCTAAAGAATAGGAGAGGTGCAGTATGAGTAAAAATTACAGATTTGAGACGCTTCAGATTCATGTAGGGCAGGAGAGCCCAGATCCGGCGACAGATGCCCGGGCAGTGCCGATTTATGCGACTACTTCGTATGTATTTAAAGATTCGGCACAGGCTGCCGGACGATTTAGTCTCACAGAGGAGGGAAATATTTATACTCGTCTGATGAATCCCACTTCTGATGTGTTTGAAAAGCGGATTGCGGCGCTGGAGGGAGGCGCGGCGGCTCTGGCGACGGCAAGCGGTTCAGCGGCAGTCACCTATGCGGTGCAGAATATTGCAGTGGCGGGAGACCATATTGTTTCCTCTGCGAACCTGTATGGAGGTACCTACAACCTGTTTGTCAATACGTTAAGGGAGCAGGGCTTGAGCGTTACCTTTGCAGACCCGAGAGACCCTGAAAGTTTTGAGCGCGCCATACAGCCCAACACCAAGCTTTTGTATGTGGAGACTCTGGGAAATCCCAATTCAGATGTGATTGATTTGGAGGCAGTTTCGGCGATTGCGCACCGCCATGGAATTCCGCTGGTTGTGGACAGTACCTTTGCAACACCTTACCTGGTTCGCCCTATTGAGCATGGCGCCGATATAGTGGTGCATTCTGCCACCAAGTTTATTGGAGGTCACGGTACGGTGATGGGTGGTGTGATTGTGGATTCAGGAGCGTTTGACTGGGCGCAGAATGACAAGTTCCCAGGATTGAGCCAGCCGAATCCTTCCTATCACGGGGTGGTGTTTACAGAGGCGTGCGGAAATCTGGCGTATATTATGAAGCTGAGAACCACGCTTATGAGAGATCAGGGTGCTACCATCTCTCCGTTTAACTCCTTTATGCTTCTTCAGGGTCTTGAGACGCTCTCGCTGAGGGTGGAGCGCCATGTGGAGAACGCGCTGAAGGTGGTGGATTTTTTGAAAAATCACCCACAGGTAGAGCGCGTCAATCATCCTTCTCTTGCACATGGTCATGCAAAGGAGCTGTATGATAAGTACTTTCCAAATGGGGCGGCATCTATCTTTACCTTTGAAATAAAAGGTGATGCTGAGAAAGCAAAGCAGTTTACGGAGAGTCTTAAATTATTCTCCCTTTTGGCAAATGTGGCAGATGTGAAGTCCCTGGTGATTCACCCGGCCTCCACAACCCACTCGCAGATGACAGAAGAGGAGCTTTTGACCACAGGAATCAAATCCAACACGATACGTCTTTCTATCGGAACGGAGCATATCGATGATATTTTGGAGGATCTGCAGCAGGCGTTTGAGACCGTATACCATAAATGTGGGTTTGTCAAACATATGTTACACTGACCCTAAATAATCTCTAAGTACCTC
>CANPMS010000031.1 GCA_947575275.1 uncultured Clostridium sp. | reverse complement strand
GAGGTACTTAGAGATTATTTAGGGTCAGTGTAACATATGTTTGACAAACCCACATAATTTTCCATATCCTGCTTGGCTGTCTGCTCTTCCAGAAATTGGCGCTCCTTTTCTGAAAGATTCGCCTCTTTAAGCAAATCGGGACGGCGTTGCAGCGTTCGCATAATAGACTGCTGACGGCGCCATATCTCAATATTTTTATGATGTCCCGAAAGAAGAATCTCAGGCACACGCTTTCCCTCATAAACTTCCGGCCGCGTATACTGAGGATATTCCAGTAGGTTGTCATGAAAAGACTCAATCTCTGCCGACACATCATTATTTAAGACTCCCGGCACCAGCCGTGAGATACAGTCAATCATAACCATAGCAGGAAGCTCACCGCCGGTGAGAACATAATCACCAATAGAAAGATAATCTGTTACAATCAGCTCCAGGGCACGCTCATCAATCCCCTCATAATGTCCGCAGAGGAAAACCAAATCCTCCTCCTTTGACAGCTCCTCAGCAATTTTCTGATTAAACACCCTGCCTTGAGGAGTCATGTAAAGAACCCGTGGATGCTTCCCAAGCCGCTCACACAGCGCCTTATATGCGTCACACACAGGAGCTGCCTGCATGACCATGCCCGCGCCGCCTCCATAAGGAGCATCATCCACATGACCATGCTTTTCCCTGGTATAATCACGAATGTTGACTGCCTCTATGGACAGCAGTCCTTTTTCCTTTGCCCTGCCGATAATACTGGTATTTAAACCATCCAGCACCATATCGGGGAACAGGGTGAGAATATGGTAATTCATCGATTCCCTCCTGTCATACAATTATGTTATCAAATCACAAATCCAGAAGTCCCTCCATAATGTGAACCGTTATTTGATGTGCCTCCAAATCCACATTTAAGATGCACTGTTTAATGGCCGGAAACAAATATTCCTTTCCGCTGTTTCCCGAAATGATATACACATCATTTGCACCTGTCTGAAGCACATCTTTTAAGGTGCCAAATTCCTCCCCCTCGTCTGTCACTACCTTAAGACCAATTAAATCGGCAATAAAATTCTCATCTGGTTCCAGGCTGACCGCCTGCTCACGGTGGATTAAAAGATCTTTCCCTCTGTATTTTTCAATATCGTTAATATTATTAAACTCTTTAAATTTCAAAATTACCATATTTTTAAAAAATTTAACATTCTCAATGGTGAGTGTAAGCATTTCATGACCGGTATCCAGTATAACGGTTTCCAGCTCTTGAAACCGTTTTGCATCATCGGTAGTAGGAAATACCTTGACTTCTCCCCTCACCCCATGAGTAGACGTTATCACGCCCACGCGCAATGTATCCTGCATTCTATCTCCTCATTTCTGCAAAAGGAAAACTGCCGCTGGGAACTCCGGCGGCAGTTTTCCTGCTGACTATTGAATATCGATAATAACCTTTTTCTCCTCTTTAGAAGCAGCTGCCTTAACAACGGAACGAAAGGCCTTCGCGATTCGTCCCTGCTTGCCAATTACCTTGCCCACATCAGATGGAGCAACTCTCAATTCAATAAAGGTACTGCCTTCCTTCTCCGTCTGGGTGACAACCACCTCATCCGGATTTTCAACTAATGCTCTTGCAATAATCTCAACTAATTCTTTCATAGCCATCACCTCTCAGATTACTGAATACCAGCGGTCTTCAACAGCTTCGCTACACGATCAGTGGGCTGAGCACCGTTTGCCAGCCATTTCCTGGCTGCTTCCTCGTTGAACTTGATTGCACTTGGCTCCAGGTTCGGATCGTAGGTACCGATCTCCTCGATAAACCTGCCGTCTCTGGGAGATCTGGAATCTGCAACAATGATTCTATAGAAAGGTTTTTTCTTAGCGCCCATTCTTCTCAGTCTCATCTTAACTGCCATATCAATTTCACCTCCTTAATCATATACTGAAATTTATCAACAAATACAGAAATCTGTACTGTTACCATAGTTTTATTTTCTGCCGAAATAACAGAACGGATTTTAAGCTGTTAAAACGGCATTTTAAACTTACCAAACATTCCTCCCAAACCGCCGCGTCCATGCTTTCCGCCCATCATGCCAGGCAGCTGCTTCATCATTTTTTTCATCTGTTCAAACTGCTTGACAAGACGGTTGACTTCCGCTATATCCACTCCAGCACCCTTTGCGATCCGCTGCTTGCGGGAAAGATTCAAAACTCCGGGATTGGCTCGCTCCTCCTTTGTCATAGAAAGGATAACTGCTTCCACCCGATCCATGGCCTTTTCATCAACCTCAGGCATTCCGCCTTTTAGCTGACCCATTCCCGGCATCATACTCAGGATGCTGCTCATTCCACCCATTCTCTTGATCTGGCGCATCTGTTCCAGAAAGTCGTTATAGTCAAATTCCGCTTTCTTGAGCTTCTGGCTCATCTCGCGGGCTTTTTGCTCATCAACCTCCAGCTCGGCTTTCTCAATCAGGGTGAGAATGTCACCCATTCCCAATATCCGGGAAGCCATGCGGTCAGGATAAAATTGCTCCAAATCGGAGAGCTTCTCTCCCATACCAATATACAAAATCGGCTTTCCTGTAACTGCGCGGATAGAAAGCGCCGCACCACCCCGGGTATCACCATCAAGCTTTGTCAAAATAACGCCGTCAATTCCAACCTTTTCTTGAAAGCTGGAAGCCACATTTACGGCATCCTGGCCTGTCATGGCATCTACCACAAGAATCGTCTGATCAACGGTCACAACGCCCTTAATATTCTCTAACTCCTCCATCATACCCTCATCTACATGAAGGCGTCCCGCAGTATCAAGAATCACCACATTGTAACCGTTCTTCCCTGCATGCTCCACAGCGGCTTTCGCTATATTAACAGGGTTTTGATTCTCTCCCATGGAAAAAACGGGAACACCCTGTTTTTCCCCATTAATCTGAAGCTGCTTCACTGCAGCCGGACGGTACACATCACAAGCAGCAAGCACAGGCTTTCTTCCCTTTGCCTTCAGCTTTCCTCCAACCTTTGCTGTTGTGGTCGTCTTACCTGCCCCCTGGAGACCAGCCATCATAATTACTGTAATTTCATTTGACGGCTTTAAGGCAATCTCCGTGGTATCAGAGCCCATCAAGCGAATCAGCTCTTCATTTACAATTTTAATTACCATCTGCCCCGGCTGTAAAGACCCCAGCACTTCCTCGCCGACAGCACGCTCCTGAACTGCGCTTATGAACTGCTTGACCACCTTAAAGCTGACATCTGCCTCCAGAAGAGCCATCTTAACCTCTTTAAGCGCCACTTTTACATCGGCTTCGGTCAAACGCCCCTTACCGCGCAGGCTCTTAAACACACTTTGCAATTTATCAGATAAGCTTTCAAAAGCCATATATATCCTCCTGAGTGGAACTGACCGGGCTTACACGCTTCCTACAATTCCAAGATGTCATTGGAAATTCTTTCAATCTCATTCATCAAAGTCTCATCTTTTGTTTCTTTGAATCTGCAGGTCTTATTCTGTATTTCCTCCACCATCCTGCGGGTCTTTTGGAACTTGCTGATGAGCTGCAGCTTCTCCTCATATTCACAGAGAATTTTATCACACCGCTTAATCAGGTCATGAACACCCTGGCGGCTGATTCCCTGCTCCTGGGCAACCTCACTCAAGGATAAATCATTAAATACCACATCCTCATAAACCTTACGCTGATGCTCAGTGAGCAGCTCTCCATAAAAATCATACAGCAAACTTTGTCTTACAATGCTTTCCATAACATCACCTGTGCTATCATACACGAAACCTTTTTCAGTGTCAAGTATTTTTTCTTGACACCTTCCGTTTCCCTGAGCGAAATTCCCCAATCATCTGCTCAATTACAGTGTAATCCCTCTCAAACAGCTCCTCACAAATCTGTCTGTCATACAGCATCGTATTATACGCCTTCTTTTTTACAGATATCCTCAAGACAACATTTATCACAGAATGGCTTTGTGCGGGCGGTGCAGACATCCCGCCCATGGTAAACCAACCTGTGGCAGAAATCACTTCCCTCCTCAGGCGGAACCAGCTTCCAGAGCGCCATCTCAACCTTCTTTGGATCTTTCATACGGTTCACAAGACCTATACGGTTCACAAGACGAATACAATGAGTATCTGTGACAATAGCAGGTTTTCCAAACACATCCCCCATAATCAGGTTTGCGCTCTTTCTTCCTACGCCGGGAAGCTTAAGCAGCGCATCAAAATCATCAGGCACCCTGCCCTCAAAATCGTCCCGCAGCATCTTCATACAGGCACTAATATCCCGTGCCTTACTGTGTCCCAGGCCACATGGCTTAACAATCTGCTCGATCTCCTCTACGGAGGCTTCAGCAAGCGCCTCAATAGTAGGAAATTTCTCGTAAAGCTTCGGCACTACCACATTAACACGGGCATCGGTGCACTGCGCCGCCAGACGAACACTGATTAAGAGCCTCCATGCCTCCTCGTAATCCAGAGTACAATCAGCATCAGGATACTCCTTCTTAAGCCTCTCTATGATTTCCAAGGTCTTTTGTTTCTTGGTCATGATGTTCTTCTCCGTTCTTTTGTTTCTGTAAGTCGTTTTTCCTTTTCCATATTACGCCGCCAAGGTCAGTCGCTGATTGTCCCCTTGGACTTCACAAGCTTTGGCCGATAACCAGCGCCATTAAGCACTTGGACAATCCTGTCCTTATGCTCTGTGCCCTCCGCCTCCAGAGTGATACGCAGTTCCACTGCCGCACTGCGGTTAATGCTGACAAACTGGTTGTGCTCCAGCTTGATGACATTTCCCCGCTCCTCTGCAAGCAGTGACGAAATTTTCGCCAGCTCACCCGGCTTATCGGGAAGCAGCACAGATACCGTAAAGATACGGTCACGCTGAATCAGACCATGCTGCACCACAGAAGACATGGTAATAACATCCATATTTCCGCCGCTCAAAATCGATACAATCTTTTTCTTCTGCACATTCAGGTGTTTCAACGCCGCCACAGTCAGAAGCCCGGAATTCTCCACAATCATCTTATGATTCTCCACCATATCAAGAAACGCTACGATCAGTTCAGAATCTTCCACGGTGATAATTTCATCCACGTTCTGCTGAATATATGGAAACAACTTCTCACCGGGATGCTTCACTGCTGTGCCATCGGCGATGGTATTTACATTGGCAAGAGTCACCACATGTCCTTCTCTTAAGGATTCCTGCATACAATTGGCGCCTGACGGCTCCACGCCGATAATCTTAATCTTAGGATTGAGCAGCTTTGCCAGGGTTGACACGCCGGTACAGAGACCTCCCCCGCCAATCGGCACAAGAATGTAGTCCACCGTAGGAAGCTCCTTTATAATCTCCATGGCAATGGTTCCTTGTCCAACTGCAACATCCAAATCATCAAAGGGATGAACAAATGTATAGCCATGCTCCTTTGCAAGCCTGTCTGCACAGTCACATGCCTCGTCAAATACATTGCCATGCAGCACCACTTCAGCGCCATAGCCTCTGGTACGATTCACTTTCATAAGCGGTGTGGTGGTCGGCATGACGATGGTTGCCCGAATTTTTGCCAGTTTCGCTGCATAAGCCACTCCCTGGGCATGGTTTCCGGCTGATGCTGTAATCAGACCACGCTTTTTCTCCTCCTCAGAAAGAGTGCTGATTTTATAATAAGCTCCACGCACCTTGTAGGCGCCAGTGTACTGCATATTCTCCGGCTTTAAAAAAACTCTGTTCCCGGTCATACCAGAAAAATATTCACTGTAAACCAGCTTTGTCTCCTGGGTAACTTTTTTGACCTCCTCCGAGGCCTCCTCAAACTTTTCCAGCGTCAGTTCTTGTTCCATAGCTTGCGTTCCTCATTTTCTTTTATTTTATCACTCATGCTGCACGTCAAAAAGCGCGTTTACGAAATCGCCCGAGTTAAATTTCTGCAAATCGTCAATTTTCTCTCCTACCCCCACATATTTCACCGGGATTCCCAGCTCCGACTGAATCGCCACCGCAATGCCTCCCTTTGCCGTCCCATCCAGCTTTGTCAGGATAATTCCGGTAATGTCAGCCACCTCCATAAACTGCCTTGCTTGCGCCAGCGCATTCTGTCCTGTGGTTCCATCCAAAACCACCAAGGTCTCCCGGTAAGCCTCCGGATATTCCTTCTCAATAATCCGGTTAATCTTCTTCAGCTCCTCCATCAGATTCTTCTTGTTGTGGAGACGCCCGGCTGTGTCACAAATCAGCACATCTGCATGACGGGACTTTGCCGCTGCCACCGCATCATAGACGACCGCAGCCGGATCGGAGCCCTCCTGCTGGGAGATAATCTCCACTCCCGCCCGGTTGCTCCACTCTGTGAGCTGCTCAATGGCAGCAGCCCGAAAGGTATCAGCAGCGGCTAAAATCACTTTTTTGCCGCTATCCTTCATCTGTCCCGCCAGCTTCCCCACAGAGGTGGTCTTTCCCACGCCGTTGACCCCAATCACCAGCACTACCGAACGCTGCTTCTCAAACTCGTAGGCGTTTTCTCCCAAATCCATCTGCTCCTTTATAGAATCAATAAGAAGCTTTTTACATTCCGATGGCTCTTTAATACGCTGTTCCTTCACCTTCCGGCGCAAATCCTCCATAATGGACATGGTGGTCTGGATTCCCAGATCCCCCATAATCAACGTCTCTTCCAACTCCTCATAAAAATCCTCATTAATTGCCGAAAAGCCGCTGAAAATGGAATCCATGCCTGACACAATATTCTCCCGCGTCTTATTTAAGCCCTCCACCAGACGGCCAAAAAATCCTTTTTTCTTTTCTTCCATGAAACCCTCCTTATTTATCAAGCTGATCTTCAATCAGATTTACCGATACCAATGTGGATACGCCCTTCTCCTGCATCGTAATGCCGTACAGCCTGTCCGAAGACACCATAGTTCCGCGCCGATGAGTAATTACAATGAACTGAGTATTCTTTGTCAGCTTATGTAGATACCCTGCAAAACGATCCACGTTGGAATCATCCAGAGCAGCTTCAATCTCGTCTAAAAGGCAGAACGGCGACGGCTTTAAATTCTGGATAGCAAACAACAGAGAAATGGCTGTCAGCGCTTTCTCACCTCCGGAAAGCTGCATCATATTCTGAAGTTTTTTTCCCGGAGGCTGAGCAATAATCTGAATTCCCGCCTCCAGAATATCCTCTTCCTCCTGAAGCTCCAGGGTTCCATGACCGCCTCCGAACAGTTCCTTAAACACCCGGTCAAACTCCTGACGGATTTCCTTAAATTTCTCCTCGAACTGGCGGCGCATACCTATATCCAGCTCATCGATAATTTTGAGAAGCGCCTCCTCCGCCTGAACCAGATCATCGTGCTGAGTCTTCATGAATTCATACCGTTCAGAAACTTCCTTGTAATCCTCGATGGCATTCACATTAACATTGCCCAGAGAACGTATCTCGTTCTTCAGCCCATCAATCCGCTTCTTTACCTCCGGAAGTGATGTAATTTCCGGATTTCTGAGATTCTGAGCCGTACTCACGGTCAACTCATATTCACTCCACATATAATCAATCCGTGTCTCCAGCCTCTCCTCAAGCTTCTCTTTCTGGCTCTGTAAACGAAACAGCTCCTTATCAAGATAACTCATCCGCTCAGACAATCCCTCACGTTTCCCAAAAAATTCCTTCTGCTGCTTTGACAGCATCTCTTTTAAGGCGCTCTGCTCCTCTGCCTTGGTGGTAAGAATCCCCTTCTGCTCCATGGCATTTTCAATCAGCTCTTTTAGATGGTCAATTTCCAGCTTCTTCGCCTGAATAGCCTCCCCGGAGCCGCTGCTGCCTGTGTTAAGCTCTGCAAGCTCCTTGGACAACGTTTCAATCTCATCTTCTACACGGCTGATATTTTCCAGTACGAAGTCCACCTTCTGCTTTAAATTTGCAGCCTCCAGACGGATTCCCTCCAGCGCACGCGCTGATTCCTCATGGTTTTTTCTGTCAGCTTCTATGTGGGCAGTCAGACGCTCAATCTCTTCATTTACCGCTTCGTTAAGCCTTACCAGCTCCTTTGCATCCTTCTTTACTCCCGCCCGATTCTCCTCGATCTCCTTAATCTGCGCCTCAAGCTGGCTGTTCTCAAGTACAAGGTCCCGGGACGACTCCCGGATTTCGTCCCGCCTGCCCTTAAGCTGGCTCACATTTATCCTCATGGTATTCTGCTTAAGAGAAGCCTCATGACGGTCATTCTTAATCTGATCCAGCTCCTGACGCTTCTCCTGCAATATCCCCTCGTTCATATCAAGCGCCTTCTCCAGATTTTCCAAAGCCGACACAGCCTTTTTACACACGCTCTCCAACTCCTCAATTTCCCGCTTCCGTCCAAGAAGATTGCTGGAATTCTTAAATGCACCTCCAGTCATGGAACCGCCTGCGCTTAAAAGCTCACCATCCAGGGTTACAATCCTCAGAGAATATTTAAACTTTCGTGCCAGCGCAATGGCATGGTCAATTGTGCCTGCCACCACCACACGCCCCAGCAAATATTTTGCCAGAACCTGGTACTCCGGCGCCACATGAACCAAATCGCTTGCCAGACCAATCACCCCCGGCTCCTTTAAGGCTTCCGGCTTTGTAAAGCCGCCGCCCTGACCAATACCGGTAAGTGGGAGAAATGTCACTCTGCCGTATTTATTTTTCTTTAAATATTCAATCAGATGCTTTGCAGTCTGCTCCGAGTTCGTCACCACATTCTGGATGCTTCCGCCGAGCGCTGTCTCAATCGCCGTCTCATACTTTTTATCGGTGGTCACAAGATCCGCCACAACCCCATGGATTCCACGGTTCCGATCCTTCACCTCCATCACACGGCGAATGCTGTTTCCATACCCCTCATAGCGTTCAGCCAGGTTACGCAAAGACTCCAGTTTCACCACTGCCCCACGGTATTCCTGCTGTTTTTCACTAAAGTCCCGGTTTAAACCACGCACCTCTTTGTCCAATCTATCAATTTGCTCTTCACATAAATTTTGCCTGTGCTCCAAGTCAAAAAGCGCCTTTTCCGCTGTCATAAGCGCTTCCTGCTCCGTCTTCAGCTGCTCTTCCTGAACCGACTCATCACTCTTAAATTTTAACAGCCTCTGGCATACCTCTGAGCGGCGCACCTGTACCTGCTCCAGCATCGTCTCATAACGCTGCTCCTTTGCAGTCAGGGCGGCCCGCTCGTTAAGACCCGCGATGATACTCGCTTTCGCTTCCTCCAGCTTCTGCTCCAACATCATAAGCTGCTCACCCTGAGAAAGTATAGTCTGCTCCGCCTGCTCCTGACGACGCCGGCTTTCCTGCTCTGCCTCGGCGATTCCTGCATTATCTGCACGGTAAGCCTCAATCTGGCGGCGCTTTTCCCCTATGGACTGCTGCACCGCATGAATGCGGGTGCCAATATGTTCCGCATTCATGCGCTCTGTGTTAATCTGCTCGTTTAAGACATTGATTTGTCCCTCCAGATTCCCCTTAAGCATTTCTGCCTGATTAAGCTGTGTACGCTTTTCATCGATTTCCTTATCGAGACTGGAAATCTTCTCCTCCAAGCGTTCATATTCTGACCGCATTTCTTCTGACTGGGCAGAAGCCTCCGCCAGGTCTCCGGAAACAATCGCTTCCTTCTCCCTGGTTTCCTTAAGCTGTCTGTCAATCCCTTCATGCTCCATTAAAAACAGGTTTACATCGTAACGTTTCAGTTCCTCTTTCAGAGCAAGATACGTTTTCGCTGCCTCTGACTGACGCGCCAAAGGTCCCACCTGTTTTTCCAGTTCTGTTAAAATATCACTGACACGAACCAGATTCTGTTTCTCATCGTCCAGCTTTTTCTGGGCAATATTTTTGCGGCGTTTAAATTTCACAATTCCTGCCGCCTCATCAAACAGTTCTCTTCTTTCCTCCGGCTTTCCGCTCAAAATCTTGTCAATCTGCCCCTGACCGATAATAGAATACCCTTCCTTGCCGATTCCCGTATCGTAGAACAGCTCATTGATGTCCTTTAGGCGGCAGGCGCTTCCGTTAATCATATACTCGCTCTCACCGGAACGGTACAGCCTTCTTGATATGGTGACTTCATCATAATCAATGGCAAGCTGGTGATCCTCATTGTCCAGGGTGATTGCCACATAGGCAAATCCTTGGGGTCTTCGTATCTCAGTACCTGCAAAAATCACATCCTGCATGCTTCCACCGCGAAGCTGCTTAACACGCTGCTCACCCAGTACCCAGCGGACTGCATCCGCCACATTACTCTTTCCGCTTCCGTTTGGTCCTACAATTCCTGTGATTCCATTGTGGAACTCAAATAGAAGTCTGTTTGCAAACGACTTAAATCCCTGGATTTCAATACTCTTTAAATACATTCCTTTTCCCTCAGTTTCAAAATCCCACGATAGGCTGCAACTGCTTCTGCTGCTTTTTTCGTTCTGCCTGTTCCACGGCCAATTTCCATATCCCCCAGAACCGCCTGCACCTCGAACGTTTTATTGTGATCCGGTCCCTCCTCCCGGAGAATTTCATATTTAAGATGCTCCTGTCCAACTGCCTGAACCATCTCCTGCAGGATAGTCTTGCTATCATAAAAGAGCTGTTTATGCTCCATATCATTTAAGATAAAGCTATCGATAAACTCTTTTGCATTAGCAAAACCACCATCCAGATAAATCGCTCCAATCAACGCCTCCATGGCATCCGACACAACCGAGTTGCGCTCCCTTCCCCCAGTAGCTTCCTCTCCTTTTCCCAAAAGGAGATAGGTGCCTAGCTCAAGCTCTGATGCGCAGTACGCAAGAGTTGGTTCACACACAAGGCTTGCACGGATTCTTGTCAATTCCCCCTCTGACTTCTCCGGATACTTATGGTACAAAAAATCACTGGCAATCACTTCCAGCACCGCATCCCCCAAAAATTCCAGACGCTCATTACAGGAGAGATTATCCCTCCGGTGCTCGTTCATATAGGAACTATGAGTCATCGCAAGACGCAGCCATTTCATATCGTGGAAACAATAGCCGATTTTCTCCTCCAGTTCACTTAAATCATGGTTCATAGATACTCCTCTTTCTTACTATTTATATACTTATGTGAAAGGGGCGCGCAAACGATGCGACTGCCCCTTCTCCCCATGCTGTTGAACAATATGATATTTTTAATTCAACGCACTCTTAATCTGCTCAAGCGCGTCAGACACACTCACAATATGTTCGGCCACATCAGTGGGAATCTCTATATCGAATTCTTCCTCTATACCCATAATAATCTGAAAAATATCCAGAGAATCTGCTCCCAGATCCTCCACGAAGGTCGTGTCCATAGTAATCTCCTCCGGTTCCACATTCAATACCTCCGCAATAATGCCCTGTAATTTCTCAAACTCCATAGCTTCTCTCCTACCTTTCTTTTTCTTCCGCCTGTTCTTTGGCATCCAGGCTTTCCTTAATCTTGTCATTGATCTTTTGTTCTTTGAAAGCCACACACTGAATAATAGAATTGCGCATCTCCACAGCTTTGGCGCTTCCATGGGTCTTCACCACGAGCCCCTTAAGTCCCAGAAGCGGCGCTCCTCCATACTGAGCGGCATCAAAAGCCTTTAAGGTCTCCTTCAATGCCGGCTTTACAAGAAACGCTCCAAGCTTGCTGCGCAGGCTCGACATCATTCCTTTTTTCACCATAGAAATCAGCACGGCTCCCGTTCCCTCATAAAGTTTTAAGATTATATTACCCGTAAATGCCTCACAGATAATCACGTCCGCCCCTCCATGGGGAATCTCCCTGGCCTCAATACTTCCGGTGAAGTTAATATCATTGCACGCCTTAAGAAGCGGGAACGTCTCCTTGACCAGGGCATTCCCCTTTTCTTCCTCCGCGCCAATATTTACAATGCCAACCCGCGGTGATGTAATTCCAATCACATGCTCCATATAAATGGAACCCATACGCGCAAACTGTACCAGATGCGACGGTCTTGCATCCACATTCGCCCCACTGTCAAGAAGCAGAGATACCCCCTTCTCCGTGGGGATCAGGGCGCCAAAAGGAGGACGTTCCACACCCTTTAGCCTGCCTACAAGTGTCTGACCGCCTACCAGCATTGCACCAGAACTGCCTGCAGACACAAAAGCATCAGCTTCTTTGTTCTTGACCAGATTCATTGCCACCACAATAGAGGAATCCTTCTTCTTGCGGATTGCATTGACCGGCGGCTCATCCGTCTCAATAACCTCGGAGGCATGAACCACCTGAATCTGTGCCTCCGGGTAGGTATACCCGGAAAGTCCTTGCTTAATCACGTCCTCCATGCCCACCAAAAGAACCTGAATATCATGCCTTAAGTTAACAGCATCTACAGCTCCCTTGATTATCTCACCAGGAGCATTATCGCCGCCCATCGCGTCCACAGCCACTCTAATCATAACGCTTCTCCTTTCCGGCATCTAGCAGCAAACTTCCATTTCCCCACTAATATACTAGATAATGTTTTATAAATCAATATGAAATATAAAGTTTCCTCTAATCTTCTTTCGCCCAACCATAGGCACATCTTACGGCCCGGTTCCATCCATTTAAACGGAGCGCCCTCTCTGACTCGGAAATTGACGGCATAAAACTGCGATCTATCGCCCATTGCCGGGTGATCTCCCCTGTTCCGGACCAACACCCCACAGCAAGTCCCGCCAGGTACGCCGCCCCCATGGCGGTAGTTTCCACACACATAGGGCGGTTGACAGGCGCATTGCTTAAATCCGCCTGCACCTGCATCAGAAAATTATTGGCGCTCGCACCGCCATCCGCCTTAAGCGACGCCAGCCGGATACCGGAATCCGCCTCCATTGCCTGCAATACATCATTCACCTGGTAACACACCGACTCCAGAGTAGCTCGAATAATGTGGTATTTGTTCACTCCGCGGGTAATGCCGACAATAGCGCCTCTGGCATACTGATCCCAATGGGGTGCGCCAAGCCCTGTGAATGCCGGAACCACATAACAGCCGTTGGTGTCCTTCACCTTCTGGGCCATATACTCAGAATCAGGAGAAGCTTCAATCAGCTTCATCTCATCCCTCAGCCACTGTACCGCTGCCCCGGCAGCAAAGATGGAACCTTCCAGCGCATAATTTACCTTTCCGTCCAATCCCCAGGCGATTGTAGTGACCAGTCCATTCTCAGAATATACCGGTGCTTCTCCGGTGTTCATCAGCAGAAAGCAGCCTGTCCCATAGGTGCTTTTTGCTTCCCCCGGTTCAAAGCAGGCTTGTCCGAACAGAGCCGCCTGCTGATCCCCTGCCGCACCTGCAATGGGAATCGGAGCGCCAAAAAACCGGGAGTCCGTATACCCATAGACATAGCTGGAAGGCTTCACCTTTGGAAGCATGCACTTGGGAATATCAAATTCTGCAAGTATCTCGTCATCCCACTGAAGAGTCTTAATATTAAATAACATGGTGCGGGAAGCGTTGGAATAGTCCGTCACATAGACTTTTCCTTTTGTCAGCTTCCAGATAATCCACGTATCCACCGTTCCGAACAGCAGCTCTCCCCGCTCTGCCCGCTCCTTTGCACCTTCCACATGATCCAGAATCCATTTAATCTTTGTAGCCGAAAAGTAGGCGTCGATTACCAGTCCGGTCTTTTCACGAAAGAAATCTGTAAGCCCCTTCGACTTTAAATAGTCACAATATTCCGAGGTTCTGCGGCATTGCCACACAATCGCCCTGTTGACTGGCACGCCTGTATTCTTGTCCCATACAATCACAGTCTCCCTCTGATTAGTAATACCGATTGCAGCAATGTCCGAGGCAAAGGCATGGACGTTTTCCATCGCCTGTTTCGCCACCTCAAGCTGTACAGACCAAATTTCTTCTGCATCATGCTCAACCCATCCCATCCTGGGAAAATACTGAGTAAATTCCTTCTGAGCCACACTGCACAGCTCTCCTTTTTCATTAAACAGAATACACCGGCTGCTGGTTGTCCCTGCATCCAGAGCCATCACATACTTTGCCATATACCCTCCTTTCAACTTTCCAATCTCATAAACGAAAAAACAGGGGTATGACTTCCTTTTTCTCTGCCTTACCCCTGCAGCTTATTTACTGTTTCTTTTCATTCCATATCAGTTGTATTATACTATGCTGTCACTGCAATCGTCAATTTCATTTACCGGTAACAGTATTTATGATACCTGGTCTGCAGATAAACACCCTTTCCCTGTCGGCGTGAAGACTGATATACCACATTCCCCGGCAGTATGCTTCCATACTCCAAAAGACGTCTGGCATTCCTGTAATTTGCCTCGGTAGGCTGCCGATAATAATTTCCATCTCGGGTACAAGCGTATTGACCTTTTTGAAACACAACTCCTCTGATTGAATTGGGATACGCCGGATGATTTTTTCGATTTATGATAACAGACCCCACATATAGCTGTTCATCGTCCGGGCAGCCCTGGGCCTCGCCACAAATGGCGTGTGCCAATACTTCCAGATCATCGGCAGAATACACCATAGGTTCTTGTTGATTCTCTTGTTCTGTATCTTCAGCTTCCCCATCAGCCGTTGTATCTTCAGCCGTATGATCCGGGACAGCCTCAGATTCAGCCGCCGTTCCTTTCCGTGGCATCTCCACAACAGGCGAAACTTGGGTCAATATACCTGACTCCTCCTCCGCCATCACCGGCATCACAAATATCAATGCTGTCAAAATTGAAATTACTATTGTTTTTCTTTTCTTCATAATCCACTCCTTCTCATCTCTTTTATAAACTACCTTTCATCATGTATTTATCTACTGTTTGATTACGGGAGTATTTTACTAATATTACAAAAAGGTTACGTAGACATGACATATCTATGCGCATACATTCTATTTTATTAAAAAAGATGGAATTAAGTGAATCTTAATAATAGCAGCTCGACTAACGCCAAAAGCGCAAACTGGCATTTCCTCCAGTTTGCGCTCTTCTTTATAAAAATCACCGCCTTATATAATATTTCGTATACCCTCACATATTCTTCTTGCGACAAGCGGGTTGTTCATGGTATATAGATGAATCCCGTCAATATCGCTGACAAGCAAATCAATAATCTGGCTTAAGGCATAAGACATACCCGCATCAAAAAGCGCCTCTCCTTTGTTTTCATATTTATTAATAATCTTTTGAAAACGCACCGGAAAAGTTGCGCCGCACATTGTTATCATTCTTTTTATTTGTGAAGCATTGATTACAGGCATAATACCCGGAATAACCGGAACATTGATTTCTGCAATCCTGCAGTCCTCAAGAAAACGGAAAAACTGCTTATTATCAAAAAATAATTGTGACAACAGCACCTCCGCACCTGCATTAACTTTTGCTTTCATATATCTTATTTCACTGACTCTGCTGTCAGATTCAGGGTGACCTTCCGGATAGCAGGCTCCCAGGAAACAAAAATTGTCTTTCGTTTTCATATATGCAATCAAATCGGAAGCGTGCCTGAAATCCCCTTTTTCCATAATATCAGGATTTTTATCACCTCGAAGTGCTAACACGTTTTGAATCCCCTCGTCTGTCAAAATTTTTGCAAACTCATCTATTTCCGTTTTACCATAATAGAGGCATGTTAAATGCACCACAGGCTCTACATGATATTCATACTTAATTTTCCTGGCAAGCTCTATGGTTCGGTTACAGCCTGCGCTGCCTCCCGCACCAAACGTTACACTGATATAGTCAGGATTCATTTCACACAAAACTGACAGTGTTTCGTCAATATTTTTAAGCTCATTATCCTTTTTGGGTGGAAAAATCTCAAAGGACAAGCTTTTTTTACCCTTTCCGTATAGTTCCGAAATCTTCATTTCTTTCACCATCTTTCCATTAATGCAAATCTTTCCTGACAAACAGCGCTGCCTCTACCAGATTTTTAAGACTGGTCTCCGTTTCTGGCATGGCTCTTGTCTTTAATCCGCAGTCTGGATTTACCCACAATTTTTCTCTGTCTATTTTTGTGAGCATAAGGCGGAGCGCTGCTACGATTTCTTTCACAGATGGCACTCTCGGAGAATGAATGTCATATACCCCTGGTCCAACTTCTGTTTCAAAATTGTGTTCCTTTAAAGAAGTAAGTATCTGCAAATCTGAACGAGATGCCTCAAAAGTAATAACATCTGCGTCCATATCATCAATCGCCGGAATAATATCCGTAAACTCGCTGTAACACATATGTGTATGAATCTGCGTTTCCGGTTTTACACCGCTGTGTGTCAGACGGAAAGCAGGAATTGCAAAATCCAGATATTCTTTGTACCAGTCTGATTTCCGAAGCGGCAGTTTTTCCCTTAATGCTGCCTCGTCAATCTGTATAATTCGGATACCGTTTTCCTCCAAATCTAACACCTCATCTCTGATAGCCAGTGCAATCTGTGAAATAGATTCTTTTATGGAAATATCCTCCCTTGGAAAAGACCAGTTCAGAATCGTAACGGGACCTGTCAGCATTCCTTTCATAATCTTTCCCGTTTGTGACTGTGCATAGACAGACCACTCTACCGTTATCGGTTTTTCCCGATATACATCCCCCCATATAATCGGCGGCTTTACGCATCTTGTTCCATAGGACTGTACCCACGCTTTTTCGGTGAACAGAAAACCGCCTAAAGCTTCTCCGAAATACTCTACCATGTCATTTCTCTCGTACTCCCCATGAACAAGCACATCTAATCCGATTTCTTCCTGCAATTTTACACATTCTGCAATTTTTTTCCGATTAAACTCTGCATATTCTTTTTCTGAGATTTCTCCTTTGCGGTAAGCAGAGCGGTTTGCCTTTACGTCTTTTGTCTGCGGAAAAGAACCGATTGTTGTTGTGGGGAACTGCGGAAGGGCAAGTGCGTTTTTCTGTAATTTCTGACGATCACTGCGTTTTGGCAGTCTTACATAATCACTGTCAGTCACAAGAGAGAGCCGTTTTTTCACGTCCTCATCTTGACAATCTCTTTTCTTTGCAAAGAGCTTTTCATTGTTCTGATACGCTGTTTTGGCATGGTAGTCCCCACATTCCGCAAGGCTTTTAATCTCTCTTAACTCTGTCAGCTTTTCTTCTGCAAAAGCAAAGTGAGATAAGTATTCTGTGGATAGCGCGTTCTCGTGCTTTAAGGTGTATGGAACATGCAGCAGCGAACAGGAGGTTGACAGTACCGTGTTAATTTCCTTTTTCCGTAATGCCTCTAAAGTCTGCAATGTTTCTTTGTAATTGTTTTTCCAAATGTTTTTTCCATTAACCAGTCCTGCAAATAACAGCTTATCTTGAGGAAATCCGTATTTTTCTATCAGATTGTAAGTTTCTTTTCCCTCTATGAAATCAAGACCGATTCCTGCAAATGACATTTTTATCAGGTCAGTATAAACGTCCCGAACATCTCCAAAATAGGTCTGTAACAGTATTTTGCTGCTGTGTGTGGACAAGAGAATTGCTTCGTAAATTTTATGGAAGCACGCCAAATCTTCCCTGCTCATATCCTGTACAAGAGCCGGTTCATCAAACTGGAGCCACGGAATTTTATGTTCTTCACACTTTTTTACTAAATCCTGATATGCGCTGACAAATGCGTCTAAGTAATCGTTAGAAGATTTTTCTCCTGTATAGCGGCATAGTTTTAACAATGTATAGGCTCCGATTACCACAGGTTTTGTATCAATTCCAAGTGTTTTCGCCTCTGCGTATTCTTCCCACAGCTTATTGCCCGAAAGCCTTATGTCCGCATCGTCCTCTACTTCAGGAACAATATAATGATAATTGGTGTTAAACCATTTTTTCATGGCAAGCGCTTTTACATCTCCTGAAGCTTCCTGATAGCCGCGAGCCATTGCAAAATAGGTATCCAGCTCTGACAGATTTAATGATTTATATCGTTTTGGAATGATGCCAAATAATACTGCTGTATCCAATACCATATCGTAATAAGAAAAGTCATTGCAGGAAATATAATCGATTCCTGCATTTTTCTGTATGTTCCAATGGGTTTTCCGCAAAGTCTTCCCCGTCTGCAGAAGTTCCTCTGCGGTGGTCTCTTTTTTAAAATATTTTTCAGAAGCGAATTTTAATTCCCTTAAAGTCCCGACTCTGGGAAATCCAATGACTGATGTCTGCATAGTGTCCTCCCAAGCATAATAAATTTTATGACAGCCCCATAATTTTTTTCATTATAATTCGCTCAGACTGATTTGTATAATATATATAAATATGGGTTAGCCATAGTTTCAAGCTATGGCTAACCCACTTGCTAGGTATTCTTGCACTCTAGTTCTTTCTTTGTCTGCTCTATGTTCATATATTTTTCCAGTGCTTCCAAATAAGTATTTCCCAGTCTGCTAATTAATCCTTTACGGTGGGTAATATAACCGATACGCATATCACTTTCTTCTGCAAGAGGAACAGCAATAATATCCTTGCCATTTAAATTTTTGTCAAGCACGCCGCTGCATACCGTATATCCATTTAATCCAATTAAGAGATTAAATAGTGTTGCCCTGTCCCTTACCCGTATATTCTTCTTCCGTTCTGAAACAGAAAAAATTTCCTCTGAAAAATAAAATGAATTGTGCTCTCCCTGCTCAAATGACAGGTATGGGTATGGCGCAAGCTGTTCATTGGTAATAACCGACTGATCTGCCAGCGGATGGATTCTGCTGATAAACACGTGCGGCTTTGCAACAAATAACAAATTGAATTCTAAATCATGGGATTTCAGTATTTTATTAATAACAGCTCCATTAAAATCATTCAGAAACAGGATTCCGATTTCGCTTCTCAGACGCGCCACATCCTCGATAATTTCATACGTCTGCGTCTCTCGAAGGGAAAAATCATATTCCTCCTGTCCATATTCCTTGATTAAATCCACAAAGGCATTGACTGCAAACGAGTAGTGCTGTGTGGAAACACAAAACTGTTTTTTTCCTCCGTCACTTCCTTTATACTTATCTTCAAGAATCGCCGCCTGCTCTAATACCTGTCTGGCATACCCTAAAAAATCTTCCCCCTCTTTAGACAGGCTGATTCCTTTATTTGTCCTGTTGAAAATCTGTAGGTTCATTTCTTTTTCTAATTCATGAATCGCATTTGTAAGACTTGGCTGCGATATGTAAAGCTTTTCCGCTGCCTCTGTTATTGTCCCTGTTTCTGCAACTGTAGTAACGTACCTTAATTGTTGCAGTGTCATTTGACCACCCTCTTTCAAATCTTTTCATATTCTTTCCCCTTACTGAACAATAATTTGGCAGCTTTTCATTACTTCCAAAGCGGCTGCATGTTTTTCTGGTGTTACTCCGGCACAGCAGTCTGCGGTCACGATAATCGGCACTTCCGGCATCTGCGCTTTCAAAAGCAGTGCGTTGGAAATCACACAAATATCGGTACAGACGCCAATAAACTCAATTGACTCAATTGGCTGCTTTACATCCTCAGCTCTTAAATCCACCGCCAGCTTCGTACACCCAAAGCTTCCTTTCGTATAAATGGACCATCTGGCTTTCATCTGTATTTCTTCCAGCGGTTCAATTAAATCCCATCCATCGGTATAAGCGATACAATGCTCTACCGGAAGCATTCTTCCTTCCTGTGTATCCAGGTAATTGGATCGGTGTGTGTCCTTGGTAAAAATTACTTCGCCATCAAATTCCTTTACTTTCTCAATCACTTTCGGTACAATAGCCCTTGCCTCAGGAGATCCAAGTGATCCATAAACGAAATCTTCCTGCATATCTACTACAATTAAATATTTTCTTGCCATTTCACGCCCTCCTATCCGTTATACCGGTAACATTTTGCTTTCCGAAAGGAAAGTTCGCCGCTGCTTTTGTTAAGATCCACGACTTTTCCCTCATCCAGATATCTGCTCTTGAACATTCGACGGAAGTTTCCAGTATCTGACTTTATGCCTTTGATTGCATCATAGATCAACTTTAACTCCCGAATGGTAAAGCATTCCTTATCCTGCAGCAATTCAAATGCAATATCCGTATAGTCCAGTTTACCAGACAGCCGTTTTAAACCCATCAGGATAATCTCACGATGGTCAAATGCGAGATCTTCACTAAAAATCCTTGTTCCATCTTCTGCTTTCAGCGTCAATTCCCAGTTTTCCATATTTACCTTGAACAGCTTCGCTTCCTCTGCATCATCACCAGCGTGAAAATCCAGTGTTTTTCGCGGAATCAGTGCCAGGTAAGCTACGGAAATAACTCTCATTCTGGGATCTCTGTCTACTGTGCCAAATGTATAAAGCTGCTCTAAATATCCCTGGTTCATGCCTGTTTCCTCTGCCAGTTCCCTTTTGGCTGCTTCGTCAACGGATTCTTTCATACCAACAAACCCGCCGGGAATTGCCCACTTCCCCTTATACGGATGTCCGCCACGCTTGATTAACAATAATTCCAGCTCACAATCTTTATTTAACGTGAACACCAGAATATCCGCTGTCACAGAAGGTCTTTCATATACATCAGGGTTATAGGATTCCAAATATTCTTTTTCCGTCATAATATGCCCTCCTTAACAATAGTCATTCAGACTACTTATTGATTTGTTATATAATAGTCTATTTAACTATTATTGTCAATAGGTTTTCAAAAAGTCATGAAATCCAATGTATTTTTAATATCCTCAGACATGGGTTTGAACGTAAAAAAGCTTCCTTGGGAAGACCCAGGAAGCCTTTTTAAGCATTTTCGGAAAACCGCGTTATAACAAATTAATCCTCAACGCTTACAATTTCTTTCTTCCCGGTAAGAACCACATCTACCCGAAAAGTCTACTGCAGTGATGAATGCCGCAACCGCTATCAGCAAAGTATGCACCGTAAACGGAAACGTGAACAGGAAGAAAATGCATAAAAAAAATACCCCTGCTGCCATCACACAGCAACAGGGGTTACTCTTTACTTTTTAGGTGGCGGAACCGGATCTCTTGTCTTTACCTTCTCAATGCATTCCGCAAGGGTAGCCTTTCCTTTCTTGGAACTTCCTATATAGTGATAAAGCATATATCTTGTATCAATAACAATGCCTTGAATCCTCTGATAATACTTTGTATTTGTTTTCCAGTCGCTGACCGCTTCTCCGATCGTACCAAACGGTTCAGTCAGACCAAATACATTCTTTTCCATATTATATGGCATAAGGAACGCATTGAAAAGAATATCATCGGATATACCGTGATACTGCTCTAAATATTCACCATACGTTATCTGCTTGCTTATCGATGAAGCATTCGGCAGATGAGCCGGCACACCAGTCCATCCGAACCGATAACATTTGGCATCCAGAACATAATACTTATCATCGTAGATCATAATTGTATCAGGCATCAAAGGATGCTTTTCTTTTGATTTCTTCTTCTGATCAAGTAGCCATCTGGTACGCGGGAAATACTTATCTTTATTGCGCTCTCCAAAAGCCTTGTCTATGATTTTCTCCCATACATGATCAAAATCATCTGTGCCAAAATAGAATGTGTGCTCTGTCGTCTTCTCATCCATATATTCAAGTATATCCAGCATACCTTGGAACAGATTTCGTTTTCTGTCGTCATTCGTGTTGACAAGCTTTCCTCTAACAATCTGAATAGAAGTTTTAATATCCGGGCAATTTCCCGGTTCCTCAGGCACATACGAAACATAAAGCCACCCAAGCTTCTGAAATGCTTCATATACACAAAATTTGTTGATCTGTGTAATCAATTTATTGTCATTAGGCGTAGATGATCTCACGGTAAAGTCTGTATAAATCAGTGAGCTTACACCATTAGACTGTTGTACAAGTGGTGTCTGATCCTTAAATGTACGTGACCAGTGCTGATTCCCTTTTGGGCTGGTTCTGAATACAGGGTCTGTCTCTACATAATATTTACCGCCTAAGGAAAAATAGAATTCCATCACCGCCCGATACGCATTGATAGGAAAGTCTACTGTCTGCGGTGCTGCGAACTTATTTAATGCCAGTACTCGATCCTGCTTTGACGTAAATTCAGACAACACCTGTATCAAATGCTTGATGTCCGTTCGGATTTCCTGATCTGTCTCCGGGAGCTGATAACCTATGGGAAAATACACCATGGCCTTATCTGAATCCGCCTTGACTCCCACAAACCGATCTCCATCTTCATTTGAATTTACATGGCAACGATCACGGATATTCTCCTTAACTCTCTCTACCGCAGCCAAAGCAGCATCAGCATCCATCCGCTATCACCACCTTACTCTTCATCTTCACTTTCCAGATTCTGCAATGCATCAACGATGTTCTGTTTAAACATCCCAAAACGCTGAATCCCTTCTGCATACATAAATGCCCGGATAACACTTTCAAGATCCCTGTATTCATTTGTATCAAAGATCACTTCACGATTAAACTTAAACGCATCGTCCCAAAGATATTTGATAACCTTTTCGGGGAATCGACGGTTTTTCTTCATTGCATCCCGAATTTCTTCAAGCCTGATTTTATCATCATCCGAAATTACTCCTGCACTTTCTTTTCGTCTCAGATCATCATATTCACCGCTTGAAAGATCACCCATTTTGGGATCCTTTTCCAGATCTCGCAATCTAACAAAATACGCTCCGAGACGCTTATCCTCGGAAGAAGACATTCTGACATTATTGCTAACGATAATATCATTGATCTCTTTACAAAATATCTCCCATGTAATACCGGTATCCAAGATCTCAGCTTTAGCAAACTTCTGATCTACATTTTCAAAGTTATTCTCTATCAGACGCATCTCCCATCGACGTTGAAAAGCCGTGTCAAGAGTAAATACATTCTGATCAGATGTATTCATTGTACCTATAATAGAGAGATTTGAAGGTATCCTGACTTTTTTTGATATGCCTCCATATACTATTTTGGCAATGTTAGAATTCGTAATCCCATATTCACTCGTTCCTATAGGGAATCCGTCGTCACCCTCTTCTAATATCTCAACCTTACGATCTAACAGTTGGAACACTTCCCCGAAAATTGCAGGTGCATTTCCCCTATTAATTTCCTCAATAACCAAAATATATTCTGTCTCAGGATCCAAGTATGCATCCCGTAATATATTTGTAAAGGGGCCCGCTGTAAATTCGTAGCTGACCTGACCATCTCCGCTTACAACAGGCAATATCTGGCCAATAAAATCAGAATATGTATAATCCGGATGAAATACCAGCCGATCCACTTTAGTATCTGGTTTACAGTATTCATGTTCGATTGTCCAGCTCTTTCCGGATCCTGGAACTCCATACAGGAGAACATTACAGCCTGTTTCAAGGCGTTTAATTTTTTCGACCTTTCCAAATGGATTTTCCATAGAATTAACAAATTCGACTCTATGCTCAAAAATCCTTATAACACCACGCCTTTCACTCGCGAACATATCTTCAAGTCCAATGCTCTGAGGCCATTCTGCAGGCATGATATTAGTATTGATAAAACTTGCATAGTATTTACGGTAAGTCGTCCTTATTATCAGGATAACCAGATTATCAATTATTCCGTCAAAATTGCCTTCGGAAGTATAATTTCCATCTGCATCACGATTTGGTTCTGGAAAGCCGTTATCCAAAGACCATGCTGGATGCTTATATTTCAGGTTCTGTCGACTTATACGATAATTATTTCTTCCTTTTCTGGGAGCAAACTCCAGAAAATCTGCAGCACCCTTTTCATCGCCAAGGACATATGCATTGAAAGTATAAATGGATCTCTCTTCGCCTGATAAGGGACTATCTGTTATTTCCGCATATGACAGGAAATCAACAATCTCTATATTAGATATACCGGCAGCCTCCAAATATGTCTGTCCACCTCCACCTTCCGGTTTATCAATGTCATACAGTTTCTTGAAATCAGAAGGATTAACTTTCCTGTAAAAAATTCTGTCGATGTATTCCATAACTTCACCGCCTCTCTATAGAAATAAGATACTCTTTAAGGTTCTTTGGTAACTTACTGTTGTTACTTCTGAACCTGTTATAATCTATCTTAACAACCTCTACATCGCCAAATTTCCCAAAGCACTCTTGCAACTCATCTAGCTTAAACAGACCATCCTCACTGTAACTTATCAAGAACTTATCGCAATTCATATCACCAATTATTTTTTCAAATGATTGCAATCCACGTGTCTTTGTGCACAATTTGGAATGTTGATCCCACCAATTTCTCAAACCACTTTTTCCAATTGCATCTGGAAAATCTCCTCTCGCAATAGTCTCCAGAATATGGTAATTTGCCGCATACTGTCTCTTCATATAAGGTGGATCTATATAGCATAAATCCGCTGTAATATTACTTGCCAAATCTTCAGCAAATCCCAGTAAAACTCTATGTCCGTCGCCATTTTCTGTATAAATTTCGACTGGCTTTAAGACTATATTCTCCATTGCATTCTTCTTAAAGTCTGAAAGGAAATATCCATATGTTCCTGATATATTTGCAACTTCATTCACTGCCATTATCAATGTATGCTTTAGCAATGACTCTTCTATTGAAGTTATAACTTCTCTATCTCTCCATTCATTTATTTTTTCACGGATGGAATCGATTTTTCCGGCGTTTTCCGCTGTAAAGTATTTTCTTGGCTCACACCCGTTAACTGGATCACCATCAGGTGAAAACTCTCTATAAAAAAAACTTTGGCTTGGTTGCAGACTATTAAGATAATTTAAGACATCCCTATATGCACTATCTGATTCTTTTAATATATCTTCCGCATCCATTAACTGCCTAAATTCAGGTCCTCCATTTAGTAACAGATTTACATTTAAATGATGAAATGAATATGTCATCATGTCAGAGGCAATAACAGTATACCCCCTCTTACGGTATTCCAATGAGACCGAACCCGTGCCAGCCATGATGTCAACAACAGTGCCTTGATCTCCTATCAATTCAGCTGTCCGTTCCATTATGTATGGCATCAGCTTAGTCTTATTTCCAATATACCTATACATTATCCATTCACCTCAAACTTCATATCATTAATTGCACTTAAATCAGGCAATCTCTTCATCTCATTTCTAATAAGACTAATCTCATCTTTTGTTAGCCCGTATTTCTTGAAAATTTTGTGTTCCAACTTCATATCCTTTGCGTAGTTATATTTTTTCATCAATTCCTTGGCAAGTTCGGCAATCTCCTTATCCAATTTACAGCCAGTATATTTGCTTACAGGCAAAGAAAAAATAATATCCTTTGTCAAGTATGGATGTGATTTCCACTCATTTTCCCCATAAATTTTCAAGTAGAAATAATATACTACCCTCGAATTGAGCATTGCTAAATAATATTCCAATGGTGTTTTGTCTTTAGTTTCATCCTTCTTTTTCAATATGTATACTGTCTGACTGGTCATTCCCCCAGAATAATCAACTGCAGCATAAATTCCCAAGCCGGTTTTCCTCACAAGAATTTTAGGTGGCTGATAAAGGGTCTCATCTTTATAATTGATTCCTGGCACATCTCTCAGAATATATCCGCCCTTTTCAATCTTATATCGTTTTAGATTTTCGCCGACACACAGCGCAACGCTTCCATGTTCTTTCTTTTTTGAAACAACATTTTTTATCGTCCGTTTCGTTACGGAGATTGTTTCATTGCAATTTGTGCAGACCTTGGATCCCTCTTCTAATTGTTTCTTTTTATATCCTTGCGCAAATCCGCAATGTGGACAATATACAACTTTTCCAGCCTTCGATATCTCAACCCCTCTTCCAAACAAAAATATCTTTTTCCAATCTATTCCATGCCCCTTTATTTTCTGGATAAGTTTTTCTTCTTCCTCTCTTGTATCAATGTCAAACAGAGTGTTCTCATTATCTGAAAATCTTTTTTGACTTACATAATGCATCCCACTTTGGTAATAGTGATAAAGTTCATTCTCTGTATTCAAAAACGCTCGTCTATCTTCAGTGGTCAGCCTAAAGCATTTTGTTTTGCTCTCTGCTGTCGGAAGGGACTTCTTGCATATCAACACAGTAGCAGCTCTATTAACCTCATTAAAAATCTTCTCCCCCAGTCGGGCTATAACTTTAATCTCCGTATGACTGACCAAGAACTTTCTCAGGACATTATTCTGCGCATCAAATAAAGAATCCGGAAGAATAAAAGCAAAATATCCATCAGCGGCGATGATCTTATAAGCTAATTCAATAAAAAGAACATAACTATCATACTGGCCTTTAATCAAATTAAATCCCGCTTCGCTAAGCCTATCTTTGCTATAGATTTTTTCCGAACTCCATGGAGGATTTGCTATAATCGCCTGTATCTTGCCTAACTTTTCATTCCAATAACAATCGGTTTCTTTTTTTACATTCCTGGGCAAAATACTATCATTGTATATTATCACTCGTTCTCCTGCATTATGCGATACCGCTTCTTTATCAACATCAATTCCATAAAAATCAAAACCAGCTCCACACTCCTTCTCTGCTGCCTTTAACAAAGCGCACTCACCGCAAGCAGGATCCAATATGATTCCATTATAAATTTCGTCTTTTTTTAGTTCATCTGACAATAACTTTGCAACGAATCCAGCAAGTCTATCCGGAGTATACACCACTCCATATTTTTTCAGTGCCATATTGGCATCCTCCATTTCAAAAATTAATGTTCGTTTATGTCGATACCTTCTTCGTAAAGTCGTTGATACCGTTCATAGGACATTACAACAGCAATCGGTTTACCATTTTTTTGGATAAATGCCGTCTTATCTTCTTCCACAAGATTTTTGATTATTTTTGAGGATTGCCCTCTATTAAACTCTGCTATATTAAAATGCTCCATTGGGCTTTTCTGTTTTTTGGAATCCAACTATTTATCCTCCAACAAAAATTCACACAGTTATACACTTTAATATTTTACACCAAAGTAAATATGACTGCAACATCTTTTTTAATATCTTTCATACTTATTATTAACATTATATTTATAATTAACTTTTTAATGAATGAGGCACTGATGCCCGCCTTCCTTCTTTCCTCTTTGTCCACCGTATAAAAAGATTATCTTCTTCTCGGTCTACCTGATATCTGCCACTCGTCATGCCCTCGGATGCTCCGTACCGCCTGCCGCAGAGTATTCGCTCTGCCATGCAGGTGATAGCGAACTCTTCCTGAGCTATCCGCATGGTGCGAATGAAATATGATCACCGTCCCCTGCTCCGGATACTCCGGATTATGCAGATACCAGTAATGGCCGGTATTCCTGGACATGATTGTCACATCATAGGCATCTGTGGTGATAATAGAGAAATGATTCCGATCCAGACACCTCAGGTCTTCATTACTGAACATGGGCAGTCTCCCTCCCGGCAAACCATGCGTCCAGAGCCTTCATGACTAGTTCTGTCCGTTCCTTTGCCTTCATTCCGGAAAAATACTTTTCTTCGGCTTCTGCAGGTATCTTTACGCTCTGCCCGTGTCAAGTAAAGGACAAAAAATTTTTCAACTTTTTTATTCCTTTACATATGTATTTAACCTTCTTCCCTTAATCAATATCTATATTGGATCTATACTAAAAAGGTAGACATAATAATGCACCATCCATTATAATAAAGTG
>CANPMS010000030.1 GCA_947575275.1 uncultured Clostridium sp. | reverse complement strand
ATAAATGTAGAAAATCTCGGATTTTGCCAGGACTTTGTCTACAGTCTGAGTCAATCCATCTTGGTATGGATTGACTTTTTGTTGCTAAAAATACAATATTGGATATAATTAGGTAAGAATATCGTAAGTTGACCCTTCATCCTATATTGACTATAATAGAGGCATAAGAATATATTATCTATGCAGCGAAAGCCATGTTCGGTGAAAAGGAGAGAGGGAACAGCATGAACAGAAAAAAACACACACTTTTACCAGCGCTTTTGTTGGCTTTTTTAGCGACGGTAGGAGCGACAACAGTATTTGCGGCAGACAAGACGATTTCCAGTGTGACCTTAAGAATTGATGCAGACATAGATGTGGGAGAGATGCTGCCTGAGATTGATATTGTAAATGACAGTGACAGCGGGGAGTCATTTAATGGAGGAGTATGTATTTCCAATTCCTCTGACCGTTATGCGATTGTCGAAGCAAAATGGATTACTTCTACCAGCAAGGAGATGACGGTGGGCTACCAACCTGAGATGCGCGTCCGGCTGGAGGCACGCAGTACCGGCAACGATGATTATGGGTTTAAGGGAACCTATCGTTCCAGCAATGTACATGTGAAGTACGGAACGTTTATCAGCGCCAGCAAGAGCAACGGTGATCTAATTGTAAAGCTTAAGCTTCAGCCTATTAAGGGGAATTTTGAGGCTCCAACAAATGTCTATTGGAAGGACAATGCCAAAGGAATTGCCCGCTGGGAGGCGCCGGAGAGCGGTGGAACCGGGCGTTATCAGGTCGAGCTGCGCCGTGGAAGCAACAGGATACATTCAGTGGAGACCGGATCCACCACTTATAATTTTTATCCTTATATGACCCAGGCAGGAACCTATACCTTCCGTGTCCGCACAATTGCAAAGACGGAGAGGGAGGAGGACTACGGAAAAAAGAGTGAATGGATCGACTCTGACGAGATTTATCTGGCGAAAGAGGAAGTGTCTGACGGTTCAGGCAAAAACAATCAGCCAATCAGCGGCGGTCCCGGGAATACAGGAAATCCTGCTGGAAACACGGTGGTAGGCTGGCAGAAAATCAATGGTTATTGGTATTATTATTATCCAGATGGAAGTTTTCGGAGAAACGGATGGGAGAAAGTATCTGAGAAGTGGTATCTGTTTAATGAGGACGGTCAGATGTTGACGGAATGGCAGACGGTAAATAACCGGACTTATTATTTGAACTCCAGTGGAGAGATGGTGCTGGGCTGGGTGCCCTGGGAGCAATGCTGGTATTATTTAAATCCTACCAACGATGAAAACCTTGGAAGTATGGTTTTTAGCCACTGGCTGAATCTGGATGGTAAAACCTACTATATGACTGAGAGTGGAGCCATGGCAGAGGGATGGATGCAGATTGATGGAAAGTACTATTATTTCTATCCGGAAGCAGGCAATATGGCAGTGAATACTCATATTGATACCTTTTTTGTGGATGAAAACGGCGTATGGATAAAATAATAAGGTGCTTTTCACATTTTTTTCATAGCTGCCCTGTATAATACAGTTAAAAATTCTGCTTAAGGGTGGTTCAGACCAACCAAAAAAGCGGGACGGGACTGGAAGGCAGGGAGAGGACAATCATGAATAAAAAAGATATAAAGAACGCAGAGAAAGCTATAAGGTCAAAGCTGGCAGTGGCTGCGCTCTGCATGGCGGCAGGCGGCACAGCTTTAACAGCCGCCTTTCCGGTGCAGACATATGCTTCTGATAAGCCGGTGGAAACGATGTATTTGGAAGAACCTCAATATGCGTGGTGGGAAACGGACACTCTGGGAAAGTGGTCTTCCGTCAGCAAGGCACACGAGTATCAGGTAAGGCTCTATATTGCAGACAATGTAGAGCGTGATGAGGATAACTGGCGCACAGTCAATCTGGATGATGAGGGTCTGGAGGCTGTAGTAACCAAGCGGATCTCTGAGACCTCCTGCGATTTTGCTGAATATATGGATGATTTGCATTCGTACTTTTTTGTAGTTCGGGCGACACCTAAGGTGGGAGAACAGGCCTATGTAATTGCAAGCGGCTGGCGTGCCTCCCGGAATGTGGATTTCCGTGGACGGGAAAGCATGGGAATCACTGCAGGCAAGTGGAGAAATTATTTGGCAGGCAGTAAATATGAGACTGAGGACGGAGGATTCCTGCCCGGTGGCTGGCATCTGATTCATGGCAGCTGGTATCTGCTTGATGAGAACGGCTATCGGCAGACCGGCTGGCATATGGCAGATGGAAAACGCTACCATTTAAGTGAAGGCGGCCAAATGGCAGTTGGATGGTTTCTTTGGAACGATAACTGGTACTACGCTGGAGAAGATGGCAGCATACAAACCGGATGGATTATGGATAAGCCGGGGAAATATTATTATTTAAACGAGGATGGAGCCATGGTTCACGATACAGTGGTAGATGGTTATTGGCTGGACAGCACAGGCTTGAGGCAGGAGTGACAAAACAACAGCTCTGATTGGTTTAATATAATATTGCAAAAATAACTGCTTCGTTGTTGGACTGAGGCAGTTATTTTTTGTGTTACGATAACCCCGGGACCAGATTCTTCCAGAACTCCTTGACGTTCCTGGCATTATCGCGTAAAATTAGAAGCTGAACTATTTGCAACGGAAAGGAAATCCATTATGGGGATTATCAAAGCTTCCAAGTTGATTTATGATTATATCCGGCGAGATGAGGATGATCATGTGGAGGAGGTCAATCGCGCTATTGACAGTCTGACGCTGGATATTAAAAAGGGAGATTTTGTGGCAATTTTAGGCCACAATGGTTCTGGAAAATCTACCTTCGCAAAACAGCTCAACGGAATTCTTCTTCCTACGGACGGAATAGTTTGGATTTCCGGGATGAATACAGCAGATGACAGCCATATCTGGGATATACGCAAGGCTGCAGGTATGGTGTTCCAAAATCCCGATAACCAGATTATCGGAAATGTAGTAGAGGAGGATGTGGCGTTTGGACCGGAGAATTTAGGCGTGCCCACAGACGAAATCTGGCATCGTGTAGATAAGAGTTTGGAGGCGGTGGGTATGACTGCGTACCGGTTAAAGTCCCCTAATAAGCTGTCCGGAGGTCAGAAGCAGAGAGTGGCAATCGCCGGGGTGATGGCAATGAGACCGGAATGTATTATTCTGGACGAGCCAACGGCAATGCTGGATCCAAATGGGCGCAGGGAGGTTATTGCTACTTTGCATGAGCTCAACAAAAAAGAGGGGATTACAGTACTCCTGATCACTCATTATATGGAGGAAGTTATTGATGCGGATCGGGTTATTGTTATGGACGCCGGCTGTCTTGTAATGGACGGAACGCCGCGGGAGGTATTTTCCCGGGTGGGAGAGTTGAAATCATATCGGCTTGATGTGCCTCAGGTCACGGAGCTGGCATGGGAATTAAAAAATGCAGGAGTGGAACTTCCGGACGGAATCCTGACTATGGAGGAGTTAATGAATCATCTGCTTCCAATAATGAAGGAGCAGTTTCCAGACTGTGTGACGATGTAAAACGCTGAGACCGGCTATGGGTCGGTACCGACGTACAGGAGGAAAAGACAGTATGTCAATCAAGGCAGAACATATTAATTATATTTACGGGCAGGGAACCGCCTTTGAGCAGTATGCCTTAAAGGATGTAAGCTTTGAGATTAAGGATGGTCAGTTTATTGGGCTGATTGGTCATACCGGATCAGGAAAATCCACCCTGATTCAGCATTTAAACGGGCTTTTAAAGGCCAGCAGCGGTGTGATTTACTATAATGAGGAAAATATTTATGGGGAAGGCTATGACATGAAGGCTCTGCGCAGTAAGGTGGGGCTGGTATTCCAGTATCCGGAGCACCAGTTGTTTGAAGTGGACGTGTTCTCCGATGTGTGCTTTGGACCGAAAAATCAGGGATTGGAAAAGGAAGAGATTGAGGCGCGGGCACGGGAGGCGCTTATGCAGGTGGGACTGGACGAAAAGTACTGGCAGCAGTCGCCCTTTGAGTTGTCTGGGGGACAGAAGCGTCGGGTGGCGATTGCCGGGGTGCTTGCTATGAAGCCGGAAGTACTGATTTTGGATGAACCAACAGCAGGTCTTGATCCGAAGGGCAGGGAAGAGATTCTTGACGAAATCTCAGAGCTCCATCAAAAGCAATCCATGACGATTATTTTGGTATCCCACAGTATGGAGGATGTTGCCAGGTATGCGGACCGTATTATGGTAATGAGCAATGGTGAGAAAGTGTTTGATGCACCGCCAAAGGAGGTATTCCGGCATTACAGGGAGCTTGAGCAAATCGGTCTTGCTGCACCGCAGACTACTTATATTATACAGCGACTGAGGGAGCATGGTGTTCCTATCGCCGATGACATTACCACAGTTTCAGAGGCAAAAACAGCAATCCTGGACTTGCTGGGGAGGTGATGAAAGGATGATACGAGATATTACATTGGGACAATACTATCCCATAGATTCTGTGCTGCACCGTATGGATCCGCGTACTAAGCTGTTTGGCACGATGGTATTCATCACTTCTCTGTTTCTGGCCAACAGCATTTTTGCTTATGCGGCGGCAACAGTGTTTCTGGTGCTTGCAATTCAACTGTCAAAGGTTCCGTTCAAGTTTGTTGTGCGTGGGCTGAAAGCGATTGTGTTTCTGCTTTTGATCAGTGTCAGTTTCAATCTGTTTTTGACACCAGGGCGGGTTCTGTTTCAGTTTGGATTTTTGAAGATTACTGAGGAGGGAATTCAGCTGTCCGGCTTTATGGCGCTGCGTTTGATTTACCTTGTAATCGGCTCATCTATTATGACTTTGACCACTACACCCAACCAGTTGACAGACGGTCTGGAGAAAAGTTTGGGTTTTTTAAACAGGTTGAGTGTCCCGATTCACGAGGTGTCCATGATGATGTCCATTGCGCTGCGTTTTATCCCGATTCTTGTGGAGGAGACTGACAAAATTATGAAGGCGCAGATGGCACGGGGAGCGGATTTTGAGAAAGGGAATCTGATCCAGAAGGCGAAGAGCATGGTACCGCTTTTGGTGCCGCTTTTTATCTCCGCATTTCGCCGTGCCACAGATTTAGCTATGGCAATGGAAGCACGGTGTTATCATGGCGGTGAAGGAAGAAGCAAGATGAAGCCGCTTAAGTATGAGAGACGGGATCGTCTGGCATATCTTGTCTATTTAATCTATTTCGTTATTATATTTCTGCTGCGTACCTTGTGAGGAGCGCCACGGGGTGGAAAGAAGAAAGTGAGTATGTGATGGGAGCATAATATATGAAGCGTGTGAAACTGGTGGTTGCCTATGACGGCACCGGTTATTGTGGGTGGCAGTTCCAGCCCAACGGCGTGACGGTTGAGGAGGTTTTGAACCGGGAGCTGACAGCGCTTTTGAAGGAACAGATTACAGTAATTGGAGCAAGCCGGACGGATTCCGGTGTCCACGCCAGAGGCAATGTGGCAGTGTTCGACACAGAAAGCCGTATGCCGGCGGATAAAATCTGCTTTGCTTTGAATCAGGCGCTGCCAGAGGATATTCGCATTCAGTCCTCAGAGGAGGTAGCTCTTAGCTGGCATCCCAGAAAAGCTAACTGTACGAAAACTTATGAATATAAGATTTTAAACCGGAGAATCAGTATGCCGACGGAGCGTCTGTATGCCTATTTTTGCTACTATCCATTGGATGTGGAAGGGATGCGGGAGGCGGCTCGGTATATTATCGGAGAGCATGATTTTAAGAGCTTTTGCACAGCGCGCTCCCAGGCGGAGGATACAGTGCGGGTTATATACAGCCTGGATGTTTTAAAGACAGGGGATATGATTACAATCCGCATCAGCGGAAACGGTTTTCTCTACAATATGGTACGAATTATTGCAGGGACACTTTTGAAGGTTGGATTGGGTGTTTACCCGCCTGAGCATGTGGCGGCGATTATTGAGGCGCGGGACAGGAGGAAGGCCGGTCAGACGGCGATGGCAAGAGGTCTTACTCTGGTTAGTATCGACTATGAGAAGGAGCTTCCACATTGGCATCGCAGCGAAAACCTGCACTGGAATTATGCTATTCTCCAGTCTCATATCCGCAATGAGGAGACCGCGTTTTTTGTGATTGAGTTCTGTCAGGATGAGGAGTGGGACAGGCTTTTGCGCCGGAATATCCACCATGCGTTTCAGAATGGCGCCAGGCGGGTGCTTGTGCTCGATTTGGAAAAGGATCGTTTAAAGCCCGGTGATCGTTATGGCTATTATGTGATTAAAGTAATGCTGCCTGAGGAGATAGGTGAAGCAATGAGAATGCTTGATAATGAAGAGAAGAAGGCAATTCAGTGTGTGGTGGAACGCAAGACGGGGGGTATGGCATTTTGGTATTGTGCGGTGGATGGGGGAAAGGAATAGCGCTGCATGATTTGCCTGAAGGTCAAGAGCCTGGAAAATCAACGATTTTAAGGCAAAAGTTGAGAAATTAATGCTTGACACACACGAAACTGTGTAATATAATATCTAACTGTGACGTTAGGTGAAAATGTTTAAACCAAAGCCCCGGAGTAGGCATTTTACCATACATTCCAAAACAAATATGGCGGATTCGCCGGTTGAGAATCAGGTGATTTAACAGGAGGTTGACCAATGAAGAGTTTTATGGCTAGTCCAGCGACGATTGAGAGAAAATGGTATGTAGTAGATGCTGCAGGATATACATTAGGACGTTTAACTTCGGAAGTGGCAAAGGTTTTAAGAGGTAAAAACAAGCCGATTTACACACCGCATATTGACTGCGGTGACTATGTAATTGTAGTAAATGCAGATAAGATTAAGGTTACCGGTAAGAAGATGGATCAGAAGATTTATTATAGACACTCCGACTATGTAGGCGGTATGAAAGAGACCACCCTGCGTGAGATGATGGCAAAGAAGCCGGAGCGAGTGATTGAGCTGGCAGTTAAGGGTATGCTTCCGAAGGGACCTTTAGGAAGAAGTATGATTACCAAGCTTCATGTATATGCAGGTTCGGATCATGAGCATGCAGCTCAGAAACCGGAAGTTCTGGAAATCAAATTCTAAGGGAAGGTACTGAAAGGAGGAAGTTATCATGGCAAATAAATATTATGGAACTGGCAGAAGAAAAAAATCCATTGCAAGAGTATATCTGGCACCGGGAACCGGTAAGATTACAATTAATAAGAGAGACATCGATAATTATTTCGGTCTTGAGACTCTTAAGGTAGTGGTTCGCCAGCCGCTGGTGGCTACTGAGACTGTGGATAAGTTCGATGTTCTGGTGAATGTTCGCGGCGGTGGTTTTACCGGGCAGGCAGGAGCAATCCGCCACGGTATCTCCAGAGCGCTGCTTCAGGCAGATTCTGATTACAGACCTGTTCTGAAGAAGGCAGGTTTCCTAACCAGAGATCCGCGTATGAAAGAGAGAAAGAAATATGGATTGAAGGCTGCAAGAAGAGCGCCTCAGTTCTCGAAGAGATAATTCAAGCCGAAAATGGCAGAAGAGAGATATACCCCGGAAATGCAATATTTCTGGGGGTTTTCTTTATTTCCAGGTACTCGTTCTGGCAGTATGGAAAAGTATGAATTAAGATATGCTGCCCAAATTCCAATTTGGGAAGAGGTCTTAATCGCACTATTTAGACTGTTCAAAATAGATGGAGTTTAAGAAAAATGTATATGGAGTCAAAACATACCATGGAAAAAAAGTTTAATTTATGTGAAATTTTCCCCTTGGATGCCATGCACGACCAAAGAATTACACGGAGTGAGTTATCTGCCGGAAAGCTTTCTTTTTATTTTGAAGATTTACAGTTTAGTGAGCCGGATTCGCCAGAAGCGGCATCATATTATAATAAGCATAAGGATTATCACGTTTGCGTCCTTACATTTTCTGAACTTGAAGAAGCTGACTTATTTGTAGAGTTGAGAAGGAAAACGCTATCAGGCATTGAGATAATTGAGTATTACGATAACGAATGGATACAGTTTTTACAATCCCATCATTTCAGTGTAGAAGTGTCCGGCTTTTATTGTGGTTACAGATGTGTGATTATATGCGGAGCAATAGTAGCACAAACAGGACACTACGGTGAAGATTGTATTATAAAAGTATCCGCAGATACGGTTGTATATCAATGGTACACTTAGATTGCAAACTATCCTTTGTGATTTCTGAAGCCTACATTAAGGTTTTGCTTGCCTGCAAATCCAACATCAATTATACTAGAAAACAAGGGGTATAAATATAACCATAACCGGATGAAAGAATACCCTGAAAAGAGATTGTAACAGGAGAGAAGGAATGAAAGAGAAGCTGACGCAGAGTGACGTTAGAAAAATTCAGGAGGAAATTGAGAATCGTAAGCTGGTGATCCGCCAGGAGTGTTTGGCGGCAGTGAAGGAAGCGCGCGCTCATGGGGATTTAAGTGAGAATTTTGAGTATTATGCTGCAAAGCGTGAGAAAAATCAGAATGAGAGCCGAATCCGCTATCTGGAGAATATGTTAAAAAATGCCATTATTATCTCCGATGAGTCAAAAGATGGGGAAGTAGGACTGAATAAGCTGGTAACGCTGTACATGGAGGATGACAATGAGGAGGAGACTTACAAGCTGGTCACCAGTATCCGTGGAAACTCCATGCACAATATGATTAGTACTGAGTCGCCGCTTGGCAGGGCAATCATGCACCATAAGGTGGGTGACCGGATTCTGGTGAAGGCCAACGATAGGTACAGCTACTATGTTATAATACGCAGGATTGAAAGCTCCAGTGACGAGGCCGATGAAATCAGGCGTTTTTAAATTCAAATCCATCCCCCATCCAGTCCGATTACCTGACCAGTAAGGTAAGTTCCCTTATAGCCCAGGTGATACACAAAATCGGCAACTTCCTCCGCGCGCCCTAAGCGCCCTGCAGGTATTTCCTCCACTAAGCGAATCAGCTCATCCTCATCCATCCAGCGGTTCATTTCCGTATCAATAGCGCCGCAGGCAACAGCATTTACCTGGATGTTGCTGGGAGCCAGTTCCTTTGCCAATGCCTTTGTGAAGGCATTGATACCTCCCTTTGTGGAGGAATATGCCACCTCGCAGGAAGCGCCTGTCTGTCCCCAGACGGAGGAGATATTAATAATTTTCCCCTGCCCCGCCTCCAGCATCAGGGGAATTGCCAGTTTACAGCAGTTAAACGCAGATGTCAGATTGGTGCGGATAAGACGATCCCAGTCAGCGCTGTTCATATCCTGTAAAAGTCCCATATAGCTGATTCCTGCATTATTCACCAGCACATCCAGTGTGCCATACTGTTTTCGTATCTGTTCAAACAGCTTTTCGCAAACGCCCATCTCCCCCACATCACCAAGAAATGCGATACAGGTGGTCTGATAGCTCTCGATCTCCCGTTTTGCCTGCATCAGCTCCTGTTCTCTGTGAGCACAGTTAATGATTACATGGTACCCCTTTTTTGCAAATTTTACGGCGATTGCCTTCCCAATGCCACGGGAAGCGCCGGTTACCAATACTACCCTTTTTGACATACGATCCACTCCCTTCTGTCTTTTAGCATATCAGAAAGCCTGGAAAAAGCAACCACCGGATAAATATTTTTGGAAGATTTTACAATTCAATTACAATTTCAACAACACTATGTATCTTTGCAATAACTTATGCTATACTTAACAACAGAATATAAGAATAGGGGTGCTTGTATGGAAAAACAGTACGATTTGGTGATTATAGGCTCCGGTCCGGCAGGGCTTGCTGCAGCGATTTATGCCCAGCGTGCAAGGCTGGAGACTCTTGTGATAGAAAAAGAAGCGGTTAGCGGCGGTCAAGTGCTGACCACCTACGAAGTAGACAATTATCCGGGGCTTCCGGGAATGAACGGCTTTGAATTGGGAACAAAGTTCCGGGAACATGCAGACGCGCTTGGCATGGCATTTGCGCAGGATGAGGTACAACGGATTGAGGAAGCAGGCGTGGAATTGGAGTACGCTGAGGGTGAGGAGAAGGCTGCTGAGGAGCTGCAGGCGGCAGAGCTGCATGCAGAGAAAGGTCTAAAGCGTGTTATTTGCGATAAGGATACTTATCTGGCGCGGAGTATCATTATTGCCACAGGAGCCACTCACAGAAAGCTGGGAGTAGCCGGTGAGACAGAATTTGCCGGTATGGGTGTCAGTTACTGTGCCACATGTGACGGCGCATTCTTCCGGAAAAAGGTAACAGCAGTGGTCGGAGGCGGTGATGTAGCGCTGGAGGATGCGATTTTTCTGGCACGCATGTGCAGCCAAGTCTACCTGATTCACCGCCGGAATGAGCTGAGAGGAGCCAAATCCCTGCAGGAGCGGCTGTTTGCCCTTGATAACGTAACACTTGTATGGGATACGGTGGTAGAGGAAATCCAGGGTGACAGTCAGGTTAAGGGTTTGAAGTTAAAAAATGTGAAATCCGGTGAGAGCTCACAAATCGCAGTGGATGGAGTGTTTATTGCAGTCGGAATTATACCCAACAGCTCAGCATTTGAGGGATTAGTAGAGATGCAGCATGGCTATATTGTGGCTGGGGAAGATGGAGAAACCAGTATGCCTGGGGTATTTGCAGCAGGTGATGTTAGAACAAAACCACTTCGCCAGATTGTGACAGCCGCATCAGACGGGGCAAACTCTGTAACCAGTGTGGAGCGTTATCTGATGGATCATTAAGGAAGGCAGGAACCAATGAAAAAAAATTGGAAAATACTGATGCTTGCCTGTTTCTGCATATCATTTACGGGGACGGGCATAGCTTATGCGGCAGCAGTGAAATCTCCACATACGGCACCATTGGTGGCAGCTCCGGCAGATTACAGTAACATTGCCGTGTCGCAGGTGACCGGTTATGTAAATATTCGGGAGCAGGCTACCACTAACAGTAAAATCGTGGGGAAAATTTACAATAACTGCGCGGCCACAATCCTGGAGACGGTGGAGGGCGAGAATGGCCGGTGGTATCGCATTCAATCGGGCACAGTCAACGGCTATATTAAGGCACAGTATTTCATTACCGGTGACGCGGCGGAAGCATTGGCCCAGTCTGTGGGAAGAGAGTTTGCAACAGTCAATGCAGACAATCTGCGGCTGAGGGAGACTCCAAATCTGGAAAGCCGGACTCTGACTCTTTTATCTCGGGGCGCAAGATATGTGGTTCAGGGAAAAGAGGGGGAATTCTTTAAGGTAGAAGTCGATGCAGATTTAACCGGTTATGTGGCCCAGTCCTACTGTGAGACAGCAGTAGAATTTGATCAGGCTGTATCCCTTGAGGAGGAGCGTGCGAAACTTGAGGAGGAAGCCAAGAGAAAGCGGGAAGCCCAGACTGCAATCGCGGCGCTGGAGCAGATAAAGCGCGTGGAGGCCAACTATGCGGCTGCTACAGATACGAAGGAGATTATCATTGCGGCAAATCCCGAGAAGAGTGATAACTCTCAGAACGTGTCTGCACCTGCCGCGGCGGTGAATGCCTCTGTGATAGGGCCAAATAGTTCCACTGAGGTAGTATCGGCCACAAGAACCGCTATTGTGGCATATGCGAAACAGTTTTTAGGGAATCCTTATGTATATGGAGGGACAAGCCTGACCAGTGGAACCGACTGCTCGGGATTCACCCAGAGTGTATATGCCCATTTTGGAATCGCCACGGGGCGGAGCTCAAGAGATCAGGTCTCCCAGGGCAGAGAAATTACGGTTGCCGATGTACAGCCGGGCGATCTTCTTTTCTATGCAAGTGGTGATTATATCAACCATGTGGCAATTTACATAGGTGGCGGGCAGGTAATCCATGCCAGCAACCCGATCACCGGAATTACCATTTCTCCCCACAATTACCGGACGCCGTGCAAGGCGGTCACATTCCTGGATTAACAAGGAGCAGCTGTATGGATAAGCGAAAACAATATTATGGGCTGGATATACTGAAATTTGTTATGGCGCTTTTTGTGGCAGTACGGCATATGGCTCAGGTATTTTTCACGGCTGAGAGCAGCTGGCAGACGCTGGTTGGCAAATGGCTCTCAAATCTGGGAGTGCCCGTGTTTTTTATTATTGCAGGCTTCCTGCTCTTTAGAAAGCTTCCTGATACTGCCAGGGAGACGAGGCAGTCAGGGAATGTGGGGAGCTGGAGGATTGTTTCTGCCTACTGTTTAAGGATTTTAAAGTTGTATGTGTTATGGTGCGTGCTTTATTGGCCGATTGACATTTTCAACTGGTATAACGGCGATGTGGGCATACTGGAATTTGTGAGGAACTATATCCGTTCCTTTTTCCTTTCCAGCACGATTGCACAGCTTTGGTACCTGCTGGCGCTCTTTGTGGCGTGTCTGATTGTGTGGATATTCCTGCGCATTGGCATGAAGGGGTGGCAAATCCTGCTGGTGACGGGCATTCTGTTTTGTGTGGGCTGCCTTGGGGATAATTGGTATTACACCGAGAGGCTGCCTATGAAATTTCAGGAGTTTATCTGGTGGTATGCTCCACGGTTTATCACCATGCGGAATGGCGTGTTTTACGGTAGTTTCTATGTGGGTCTGGGATTATGGTTTGCCCAGAGAAAACACAGGCTGCCCATCTGGGCAGCAGCATCTGGGGCAGCAGTATTCATCCTGCTTATGTATAAGGAGGTCACCCGCTGCTCTATTACCAATATGGCGTTTTCTGCTGCACCTGCAGCAGTCTGTCTGGTGGAGCTTTTTATGAGGATTCAATTAAGAGAGCGCAGGCTGTATCCAAGGCTGCGGGATATGAGTGAGTGGATTTACTTAACTCATTTCTATTTCTTCTATTTTTTTTCTTGGACGGCCGGATGGAACCCGGTTCCCCTGACGGAACAGAACATAGTGCTGATGATTTTGGCTCCCATGCTGGTATTTGCCTGGGTGATGGCAGTTCTGGCAGAGAAGAAGAGCTTTCGATGGGTAAAAAAATTGATATAAAAAGTCCCGGACACGGGTTTTGCTGTGTCCGGGACTTTTTATATCATATAGAGTTGCTGCAAATTAAAATTCCGGTTCGATTAATCCATAAGCGCCGTTTCGCCGCTTGTACACCACATTAACTTCCTCTGTGTCAGAATTCAGGAACATATAGAAGCTGTGACCGAGAAGCTCCATCTGAAAGCACGCTTCCTCCGGATCCATAGGCTTCATGGCAAAACGCTTGGTCTTTACGATTTTAATATCCTCATCGGAGTCATTTTCGTCGCTGATGGACCAATCCGAAAATGCCTGGGCAGTCTGTTTTTTGTCGAGCAGTTTATTTTTATATTTCTTCATCTGACGCTCAATAATTTCTTGTACCAGGTCAATCGAGACGTACATATCGCTGCTGGATTCCTCTGCACGAATCATATTACCTTTAACCGGAATCGTGACCTCAATGATTTGCTTGTCTTTTTGGACGCTTAAGGTTACAATAGCTTCTGCGTCAGAATTGAAGTAGCGATCCAGTTTTCCGATTTTTTCCTCAATGGCGGCGCGAAGCCCCGGAGTCACATCAATATTTCTGCCAGTAATAGTAAAACGCATAATCATCAGCTCCTTCTTTTGAGATAGCTTGATTATATCACATGTGTCTGAAAAATTCAACTAAGATGTCTGAATTATTTGGACAATTTTTGTTGAAAAATTATAAAAATAAATTGTTTTTCACTGCAAAAGGAAGTTTGTTTTGTATATGAAAGTGTGAAAAAAAGTCAAGAGCTTGCGGTGTATTTTTTGTCATGATTTGTAAGTTTATGACAAGTGTACAAAATTCCAAAAGGATGTTCTGAAAATGTGACTGGGAGAGGGATGGGGAGAAAGTTTGTGGATAATGTGGATAACCTGGTGCATAAGTCATTTTTGGCTAAAAATCAGCTCTGGTGCATGTGGATGTTTTCCAGATAAAAATTGTGGATAATGTGGATAAGTGGAAATTCGAACAAAGTTTTTGTGCAATTTGACAAGTTGACCATAATATTTATTTTATGTTATCCACATTTTTGGCGGAATATTGGATATGGGAAAGTTAATTTTTTATGAACTACAAGTGGAAAACTTGAATAAATCAGGGGTTGATGATACAATATAAAAGATTGACTTAAGAAAGACATAGAAACCAGATAAATTTAGGAGAACGAACTATGAATTTCATAGAAAAAGTATTTGGCACCCACAGCGAGAGGGAATTGAAAATGATTTACCCCATCGTGGAGAAAATCGAGGCTCTGCGTCCGAAGATGCTTGAGCTGAGCGATGAGGAGCTGCGGGATAATACCCGGATTTTCAGAGAGCGGCTTGCAAATGGGGAGACCTTAGATGATATTCTGCCTGAGGCGTTTGCTACTGTTAGAGAGGCGGCCAGAAGAACGCTGAATATGGAGCATTATCCGGTTCAGTTAATCGGCGGTATTGTACTTCACCAGGGACGTATTGCTGAGATGAAGACCGGTGAAGGAAAAACTCTGGTCTCTACGGCGCCGGCGTACTTGAATGCCCTTGCCGGAAAGGGTGTTCATATTGTTACGGTTAATGATTACCTGGCAAAGCGTGATGCTGAGTGGATGGGACGTGTTCATGAATTCCTGGGTCTGACCGTAGGTGTGGTGTTAAATCCTATGACCTCCGAGGAGCGCAAGGAAGCGTATAACTGCGATATTACTTATGTGACTAACAATGAGCTGGGTTTTGACTATCTGCGGGACAATATGGCAATTTATAAGGAGCAGATGGTCTTGCGGGAGCTGGACTACGCCATCATTGACGAGGTGGACTCCGTATTAATTGATGAGGCGAGAACCCCTCTCATTATTTCGGGGCAGAGCGGAAAATCCACAAAGCTTTACGAAGTTTGCGATATTCTGGCACATCAGCTGGTGCGTGGTGAGGCGTCCGGAGAATTTACCAAGATGAACGCCATTATGGGCGAGGATATTGAGGAGACCGGAGATTTTGTGGTCAATGAGAAGGATAAGGTGGTAAACCTGACTGAGGAGGGTGTCAGAAAGGTTGAGGAATTCTTCCATATTGAGAACCTGGCAGATCCGGAGAATCTGGAAATCCAGCATAATATTATTCTGGCGCTGCGGGCAAATTACCTGATGTTCCGTGATAAGGACTATGTGGTGAAAGATGACGAGGTTCTGATTGTGGATGAATTTACCGGGCGTATTATGCCGGGACGCCGGTATTCCGATGGTCTACATCAGGCAATCGAGGCAAAGGAGCATGTAAATGTTCGCCGCGAGAGCAAGACCCTTGCCACTATTACCTTCCAGAATTTCTTTAACAAGTTTAAGAAGAAGGCAGGTATGACCGGTACAGCTCTGACTGAGGAAAAAGAGTTCCGCAATACCTATGGCATGGATGCCATTGCAATCCCCACCAACAAACCGGTGGCGCGTGTGGATCGCAATGATGCCGTTTACAAATCAAAGAAAGAGAAATTTGAGGCGGTTGTGGACGAGGTTGAGGCAGCCCACAAGAAAGGACAGCCGGTGTTGGTGGGCACGATCACCATCGAGACTTCTGAGATGCTCAGCAAGATGCTGCATAAGCGCGGTATTCCTCACAAGGTTCTGAATGCGAAATACCACGAGCTGGAGGCGGAGATCGTGGCGGATGCGGGCGTTCACGGTGCAGTCACCATCGCCACCAATATGGCAGGCCGTGGTACGGATATTAAGCTGGATGAGGAGTCCAGAGCGCTGGGCGGACTTAAGATCATTGGTACCGAGCGTCATGAGTCCCGCCGTATTGACAACCAGCTCCGCGGGCGTTCCGGCCGTCAGGGAGATCCAGGTGAGTCCCGTTTCTATATCTCTCTGGAAGATGATTTGATGCGTTTGTTCGGTTCTGAGCGTCTGATGAAGATGTTTGAGGCGTTGGGAGTGCCTGAAGGTGAGCAGATTGAGCACAAGATGCTTTCCAGCGCCATTGAGAAAGCGCAGATGAGGATTGAGAATAATAACTACGGTCTTCGTGAGAATCTGCTGAAATATGATGAGGTCAACAACGAGCAGCGTGAAATCATTTATGCAGAGCGTCGAAAGGTTCTGGACGGAGACAATATGCGTGGTCTGATTCTAAAGATGATTACGGATATTGTGGAAAATGCAGTGGATCTCTCCATCTCCGATGAGCAGAATGCAGAAGACTGGGATTTGGGTGAATTAAACAGCCTTCTTCTGCCGGTGATACCGCTTGAGCCTGTAACCCGCGAGAACCACCCGGCAGTGAAGAAGAACGAATTAAAACATATGCTGAAGGAGGAGGCCATCAAGCTCTATGAGGCGAAGGAGGCCCAGTTCCCGGATTCCGAGCAAATCCGGGAGATTGAGCGTGTGGTTCTTCTGAAGGTAATTGATAACAAGTGGATGAACCATATCGATGATATGGATCAGCTCCGCCAGGGTATTGTACTTCAGGCCTACGGTCAGCGTGATCCCGTTGTGGAATATAAGATGAACGCCTTTGAGATGTTTGATGCGATGACTGCGGCGATTACTGAGGAGACCGTTCGCATTCTGTTCCATATCCGTGTGGAGCAGAAGGTGGAGCGTGAGCCTGCGGCCAAGGTGACCGGAACCAACCGTGACGAGTCTGGGGTGCAGGCTCCCAAGAAGCGCGAGGTTCAGAAGGTTTATCCCAATGATCCATGCCCCTGCGGGAGCGGAAAGAAATACAAGCAGTGCTGCGGCAGAAAGCCTGTGTAAGAACAATAATATGACTATAAAAGAAAGAAGGTGACACAGTGGTAGAGTTAGATCAGTTCAAGTATACATTATCAACCTTTGAAAAACCATTAGTGGAAGTGAGGGATTCACTTTGACCTGGCTAATAAGGTCAGAAGAATTGATGAGTTAGATAAATCCATGGAGGAGCCGGGCTTTTGGGATGATGCTGAAAAATCAACAAAGCTGGTGCAGGAGGCAAAGAATTTAAAAGATACAGTGGAGCTTTATCGTGGTCTGGAGCGCCAGTACGAGGATATTCAGGTAATGATTGAAATGGGTTACGAGGAGGAGGACGCCTCCTTAATCCCTGAGATTCAGGAAATGCTGGATACGTTCGAGGCAGACCTGGAGAAGCTCCGCATGGAGACGCTGCTCTCCGGCGAGTATGATAAGTACAATGCAATCCTTCGCCTTAATGCAGGTGCGGGAGGAACCGAGTCCTGCGACTGGTGCAGTATGCTTTACCGCATGTATTGCCGGTGGGCAGACAAAATGGGTTTTAAGACTGAAGTTTTGGACTATCTGGACGGGGATGAAGCAGGAATTAAATCGGTGACTATCCAGATTAACGGTGAGAATGCTTTTGGCTATTTAAAGTCCGAGCGCGGCGTCCACCGCCTGGTGCGTATTTCTCCGTTCAATGCGGCAGGCAAACGCCAGACCTCCTTCGTATCCTGCGATGTGATGCCGGATATTGAGGAGGATTTGGACGTGGACATTAACCAGGACGACCTGCGGATTGATACTTACCGTTCCAGCGGTGCAGGCGGTCAGCATATCAACAAGACCTCATCCGCAATCCGTATTACCCATATCCCTACGGGAATCGTGGTACAGTGCCAGAACGAGCGCTCTCAGTTCCAGAATAAGGATAAGGCGATGCAGATGCTGAAAGCGAAGCTGTATATGCTTAAGCAGCAGGAGAATGCAGAGAAATTGTCTGATATTCGCGGTGATGTGAAGGAGAACGGCTGGGGAAGTCAGATTCGCTCCTATGTATTACAGCCGTATACGATGGTGAAGGATCTGAGAACCGGAGAGGAGAGCGGCAACGTGGCCAACGTTCTGGACGGCGGATTGGAAGCGTTTATCGGTGCATATTTAAAATGGCTGAGCCTTGGCTGCCCGGATCGGAGAGCCAGCACGGAGGACTAAAACTTTCTGTTGTTAGCAGAGAAAATCAAACAGAGTGTACGCAATAAAGTGCTTGCACTCTGTTTCTTTTTGTGTTAACATCTTCCACATAGATACAAATGTGCATGATACACGAACAAGCCAATTGGAGGTTCGGGGATGATAGAAAGTAAGAGCAGGTATTTTGTGGTAAAGCAGAAAGCAGTGCCAGAGGTGCTTTTGAAGGTTGTGGAAGCAAAAAAGCTTTTGGAGTCTGAGCGGGTTTTGACAGTGCAGGATGCTGCGGAGCAGGTGGGGATCAGCCGCAGTTCGTTTTATAAATATAAGGATGATATTTTTCCGTTCTATGATAATACTAAGGGCAAAACGGTAACCTTTGTAGTCCAGATGGATGACGAACAGGGTCTTTTGTCAGATTTGCTGCATATTGTGGCGGTCTACAAGGCGAACATTTTGACGATTCACCAAAGTATTCCGGTTAATGGGGTGGCGACACTGACATTGTCAGTAGAGGTAAAACCCAACACGGGTAATGTCTCCCGCATGGTGGAGGAGATTGAGGAGCAGGCAGGAATTCATTATGTGAAAATTTTGGCGAGAGAATAAATTTTGATTTGACAATAAAGCAGAAAGATGAGGATACAAAAATGGTACAGGCAGCAATTATGGGATTTGGTACAATCGGCTCCGGTGTGGCGGAGATTTTGGATAAAAATGCAGTGCAGGTTTCGGCAGCATTAGGTCAGGATGTGGCGTTAAAATATGTGCTGGATTTGCAGGAATTTCCCCACAGCCCTTTTGCGGACAAAATTATCCATAACTTTGAGAGTATCGAGAAGGATTCCCAGATACAGATCGTTGTGGAAGCAATGGGCGGTTTGAATCCCGCTTATCCATTTGTTAAGGCGTGCCTTCTTGCAGGGAAGCATGTGGTTACCTCAAACAAAGCGCTGGTAGCGGCCCATGGAACGGAGCTGCTTGCTATTGCCCGTGAAAAGAACGTTAATTTCTTTTTTGAGGCCAGTGTGGGCGGCGGGATTCCGATTATCCGTTCCATGTACCGCTGTCTCAGGGGTGAGAAAATTGAGAAGATTACCGGGATATTAAATGGAACGACCAATTATATTCTCACAAAGATGGAGCAGGAAGGTGATTCCTTTGAGGGAGCGCTTAAGGAGGCACAGAAGCTGGGCTACGCGGAGCGGAATCCGGAGGCAGACGTGGAAGGATACGATACCTGCCGTAAGCTGGCAATTTTGGCGGCTATGACCACCGGACATGAAGTAAATTACGAGAATATTTATGTAGAGGGAATCACGAAGATTACAGATGTGGATTTCAAATATGCAAAAAAGATGGGCGCTTCGATTAAGCTGTTGGGCTCCGGCTGTTTTGGCGGGGATAAGCCGCAGGCATGGGTCGCCCCGGTAATGATTGGAAAGAACCATCCCCTTAATACAGTAAACGATGTGTTTAACGGTATTCTGGTGGAGGGAAATATGCTTGGAACCACGATGTATTACGGAAGCGGCGCGGGAAAGCTGCCTACGGCAAGTGCAGTTGTAGCGGATATTATCGAAGCGGCGCAGAATCTGGATCGGAATGTAACGCTGGGGTGGGATGGAGAGCAGCTGGAGATTGCAGAAATGGATGCCTCCAGACATTGTTATTTTGTGCGGATTGCAGGAGTAGAGACGCAGATGAAAGCCCATGTTATGCAGACGCTGGGTGAGGTAAAAACCGTTGTTCTTGACGGAATGGATGAGTTTGCGGTTGTGACATCTGAGATGAGTGAGGCTGAATTTAAAAAGCGTGCCATAAAGCTGGATGGACTGTGCCGGGCTCCACAAAAGTGCGGAATCCTTCAGATGATCCGTGCAGAGCTATAAGGTTAAAGAGAGTGTGTAAACATGGTATTGATAACCAACTTAAAACATTTATTTGATATGTTTTTCCGTATGCCCTGCATGTTCCAGATGCTTACCGGTCTTTACTGCCCCGGATGCGGCGGTACGAGGAGTGTGAATTATCTGCTGCATGGCCGGCTCTTGGAGAGCTTTATTTATCATCCGCTGGTGCTCTATATGGCAGTGGTGATAGCAGCAGAAGTAATCTCTTACCAGGCGGCACGGTGTTTCAAAAGACCCGGGCTTTATTTGGGACATGAGCAGCAGCTTATCATTGTGGCGGTGGGAATTATCGCGGTGAACTGGGTTGTGAAGAATGTACTTTTGATTGGATTTCATATAGATTTGCTGGCGGCTCCCTTGTGAGCCGCTGTTTTGATGCAGGGGCAAATATCAATTTTATTAATTTCCCTGTGGAGCCATAATAGAATCCATAATATCCTTCGTCTGTTGGTAAATGTCTCTAATCATGGCGTTATTGGCTGGATCCTGGGCTATACTCAGGGTCCAGATGTAGTAGGCAAAAACCACCAGGCTTAAAATAACGGAGATCACACCGGTGACAAGACCTGCGGTGGCAGCGCCGTTTAAGGGCTTTCCATTTTTAGAAAGCCAGGCAAGTGTAATAGCAATTCCTCCCAAAATAAGCTGAGTGGGCGGATTGCAGCAGAACAGGATTCCATGGATACCGAAAATGATGCTTAGGATTGGCAGTTTATTGTAAAAGGACATACGCTGTCCGGAATGTTGTTGCATTTTTAGGTTCCTCCGATTGTGAAAATTTCACGGTCTATCATACCATGAAAAATGGCAATACTCAAGCAGGAACTTGCGCCCATGGTATAAATCGATTATAATGGAAAAATGGAAAAAAAGGAGTTTTTATATGGATATTATTCAAGTGTTGCAGCAAGAGCTGCAGATCGGATATAAACAGGCAGAGGCGGCAGTGGGATTGATTGATGAGGGGTGTACGATTCCTTTTATTGCACGTTACCGAAAGGAGGCCACAGGCTCCCTGGATGACGAGGTTTTGCGGAACCTGGACGAGCGTCTCCGCTATCTGCGGAATCTGGAGGAGAAGAAGGAACAGGTTCTTTCCCTGATCCGGGAACAGGAAAAGCTGACTCCTGAGCTGGAACGCCAGATTTATGAGGCACAGACTTTGGTGGCGCTGGAGGATTTGTATCGTCCGTACCGGCCCAAACGCCGTACCCGTGCTATGATTGCAAAAGAAAAGGGGCTGGAGCCGTTGGCGGAGCTGATTCTGCTTCAAAAGGTAAAGGAGCCGGTGGAAAGGCTGGCAGAGAGTTATATCTCCGGGGAGAAGGGAGTTTTTACGCCTGAGGAGGCTGTTGCAGGGGCGAAGGATATTCTGGCAGAGTGGATTTCAGACAATGCACAGTATCGCGCCTATATTCGCAAAGTCACTGTGGAGCAGGGAACAGTCTGTTCTGCGGCAAAGGATAATGAGGCTGACTCTGTGTACGAGATGTACTATAATTATGAGGAGCCGGTGAAAAAATGCGCCGGGCACCGTGTGCTCGCCTTGAACCGGGGAGAGAAAGAAAAAATCCTGACGGTAAAGGTGAAGGCGCCGGAAGAGATGATTCTTCGCTATCTGGAAAAGCAGGTAATCCTGGAGGATAATCCCTACACTGCCTGCATTCTGCGGGATGCGATTGGGGACAGCTACAACCGTTTAATTGCCCCTGCCATTGAGCGGGAGGTGAGGGGAGAGCTGACGGAAACCGCCGAGGCGGGAGCCATCAAGGTATTCGGAAAGAACTTACAGCAGCTTCTGATGCAGCCTCCAATCGCCGGGAAGGTAGTGCTGGGCTGGGATCCGGCATTTCGGACAGGCTGTAAGCTGGCGGTGGTGGATGCCACAGGGAAGGTTCTGGACACCGCAGTTATTTACCCTACTGCACCGCAGAACCGGGTGGAGGAGTCAAAGCAGGTTTTAAAGCAGTTAATTAAAAAATATCATATTTCTCTGATTTCCGTTGGCAATGGAACGGCGTCCCGGGAGTCGGAGATGATTATTGTGGAGCTTTTAAAAGAGATTCCTGAGAAAGTCCAGTATGTAATCGTCAATGAGGCGGGAGCTTCCGTGTACTCGGCCAGCAAGCTTGCCACTGAGGAATTTCCAAATTTCGATGTGGGACAGCGAAGCGCCGCATCGATTGCCAGACGTCTTCAGGATCCACTGGCGGAGCTGGTGAAGATTGATCCCAAATCCATTGGTGTGGGGCAGTATCAGCATGATATGAATCAGAAAAACCTGAGTGAGGCGCTTCAGGGCGTGGTGGAGACGGCTGTAAACCGGGTGGGTGTAGATTTGAATACTGCCTCCGCATTGCTGCTGGAATATATTGCAGGAATTTCAAAGACCGTTGCCAGAAACATTGTGGCATACCGGGAGGAGAACGGTGCATTTACTGACAGAAAGCAGCTCCTTAAAGTGGCCAAGCTGGGACCGAAAGCCTATGAACAGTGCGCAGGTTTTATGCGCATTGCAGGCGGCAGCAATCCTCTGGATGCCACCTGTGTACACCCGGAGAGTTACGGGGCAGCCCTGGCGCTGCTGGAAAAGCTGGGTTATCGTCCGCAGGAGATTACCGGAAGCGGTTTGAGGGAACTGGGCAGAAAGATTCATGATTATAAAAAGCTGGCAAAGGAGCTTCAGGTGGGGGAGATTACCCTGCAAGATATTGTGAAGGAGCTGGAAAGACCGGTCAGGGATCCCCGTGAGGAGATGCCCAAACCAATTCTGCGTACAGATGTGCTGGAGATGAAGGATTTGACTCCCGGCATGCTGCTTAAGGGAACGGTCCGCAATGTGATTGACTTTGGTGCGTTTGTGGATATTGGGGTTCATCAGGACGGTCTGGTTCATATCTCCCAGATGACAGAAAGATATATCAAGCATCCCATGGAGATGGTCAGCGTGGGTGACATTGTGGAAGTGAAAGTATTGAGTGTAGATGCGGCTAAAAAACGCATTGCACTGACTATGAAGCTGTGACAGTGACGGAGGTGGAAATCAATGGAGAAAACGATGGGAAAAGCGCTGAGTTTTACCTTGAACCTGACGGTCAGGGATTTATGGGCATTTTCCATGTACCACTCGAACAGGGGGGTTATGGGGATTTTTAATGTAATTTTCACAGTGGCTGCGCTGTACCTTTTAATCTTTCGCTGGGAAACGACGACGATATCGTATCGCGTTCTGATGATAGTCTGTGCCTTGATGTTTACTGTGTGGCAGCCGATGCTTCTCTTATGGAAGGCGGGAAAGCAGGCGAAGACGCCGATGGCCAGGGAGCCAATGAACTTATCCTTCAGCGGTGAGGGGCTTACGGTGGAGCAGAACGGACAGCAGGCAGTATTTGGCTGGGATCAGATGGGGCGTATGGAGTGTATACCCGGCATGATCGTCCTTTATATGGATCGGCTTCACGCGTACCTGATTCCCAATCGTGTTCTTGGGGAACAGAAAGAGGCGCTGTGCCAACTGGCACGGACGTATCTGCCGAGGGAGCGGAGGAAAAGAATCTGATGAAGAAGGTTACAGTCAGCGCGGAGGAGACATTTGAGCTTGGGCTTGCCCTTGGACGGCAGGCAAAGCCGGGTCAGATATACTGTCTGGACGGGGATCTGGGTGTGGGAAAAACCGTTTTCACCCAGGGATTTGCCGCCGGGCTTGGAATCGGGGAGCCGGTCAGCAGTCCTACGTTTACCATTATTCAGCAGTATGACAGCGGACGTCTTCCGTTGTACCATTTCGATGTGTACCGGATTGGAGATGTCAGCGAGATGGACGAGATTGGATGGGAAGATTTTTTTTATGGGGACGGTGTGTGCCTGATTGAGTGGTCGCAGCTCATTCTGGAGATTCTTCCGGAACATGCGGTGCGGATTCAGATAAAAAAGGATTTAGAGAAAGGTTTTGACTACCGGGAAATCACGGTGGAGGGACTATAAGAACGGTGGTGTTAGGAGGCAAATATGAACGTGTTAGGAATCGAGAGTTCATCGCTGGCGGCATCGGTGGCGGTGGTCTCTGATGATGTGATGAGGGCGGAGTATACAGTAAATTTTAAAAAGACTCATTCCCAGACGCTGCTGCCGATGCTCGATGAAGTGTGCAGGATACTGGAGCTTGATTTACATGAGATAGATGCGATTGCGGTGTCGGGAGGACCGGGCTCCTTTACAGGGCTGCGTATCGGCTCCGCCACGGCGAAGGGGCTGGGTCTTGCCCTTGGAAAGCCGCTGATTCATGTACCTACGCTGGACGCCATGGCATATAACCTGTTTGGGGCAGGCGGGATCATCTGCCCGATCATGGATGCCAGACGCAATCAGGTATATACGGCCCTTTACCGCTTTTCAGAGGATTTTACCGTTATAAAACCACAGATGGCTTTAGATATTCATAAGCTGATTGAGGAGCTGAATTTACAGGGAGAGCGGGTGATTTTCCTGGGAGACGGCGTGCCCGTTTACAGGGAAATGATTGAGAATAAGTTAAAGGCAGACTGCTCCTTTGCGCCGCCACAGGCAAACCGCCAGCGCGGCGCATCCGTGGCGGCGCTTGGTATGGTTTATCTGACTGAAGGCAGAACGGAGACGGCAGCGGAGCACAGACCGGATTATCTGCGTAAAGCCCAGGCAGAGAGGGAACTGGAAGAGGCAAGGCGGCAGGGAAAGTTATGTGAACTGGCAGCAGGATACAGTGTGGAGAGCAGGGCAGGTGATGCCAGAGCCGCTGCCCCGGTTCCGGGAGAGCGAAGCTGATGGTTCGCCGGATGGAAAGCTGTGATTTGAAGCAGGTGGCAGAGATTGAAAAATCATGTTTTTCGGAGAACTGGTCCGGCGCCTTATTGGAACAGACACTTCACAGCCCTTATGATATATGCTGGGTATATGAGCAGGAGGAAACGATCATGGGTTACTGCAGTCTGCGTCTTCTTGCCGGAGAGGGTGAGGTGCAGCGGATTGCAGTGCTGCCGGCGTACCGCCGGATGGGATTGGGGAGAAAAATGATGGATGCCATGGTGGATTTTGCTATTAAAAATCAAGCCTGCGCCGTCAGCCTGGAAGTGCGTGAAGGGAACACTGGGGCGCGAAAGCTATATGAATCCTACGGTTTTCGGGCTGAGGCAGTTCGCAGGGGTTACTACCATGACCCCGCGGAGGACGCCGTCATTATGTGGAAGCGGGGGCTGTGAGCCTTATATACAACATTTACCACTTAAAAACACGAATAATTCATACTATAATGTATTTATGGCACTTCTGATAAAAGAAACATGCCAGTCTAGAATGATAAAGTGTAAATGTTGAAAGAAAGGTGAGGACAGAGATGAGAAAGTACAAAAGCGGCAGAACACTGGAGACGGTTATCTGCAACGGCTGCGGAAAGAAGATGGTTGTAGAGAAGGGGATTTTAAGGGAGGGGGTCTTTCAGGTTAATTATGTCTGGGATTTTTTCTCCGAGAAGGATGGCGAAGTCCATTACTGGGATCTTTGCGAGGATTGCTATGACCAGATGCTCAGCCAGTTTCGGATTGAGCCCGATGTGGAGGAAGCGGTTGAATTCATCTGATTGGTGTGATATAATACCCGTACTATAAAAAAATGAGGAACAATTACTTATGTTAGATGTCTGTTTACTTGGGACAGGCGGGATGATGCCTCTGCCGTACCGCTGGCTGACCTCCATGATGACGCGGTGTGACGGCAGCAGCCTTTTGATTGACTGCGGTGAAGGAACACAGGTGGCGCTTAAGGAAAAGGGCTGGAGTCCCAAGCCTATTGATGTCATTTGCTTTACTCATTATCATGCGGATCACATCAGTGGTCTCCCAGGACTTTTGCTCACTATGGGAAATGCAGAGAGAACGGAGGTTTTGACGCTGGTTGGACCAAAGGGATTGGAACGGGTGGTGTCCGCTCTGCGGATGATTGCGCCGGAACTTCCGTTTCCGCTGCGGTTTGTGGAGCTTTCGGAAAACCGGGAGCAGCTTTGCATTGGCCCTTATATTATTGATGCTTACCGTGTGAGCCACCGCGTGGTCTGTTACGGCTATGCAGTTTCTGTTCCCAGAGCGGGCCGCTTCGATGTGGAGCGGGCGAAGGCGCAGAATATTCCCATGAAGGCGTGGAGCCGTCTGCAAAAGGGTGAGACTCTTGAGATGGATGGAGTCACCTATACGCCCGATATGGTTTTAGGGCCGAAGCGCAGAGGGCTGAAGATTGCATACTGTACCGATACCAGACCGGTTCCGGTAATCGCGGAGTACGCAGAGGGCGCGGATTTATTTATCTGTGAAGGTATGTACGGAGAGGATGACAAAGAGGTTAAGGCAAGAGAATACCGGCATATGACCATGTATGAGGCGGCAAAGCTGGCTGAAAAAGCCCAGCCGAAGGAGATGTGGATGACCCATTATAGTCCCTCCCTGACTCACCCGGAGGAATATCTGGACAAGGTGCGTGCAATTTTCCCTAGGGCAAAGGCCGCAAGGGATGGCTGGAGTTTGGAGCTGACCTTCGATGAAGAGTGAGGATAGGGGAGATGGAAGCAGACAAAGAAGAATGTTTGATTTTGGCAATAGAAAGTTCCTGTGATGAGACGGCGGCCTCGGTGGTGAAAAACGGAAGGCAGGTTTTGTCAAATGTGATTTCCTCCCAGATTGCTCTTCACACTCAGTTCGGAGGCGTAGTTCCGGAAATCGCATCCCGAAAGCATATCGAGAGGATCAATCAGGTGATTGAGCAGGCGCTTGCAGATGCAGGAGTCACATTAAATGATGTGGATGCCATTGGCGTGACCTATGGTCCGGGACTTGTGGGTGCGTTGCTTGTGGGTGTGGCAGAGGCAAAGGCGATTGCTTTTGCCGCGAAAAAGCCGCTTGTGGGGGTTCACCACATTGAGGGTCATATATCAGCCAACTATATTGAACACCCGGATTTGGAGCCTCCGTTTGTCTGCCTGATTGTATCCGGCGGACATACTCATCTGGTGATTGTAAAGGATTACGGAGAGTTTGAGATTCTTGGGCGAACCAGGGATGATGCGGCAGGGGAGGCATTTGACAAGGTAGCCCGTGCGGTGGGGCTTGGATACCCCGGCGGTCCGAAAATCGATGAAGCAGCCAGGGGGGGCAATCCCTGCGCCGTGGAATTTCCGCGGGCGAAGGTGGAGGGGTTCCCTTATGACTTCAGCTTCAGCGGTCTTAAATCGGCGGCGCTTAACTATATTAATAAAGAACGTATGACCGGCAGGGAGATTCCTGTGCCGGATTTAGCCGCATCGTTTCAAAATGCGGTGGTGGACGCGCTGGTAAGCCGCGCAGTGCCGGCAGCAAAAGAGTATGGATACGGCAAGCTTGCCATTGCCGGAGGGGTGGCGTCTAATTCCGCATTGCGGCTCGCAATGTCTGAGGAATGCAGACATGCAGGAATCAAGTTCTATTATCCGTCACCAGTTTTTTGTACGGATAATGCAGCGATGATTGGCGTGGCGGCTTATTATGAATTTCTTAAGGGAGCACGTTCCGGCTGGGATTTGAACGCTGTTGCCAATTTGAAGCTGGGAGAGCGCTGAAGGATGGAGAGGAATCAAAGAACCGGTGCAGTAGTGCTGGCAGGCGGACGGGGAAGGCGCATGTGCAGCGATGTACAGAAGCAGTATCTTCTGCTTGCAGGGAAACCATTGATTGCTTATACCCTGGAAGCATTTGAAAAAAGCTGTGTGGATCAGATTGTGCTGGTGGTCGGTGCAGGCGAGGAAGCGTATGTTCATCAGGAGATTTTAGCGTCAATGAAGTTAAAAAAACTGACTGCCGTGGTTTCTGGCGGAAAGGAGCGGCATCACTCTGCATACGAAGGGCTGAAGGCGCTAGAGGGGTGTGATTACGTGCTGATTCATGATGGCGCGCGCCCGCTGGTGACAGGGGAGCTGATTGAGCGCGCAGTCCGCGGCGCCGTAGAGTATGGGGCATGTGTTGCAGGAATGCCTGTGAAAGATACAATTAAGCGTGCGGATCATGACCAATTTGCAGTTGAAACTCCGGAGCGTTCGCATCTTTGGCAGATACAGACTCCTCAGGCGTTCTCCTACGCCCTTGTGCGGGATGCTTATGATAAGCTGATGGCGGACGAGGGGCTTCAGGGCGGCATTACGGACGACGCAATGGTGGTGGAGCGCTTTGCTGATAAAAGAGTAAAGCTGATAGAGGGAAGCTATAAAAATCTGAAGGTGACGACGCCGGAAGATTTGGTAATGGCGGAGGCGCTGCTGAAAAATCTTTCACAGGGTCAGCCGTAGCAGGCAGATTAAGGAGCTCGGAGTGGAGAGTATTGTGGGACAGAGATTGACATTGTCAGTGCTGGAACCATATGCTACGTCCGGGCTTTTGTGAGTTTGTGATTTGGCAGTTTTAAAACAACAGTTCGTGACAGCTATTGACTTTTTTTGACAATTTCTTTAAAATGATAAAGTA
>CANPMS010000029.1 GCA_947575275.1 uncultured Clostridium sp. | reverse complement strand
AAGAAACTAAAGATAGCAATATAAAGGGGAGGGAAGCATAACGTTTCCCTCCTTATTTTTTAAGTCCGTGTCTTTTCTTTTTAAATAAATTGTCTTGCCAGCGGAGAGGAAATATGTTAATATCATAAAATATTGTAAGTTGCATCAGTAGCTTTCAGTATGAAAGATAACAGTAAAGGAATGATGAATGATGGGGCTGAGTCCAAACGTGTGACAATTTTTGTCATTAAGAAATATGGAGTGGTTTACCGACTGCGCAGCCCGGGCTTGTATAACTTGTGATGCTGTTACAGGTTGGAGGAAATGAAATAACGGGTTGGAAAGAATAAATAGGCAGGAGGAAAACAATTATGTTAAACTATAAGAGATACAAGAGAGTTCCCGTGGTCAATTATCCTGAGCGTGAGTGGCCAAACAAGGAGATTCGGAAGGCGCCCGTCTGGTGCAGCGTTGATTTGAGAGATGGCAATCAGGCCTTGATTGAGCCGATGGCAGTCGAGGAGAAGATTGAATTTTTCAATATGTTGGTGAAATTGGGCTTTAAGGAAATTGAGATTGGGTTTCCGGCAGCTTCCCAGATTGAGTATGACTTCTTAAGGCAGTTAGTGGATCGGAAACAGATTCCTGATGATGTGCGGGTACAGGTGTTGGTACAATGCCGTGAGCATCTGATTAAGCGGACTTTTGAGGCGATTCAGGGAATTAAGAAGGTGATTGTCCATATTTATAATTCTACCTCTACCCTGCAGCGCGATGTGGTATTCCATAAAAATAGAGAAGAAATTAAGCAGATTGCCATTGAGGGTACAGAGCTGGTGAAGAAGTATGCGAAGGACTACGATGGTGATTTGATCTTGCAGTATTCTCCGGAAAGTTTTACAGGGACAGAGCTGGACTATGCGTTGGAGATATGTACTGCGGTACAGGATACCTGGGGGCAGGCGACTCCCGAAAGACCGATTATCTTTAACTTGCCGTCCACAGTAGAGATGACGACTCCCAACGTATATGCGGATCAGATTGAGTGGATGAACAAGCACTTTAAAAATCGGGACAGTATTATTTTAAGTGTACACCCGCACAATGACCGGGGAACCGGCGTAGCGGCTGCCGAGCTGGCGCTGCTTGCGGGGGCTGACCGGGTGGAGGGTACGCTGTTCGGAAATGGTGAGCGGACTGGCAATGTTGATATTTTGACGCTTTGCTACAATATGTTTTCTCAGGGAGTGAACCCGGACCTGGAGATTGAGAATGTGCGTGAGATTGCAGAAATTTATGAGCGTTGTACAAAGATGGATATTCATCCGCGCCATCCTTATGTGGGCAAGTTGGTGTTTACTGCGTTTTCCGGCTCTCATCAGGATGCAATTAATAAGGGAATGCAGGCTTTGCATGAGCGTGGCAAAGATTATTGGGAGGTTCCGTACCTTCCTATTGATCCGTCAGATATTGGCAGGCAGTATGAGCCGATTGTCCGTATCAACAGTCAGTCCGGCAAGGGCGGCGTAGCGTTTGTAATGGACACCTTCTATGGCTTCAAACTTCCAAAGGGTATGCACAAGGAATTTGCTGATGTAATCCAGAAGATTTCCGAGCAGAGGGGAGAGGTTGCCCCGGAACAGATCATGGATGAATTCAGGAACTGTTATCTCGAGAAAAAGGAGCCGATGCACTTTAGAAAATGTCAGATTACTGATACTGAGGTGGAAGACGGCGTATATGCGACCTTGGCGAAGGTCACTTATACTGACAACGGTATTGAAAAGAGCTTTGAGAGTGTTGGAAACGGGCCTATTGATGCGGTACAAAGAGGGCTTGAGGAGCAGCTCGGTATTCAGATCAAGGTGTTGGATTATAATGAGCATGCGCTGTGTTCCGGTTCCAACGCCCAGGCTGCCTCCTATATTCACCTGATGGATCAGGTAAGCGGAAAAGTGACCTATGGCGTTGGTATTAGTTCTAACATTACTCGAGCATCGCTACGAGGTATTTTCAGTGCGGTGAACAGACTGTTCTATTCATAAAGATGTCTGAAAATAAAGAAAGATGGCGGTTCCCCGAAAGGAGAGCCGCCATCTTTGCGTTTCAAAATGATTGTCAAGGTTTTGGACCATTGGTCAGTCCGGGCTGCAGGTCAAAGTTAGAACTTCCGCCAGGATTGTTGTTGCTACTGCTGTTTGGTGAAGAAGGGGTGGACGCGCCATTCCCTCCAACCGGAGCCGAAGCATTTGTTCCGGAAGAAGAGCCCGGAGTGCTGCTTCTGTAGGGACTATTGTTGTTACTAGAAGTGCTTCCGGCATTTACGCTTGGGGTGGAAGCTCCGGTATTGCATACACCATTACTGGCAAAGGTATAGGAAACGCCGTCAATGGTCTTTGTGGTACCGGCAACCATGCTTCCGTCTGCGTTTGGATCCAGATAGTAATAGGCATTGTCCGCCTGAATCCAGCCGGTTTGCCGGTGACCGGAATTATTAAAGTAGTAATAACGTCCTTCAATCTGTTTCCAGGTAGTGGACATTTGTCCATTTGCTGGATCCATATAATACTTGTTGGTTCCGTCACTGAGCCAGCCGGTTAGCATCTTCCCATCTGTGTGGAAATAGAAGTAGTGACCGTCAACTTGCTGCCAGCCGGTTAGCATTTTTCCGTCACTACCAAACAGATACCAGTTTCCATCCACCTCATAAGCTGTATTTACCGCACATTTGCCATCATTTTTATTGAAGTAGTACCAGGAATTATCCATCTGATGCCAGCCGGTTACCATTGAGCCGTCTTCGCCCAGAAAATGATAGTCGCTTCCGATATTCAGCCATCCCTTGTGCATGGTGCCGTCAGTCAAGGTGTAGTAATACTTTCCTCCGTCTTGTACCCAACCAGTTGCCATTTGTCCATTTGACTGGAAATAGTACCAGTTATTGTTGATTTTCTGCCATCCAGTGCTCATTTTTCCGGTGGACAGATCCATATAATAATATCCATCTGAAGTATTGAGCCATCCTTTGTGAATATTGCCATTCGTGTCATAGTAGAGATAAGTGCTGCCGTTCTGAAACCATCCAGTTGCTGCGTAAGCTGTAAAGCTGGAAGCCAGGGTCATTGCACCCATTACTCCGGCAATGATAATTGTTGCTATGCGTCGCCTGCTCTTCATACTGATTCCTCCTTATGCGAAAATTGACAGGTCTTTTAAGGACGTTGTATTGATTATAGCATAATATGTGGTAAAAGTGGTAACATTTTTATTACAAACTGCATACAATTTTTTACTATTTATTTCTTTTTTTTGTTTTTATTTGTTAATGTACAAATTTTTCGGTAATAGTCTTTTGCGTAGCGGTACATAATCAGGGTGTATTCTCCGAATTCTTCCCCCAGAGAGGCCTTGTATATACCCCATAAGCTCCAGAGAAATCCTCCCAGAGCGATATAAGAGTATATTACCAGCCGCTCCTCTGGTTCCGGTATCCGCTGGAAGTATTGTTCCATCAGTATATCCACTGCCTGTTCATTATAATAAGAATAGATAGAGCACATACCTACGTCAATTAAAGGATCACACATGCCTGCGTACTCCCAGTCAATCAGCCGCACAGAGCCATTGGGGAGAAACAGGAAATTGTCTGATACGCTGTCAATATGGGCGAGTGTTGCAGGGCGGTTTAACTGCTCCAGATGATCCATCAACTCATTCATCCAGCTGCGCACCATGGGATAGTCTTCAAAGAGTGTGCCGCCGTGTGCTGTGCAAAGCCCCTCGTAAAAGGAAATCTTCTCTCGAATATCGAAAGAATGTTTGACCGTCACTCCGGATTCGTGCAGGCGGCGTAGAATGTGCATACATTTTGCCATATCCTCCTGATTGTCTGGTCGTGACTTTCGGGCATCCCTATAGTATTCTGCAATTTTATAACCAGTGTTCTCGTTGAAATATATGATGCGTTCTGATAAATCCAGCGGGCGGATTGCATCATAGACCGCAGATTCCTCATGACGATTGATCAAAAGCTCTGTTCCTGGACCGGGAATCCGACAGATATAATGCTGGTTCTCTATGCGGAACAAAAATGATTTGTTTGTCATGCCTGATTTTAGACACTGTATATCATAAATTGATGCCTCTGGAATATCAAATACCTGCGATATTAGCTGGAGCGCTTTGTTATCTGAGCGTGTTTGATAGCGGGGATCAAAAAGGCGCAGCTCTTCTAGATTTTCAAATTCGTAAATTTGGTTTTCTGGCTGTCGATTGATATACAGTTCCAGTTTTTCTATGTTTTCCATCAATACATGTTCCCAGTAGAGCTGCTCCGTTCCGGGGGTGTGGTAGTAGTGTTCTAGCATAGGAAGAAAGGCATTGGAAAATGATCTTGAGAAAAATACCGGACCATACATGACCCAGGAATCATGCCCGCCTATCCTTACATGAGTGATGCGTTCTTTCTTATTATAGGAGAGAACCCACTCCGAGGTATTTCCGCTCATGTAAACACCAGCATACCAGGCATCGCACTCCCAGGCATGAAACATGTTTTCACGCATCCAATTGTCGGAAGAAAGTACATACATATTCCGTCCCCGCAATATTTCCTGAGCCCGATAGATGGTTGCAAGCGTATTTTTTGAGGTGTACTCTGGATTGTAAAGCAGCGTTACCTGATACTTGTCAATCAGGTATTCAAACTTTTCTTTCATATATCCCACAGCAATCGTAATATCTGTTATGCCAACCTGATGGAGCTGGCAAATTTGGCGTTCAATCATGCGTTCGCCAAATACTTCTAAAAGGCCTTTGGGCATCTCAAAGGTCAGAGGAACAAAGCGTGAGCCAAAGCCGGCAGCAATAATCAATGCTCCATCTACCCGAAACCCCTCAAGAAAAGCATCGCCTGCTCCGGTCAGTTCATAAGTTCCTGCAACAGTGCTGAGCTGGGTGATTAATCCTTGACGGACTACTTCTCTCATAAGTTTATTAACAGTACCCAGAGACACCTTCATCTTCACTGCAAGCTCCCTCTGGGTAATGTGGGAATCCTCTTTTATATAACGGCAGATTAATCCTGTATAGTTCATTTTGCACCTCCTGTAATGTTCATAGTAAATATCATATGGCGTTCAAAAAATAAAAAAACAAGAAAGTTATGAACATTATAGCATAAAATGGATATAAGTCCTATCAAAAACGCGGATTGTATTAACATTAATACAATTTGCAGGCAAAAGGCACTTTCTGTAATATTTTCGTAAGAAAACGCTTAGGGTTTTGTTATAGCATTTTTTGTGAAAGTGTATTATACTGTCAGTGTGATGGAGAGGTGGTAACCCCTAGCGGTGAATTTAAGAAATTTGCATTTATTCTAAAATAACGAAGAAGTGTAAAAAACTATTGATAATTTACCTTATAGGAAGTATAATTACCTCGTAATGCAATTTAGGAATTTTGTAACAAATTCAAAAAAGAAAAAGGAGAGTGCATTTATTATGAGAAAGCAGACAAAGTTAGTTGCAGTAGCATCTGCAGCAGCACTGCTGGCCATCGGAGCTTCTATGACTTCTTTCGCAGCTACTGGCTGGGTTGAGGAAGACGGAGTTTGGTATTACTACGACAAGGATGGCAACAGAGTAGAAGATGAGTGGAAGAAATCTGGAGATAACTGGTATTGGCTGGATTCTGAGGAAGACGGCTCTATGGCTACCAGCAAGCTCATTGACGACGATGGCGATATCTACTATGTAGACGCTAACGGTGTTATGGTTACTAATACCTGGGTTAAGGTAGTAAACGAGGATCAGGATAATGATAACGATCCGGCTGAGTATCGTTACTACTATATGCAGTCTAACGGTAAAGCTTACAAAGCTTCCGAGAGCGGCAACACCAAGACCAGAACTATCGATGGCAAGAGATATGCTTTCGATGCAGACGGCAAAATGCTGTACGGCTGGGTAAATGAGAGCTCTGAGCTGGTTAATGACCAGAGCGGTTGGATGAACGCATCCTACTACTTCGGTGGTTGGGAAGACGGCGCTATGAAGACTGGCTGGCAGAAGATTAACGTTTTTGATGCTTACGGTGATGAGGATGACGACGCTGATAAGTGGTTCTACTTCAAGTCCAACGGTAAAGTTTTCAAGAACGAGGATGCTGGTGAGGAGTATGCCACCAAGAAGATTAATGGTAAGACCTACGGCTTTGATGAGTATGGTGTTATGATTTATGAGTGGAATACTGCAACTGGTGAGAACGCATCTGCGTCTAACTGGTCCTACTTCCGCAGCCCAGAGGATGGTGCTCGCGTAACCAAGGGTTGGTTTAAGGTTGTTCCGGATGAGGATTTTGATCAGGAAAACTATGATGACGAGAATGAGAAGTGGTACTACGCTAATGGCGATGGTACTCTGGAGACCAGCGTTATTAAGAAAATCAACGGTAAATACTATGCGTTTGATGAGAACGGCGCTATGCTGAGCGGTTTAGTTGCTCTTGTTGTAGACGGCGGCGACATCAGAGCAGTTGTAGATGACGAAGTTGACTCCGACGATCTGGATAATATCATTGATGGTACCCACAATGATTGGGTAACTGGTGCAAACCTGTACTACTTCGGTAGCGCTGACAACGCTGACAACGATGGCGCTATGAAGACTGGTAACACCACCATCAACCTGGATGGGGATAATTACTCCTTCCACTTTGCAACTAACGGTGGAGCTGACACCAGAGGTGCAGGTTCCAACGGTCTTGTGAAGAAAGTATACTATAAGTTTGGTAAGAAGATGGCTGCAAGTGCTGAGGATAAGTACAGAGCAGTAACCATTACTGAAGATGATATTGTTTCTATGGCAGTTTCCAAAGATATCAGAAGACAGGCCGTTTCTGAGGCTGTTCTGAAGAGTGATGGAACCCCGACTGGCGATACTGTTAGAGTGGTTGACCTGACCGACAGAGAGTACTACCTGCTTGGCAGCAACGGATCTCTGAAGACAAAAGCGAACGGTGTGAAGGATGCAGATGAGTGGTACTTCTACAGTGATGCAGATGGTAAGATTCTGTACTACACCAACAGCAAGGACTTCTCCAAGACTCAGACATATAAGGATTGGAAAGCTGGCGAGTAAAACAGACTCTATTGACCAGAAAACTGATTAATAGATAAAAGAGAAGGAGTTATCATTAGGATAACTCCTTTTTCTTTTTGCAATTTAATAGTTAAGAAGAGAATCCGGGCTTGATATTTCCCTGGTGAATTGATAGAATGGATTACATTAAGACAAAATGGAGGTATTGCTATGACAAAAAGGAAGGCCATGGCTCTGCAGAACAATTTTGCAGTGGCCTGTTCCAATGTGATAAGTGCAGTCATTACTTTTTTTATGTTGTCTTTGGCAGTGATTTTTCCACTGATTTATGACGATTCATATTTTAATATTTTGGAAGCTAAGTATAGGTGCTATCTGGTTTGTGTAATTGGTATGTTCGCTGTGGTTCTTGTGTCTGCATTGGTAATGCTTATAATTGATTTTAATGAGTTTAAAGGGGGACATGCAGCGAAGTTTTTTTCCGCATTGAAACCGAAAAACTGGAGAACAACATTTACAGTAGCGGATGGTGCAGTGCTGGTATTCTGGCTGATTTGTCTGCTTTCCACACTGCAATCAGAATATTTGTATGAAGCGTTTTGGGGAAATGAGGGGCGTTACAGCGGGCTGTTCCTGATTACCCTCTATGTGGCCTTTTATCTTGTCGTCAGTAGATTCTGGAAGGTGAAAGGATGGATTTTGGAGGCATTTTTGATTAGTGGAATGATCGTATGCTTTATTGGCATCACTGATTACTTCCAAATGGATATTCTTCGGTTTCGGGTTCGTATTAAACCAGAACAATCTACACTCTTTACCTCTACTATCGGAAATATCAACACTTATACGGCGTATGTAGCACTCTTGATGGGGTTGGCTGCATCGATGTTTGCTACCTCAAAAAGTGTGATAAAATCTGTTTGGTACTATGTTTGTATGGTGGTTACATTTTTTGCAATCATTATGGGATGTAGTGATAATGCGTATTTGGCGCTGGGAGGCATGTTTGCATTTCTGCCGTTTGTTCTATTCCGTGACAAGAATGGCACAGTCCGGTATGTTGTGATTTTGGCCACATTTGCGACGGTGATTCAGTGTATTGATGTAATCAATCGGGTGTTTGCGGGAACTGTAATTGGGCTGGACAGTTTATTTCAGTATCTGGCAAACTTTAAAGGACTTCCTCTTGTGGTGGTGGCGCTTTGGGCAATCGCTGCAGCATTGTATGTGCTTTGGCTCAGGAAGGGGACAGAGACGGGGGCAAATTTTGGTAAGCGCCTGGTATATGGCTGGGGCATATTAGTGCTGGCAATGTTATTGATTGTATGTTTCATGCTCTTAGATGCCAATGCCCTGGGTAATGGTGAGAGGTATGGAAGCCTTGGAAACTATCTTGTATTCAGTGACAGTTGGGGAACGAACCGGGGCTATATCTGGCGTAAATCTATGGAACTATACCGGGATTTTTCGACGATTCATAAGATGTTTGGATTTGGACCAGATACCTTTGGGATCCTGACAACCGAATTGTTCAAATTTGAGATGATTGGCGCTACTGGTCAGGTGTTTGATAATGCGCATAACGAGTACTTGCAGTTTTTAATTACGATAGGTCCGCTTGGTCTGGCCGCATACCTGCTATTTTTGATTGATTCCTGTAGAGTTATGGTGCGGGGAATGATGAAAAATCCATATATGGCAGGATGCGCTGCTGCTGTGTTATGTTATAGCTTTCAAGCTCTGGTAAATTTAAATCTACCGATTGCTACGCCAATGATGTGGCTGCTGCTCAGCGTAGGGGTTGCAGCAGGAAGAGATCGAAAAAGGATAAATCTATAAAGTAGAAAGACAATAAAAAAAGAGCCATACCCGCTCCGCTTTATCCTTTGTGTAAGTGGATGGAGTCTTCCGAAATGGGTATGGTTCTTTATTTATAATTGTAACAGATCTACTGAAGAAATGCTATGGATTTTTATGGAAATTCCATTCAGTTTGCATTATGCTGGAAAGGTGTGTGTATATAATTCCAATTTTAATAAATTATTAAAAGATTTCCAAATCTTTTTACGGGCGCCTAAGTTGCGGAAAGACAGGTTAAATGATATACTGTTACAGAGCGTAGTACGCCGGAAACAATAAAAAAGGCTGGCACTTTTGCGGTGCATGGAAGACAGAGAAGAATGATGGAAATTAGAAAAACGAAGGAACAGTATAAGCGTCTGATGAAGATGGCGTTTGCTGCAGTTATGCTTTTAGGACTCTGTTTTTTGTACGGAGTTACCTGGATTGGTTATTATAATAAATTTGTATTACAGATGCCTTTCTACCGGAGGGGTAACTGGGGTATGATACTTCTGTATGGAATTTTGCTCGCATTTTTTATGAACACATACGGAGGGTTCAAAATTGGCTATCTGAAAAATGGAAACCTAATCTATTCGCAGATTATGTCAGTGCTATTTGTTAATGTGTTTACATATTTCCAGATAGTACTGATGGACAAAAAGTTTATTAATCCGGGCTATATCCTGCTTATGATGGCAGGAGATATTATTTTTATCGTGGTGTGGACCATGGTCTTTCATATACTCTACCGCAATATGTTTCCGCCGCGGCGTATGCTGTTTGTGCAGGGGGAGCACAAGGACTATCACCTGATGGATAAAATTAATTCCCGGGATGACAAGTATGAGATCTGTGAGATGGTTTCCTACAAAAGAGGGATTGATGCGATTGCAAAAAAGATGGAAATGTATGATGCAGTCATCCTTGGCGATATACCCTCTCACGAGCGGAATCTCCTGATGAAATATTGTTACGCAGCGGGAATCCGAAGTTATAGTGTTCCTAAAATATCTGATGTGCTGCTGCGAAGCTGCGATGAGTTGAATCTGTTTGATACACCTCTGCTTTTATCCCGGAATATAGGTCTCAGTATTGAGCAGAGCTGGATAAAGCGTTTGGAAGATATTATAGTTGCGGGGATTATACTGATATTGTTCTCACCAATATTTTTAATTGCAGCAATCAGCATTAAATGTACAGATGGCGGTCCGGTTTTTTATAAGCAGGAGCGGATGACAAAAGACAGAAAGATTTTTATGATTTATAAGTTCCGTACTATGGTAGTAGATGCGGAGAAATTGTCCGGTCCCACGCTGGCGACAGAAAAGGATCCTAGGGTTCTTCCGGTGGGAAGGTTCTTACGGGCGACCAGGCTGGATGAGCTGCCACAGGTCTTGAATATTCTGAAAGGTGAGATGTCTGTGGTGGGACCAAGACCGGAAAGACCGGGACTGGCAGATGAAATTGAGAAAAAAATTCCGGAGTTTTCCTATCGTCTGAAAGTGAAGGCAGGGCTTACCGGCTATGCGCAGGTTTATGGGAAGTATAACACCACATCTTATGATAAGCTGAAGCTGGATTTGATGTACATTCGGAAATATTCGTTATTGTTAGATTTAAAACTGATTTTGATGACACCGAAAATTATGTTTATGAAAGAGAGCACTGAGGGTATTACACCGGCAGCCGACGCGCCATTGCAAAAGCGATAAGGAGTTGGGGAAAATGGCTAATGATAGAAAACTGAGAGTGCTGCATGTGTTAAAATCTTCGATATATTCAGGGGCAGAGAATGTTGCCATTACAATCATAAAACAGTTGAACAACAGGTTTGAGTTTATTTATGTGGCAACAGATGGACCAATCCGCGAAAAGCTGGAGGAAGAGAAAATACCGCATATTCTTTTGAATTCATTTAACAGAGGGAATTTGCGGTGTATCATACAAAGATTGAAACCGGATATTATTCATGCACACGATTTTTCTGCAACTGTTTTTTGTGCGTCACTCACTGGTGGTTTCCGTTTGATTTCCCATTTGCATTGCAGCCCGTTGTGGGCGCAGAAGTGGAATATGAGGACAGTTTTATATAGAATGGCTGCTCATAGGGCATTTCGTATTTTGGCAGTTTCAGAGAAAGCTTATGATAGCTTTGCCTTTGCAGAGTGTTTGAGAAATAAGTGTATGATTATAGGGAATCCTTTAGATGCAGCTCTTGTCAGAAAAATGAGTAAACAGGAATCCGCCTATCAATGTGATTTGATTTTTGTAGGGAGGCTTTCCCAGGAAAAAAATCCTCAGCGCTTTCTTAAAATTGTAAGAATGCTTCAGGAAAATGGGATGAATGCTGCGGGAATCATCCTGGGAGATGGTGAATTAAAGGGTGCATGCCAGGAATTGATAGAGCTTTATGGATTGAAGGAATCTGTGAGAATGCTGGGCTTTCAGAGGAATCCTTACTCTTTCATAAAGAATGCGAGAATATTGTGTGCAACCTCGGAAAGCGAAGGGTATGGTCTTGTACTGCTGGAAGCCAGTATGTTAGGGATTCCTGTGCTAAGCAGCAGAACGTTAGGGGCTGAGGAGGTGCTGGGGGAGCATGCGCAGGAAATTTGTGATACAGACGAGGAATTTGTTGTGAAGATCCGGCGGCTTCTGCAGAACAAAAAACTATATAAAGAATGGCAGCAATCCTCAGAACAAAGAGCTTCTGCCGTGATAACAATGGATCATTATATGCAGTGTATCAGTGATACTTACGAATTGGAGATGGAGAGAGATTGAAACATGTTGTTTACGCATGCAATGACAATTATATAGAGCAGACGACAATATCCATAGTTTCCCTGCTGAAACACAATGATGATTCTTTCAGAATATGGATTGTGTCGGATCAGATTACAGAAGCCAACAGGCAGCTAATAATTGAAAAAACAGCGGATTATCCAGGGGAAATTATCTTTTTGGAATTAGAGGAAGTGTTAAAAGATGTGGATATTCAACGGGGAGAAAGACACCCAAGGACAATATATGCAAAACTGTTCCTGGAAACAATCATAGATGCAGACCGGCTGCTGTATTTAGACAGTGATACGGTGGTTTGCGGGAGCCTGCAGGCGTTGTGGTCGATGGATTTGGACAATATACTTGCAGCCGGTGTCCAGATGCCATACTCTGCAGAGATGAAGGGCAGGATGAATATACAGTCAGATGCTCCATATCTGTGTGATGGGGTCGTGCTGTTGAACCTGGAATTATGGCGAGAGCGTAAGATAGGGGATAAGTGCAGAGCGTATATTTCCCGGCATGGTGGGAATCCTCCGATGATGAGCGAGGGAACTTTGAATTATGTCTGCCAGGGATATATTGATGTATTGGAACCGATATACAATCTGATGCCTCAGATGTTGTTTTATAAAGCATGGCAGATTAAGAAATTATTTAAAGCCGAATATGATTATCAGGAGAAGCAATTAGAACAAGCCAGGAAATGCCCGTTGATTGTGCATTATATCAAGGAGTTATATAATCGGCCGTGGTATGAACCATGCAATCATCCGTTTAAAAAACTTTACAGGGATGAGTGCAAGTCGATTTTTGGAAGGGAAAGCTTTGAGAATAATGACATCGCACTGCATACGAAAATAACAAAAAAACTGTATCAAGTACTGCCGTTTTCTGTGTATGTATGGTTATATCAAGTAAAACATTTAATCAAGAGGTAGTATCATGAAAAAAGCAGCTTGGGTAATTCCCTCTTTTATAGAAGGCTCCGGTGGGTACCGGACCATATTTCAGCACATAAATGAGATGGCACAGGAGTATGAGTGTCATGTGTATGTCTATGATTCGGGGGATTATAGAAATAGTAAAGAGGTTTCGGCAGCAGCAGAAACGTTTTATGGAAGATGTGATTGCCGGATTCATCTGGGGTATGATATTCCGGCCGGGAATGAATATGCTATGATTTTTGCAACATCATGGCTAACTGCAGAAACGGTTTATATGTATGGCGGATGTGCTAAAAAGGTATATTTTGTTCAGGATTATGAGCCATTATTTTATCCTGCCGGAGATTATTATTTGCGGGCTGCGGGTACCTATGAGCTTGGATTTTATCATATAACCATAGGGCGCTGGCTTGCAAAAAAGATTCATCAGAACCATCGTGCAAGGGTCATGAATTTTGATTTTTGTGCGGACAGTTCCGTTTATAATAACAGCGACAGCAAGGAAAAAGAGAATGCAGTCTGCTTTATTTATCAGCCGGACAAGCCGCGGCGTGGGACGCAGTTAGGTTTAGAGGCATTGAGGCTTATTAAGCAAATAGACCCGGAGCTGACCATATACCTATATGGCTCAGATATAAAATGCAGGCTGCCATTTGAACATATAAATTTAGGCATTATTTCCCCACAGCAATGTTCGGATCTGTATAAAAGATGTAAGGCTGGTCTTTGTATCAGCGCTTCCAATCCATCGCGTATACCTTTTGAAATGATGGCATGTGGACTGCCGGTAGTAGACGTATATATGGAAAATAATTTGTATGACTATGAAAACAGCGGAGTGGTTCTGGCTCAATGCCGGCCGGAGGCGCTGGCGCAGGCGGTACTAGATATATGCAAGGATTCAAAAAGGCGGAATCAGCTGATAGAGAATGGTTTGCAGTTTATGGAGCAGAGAGATATAAAATATGGTATGGAGCAATTTATGAGAGCAGTGCGGGAGATAGAAAGTGGTTCGGGCAGCGGCAGCCCGGTGAATAACCTGAAGGTTTCCTATCATGGGAAACCGGTAACTGCTTCTGAGGCAATGGCAGCATTTAAGCGAGAGATGTTTTTGAGAGAACAGAAAGATGGTATGACTGTTTCAGAACGGTTAAAGAGAAATATATGGATTCGAAGAATACCGGGAATTAAAAAAATAAAGAAAATGTTAAAGGGTGATAGACTTTGAAATACGAAATTCAGTATGAGGGACTGGCGCAACTGTTTGGTGGATTTATAATGTGGATAATGAAAGCCTGCAAAGAAAAGAACATTCAAAAGATTTACTTTTTTACCAGGGAAGGAGAGTTTTTTAAGCACATATACGATAAGCTTTTGGAGAGCGGTGCAGACAGAGACAAGTATCCTGCGGCACATCTGCTGGAGGTAAGCCGTGTCGCCACGTTTGCCCCGTCTATACAGGAAGTTTGTATTCAAGAGTTTCAGAGAATATGGAGTTTATACAAAAAACAGTCTATGCGGGCATTTTTCACATCACTGGATATAGATATAAAAGGATTTCGCCCATATTTAGAAGACTATGGTTTGCCGGAGGAGATGGTAATTTCTAACCCTCAGGCAGATAAAAGAGTAATGGCGTTTTTGCGGGATGAGTACGTGAAAGAGATGATGATACAAAGTGTGGCGGAGAAAAGAGAAAACTTAATCGCATATTGTGAGAAAAATGGGATCAGACAAAATGAAAAGGGAAGAATTGCGGTTGTGGATATAGGCTGGAGAGGCACGATACAAGATAATTTGTGTGTGATTTTTCCTGAGATTCAGTGGGAGGGATTTTATCTGTGCCTGGCTGAGTTTTTAAATCAACAGCCTTTTAACGGAAAAAAATATGGATATTTAAATCAGGGAAACAGCGCAGTGGCGCTGCGCTACCCCACCCCGATAGAAATGATATGCAATTCTCCGGCAGGAAGTGTGATTGGATATAACAAAGATGGAGAAGCGCTGAGGCTGGCGGATCGATGTGAAAATAAAGCATATGTTTCATTTACACGAGAATTCCAGACGCGCATCGCAGATAAGGTTTCTGTGAAATACTTTACGGATATGTCTGAGAGTCAGATACTGGAACATGGGGAGAGGGCATTGAACCGGTTTTTATTATTTCCGCCGCGTAAGGCGGCACAAGCATATTTTTCTCTGAAGCATAATGAGATGTTTGGAAATGGTGCATTTCTAAATAAACAATTTAAAATTAAGAAAAAATTGTTTATACTTGCATGTATTTGTGAAAAATCAAGGAGACAGTTAAAACAGGCTTTGTATGATACTACATGGCCCCAAGGCTACCTGACTGTATCGGGGATGCCATGGTTGGTCCACTTGTATAATCGTATGTTGGAAAGGAATTATTTGATATGAGCAGACTGATGTCTAACATAAAGCACAGGCTGAAAGAAAATTTGATTTTAAAGAATAAATATATAGATCAAAAATACTGGGAGTACTATGCCCTTCATTCAGGAAATGATTTAAACAGCAAGATTAAACGGATGTTGAAGGTTGCTGAGCTGAACATTGAGTGTAAAAGGAATCAATATTTGTCTAATAAACAGAATATTTTGCCTGAGCCCCGGGAGCTGGCGGCGCAATTAGAAAAATATGAGATGATTTCTTTTGATGTCTTTGATACGCTTCTTCTCAGGAAAGTAGAAAAACCAACGGATGTGTTTTTGTATATGGAAGCAAAGTATCAGCTCCCGCGGTTTGCTTATCAGCGTGTCCGTGCTGAGGCAGAGGCGCGGAAAAAGAGCCTGATGGGGGAAGTTGGCTTAGATGATATATACGAGGTTCTTGCGCGCTGGATTAATATGGATGCAGAATGCTGGAAAGAACGGGAGATACTGGCTGAAAGGACGCTTTGCTATGCAAACCCTTATATGAAGGAGCTGATAGAGGAACTTCTGATTATGGGTAAAAGAATCATTGCAGTAAGCGATATGTATTTGAGCGCGGAGGTAGTCGGTCAATTACTGGCTGATGCAGGTTACAGCGAAATGGAAAAGCTGTTTGTTTCCAATGAGTTTCAGGCCTCAAAAGGCAACGGCAAGTTGTATGAGGCAGTAAAAGATTGGGCGGATACTAATAATATAGTGCACATTGGAGATAATATAGTATCTGATTATGTAAATGCCAGGAAGGCTGATCTGGAATCTTTCCATTATCCCAACGTAAATGCTCAGTATGGCATCAATCATTTGCTTTATGGTATGAGCAATTTAACAGGGGCATTTACAAAAGGAATCATAAATGGGTATCTTAATAATGGTATGAATAAAGTAACGCCATATTTTGAATATGGAATGATTAATGGCGGGCTTTTGGCATGTGGATACTGTGAATTTTTAAATAAGGTGGTAAAGGAAAAGGGAATTGATAAAATTCTGTTTGTAGCAAGAGACGGCTATATTGTAAAAAAAGTATATAATGCGTTTTATGATGAATGTGCCAACGACTATATTCTATTCTCCAGGTTCTGCTCAGAGCAGATTTTATTTGAAAAGTATACGGAGGATTATATTCATCATAACTTTTATTATCGTTTAGGGCTTGAAAAAAAGGTTACTTTAGAGCAGTTACTACAAGAGATTGACTTAGAGTTTTTAATTGAAAAATTAAGTGAATACAATCTGAACAAGGAGGAGCTTTACACTTCGGCGAACAGTGAGAGGGTGGTTGATTTTATATATCAGGAGAAGGAAGCGATTATCCGATATTTTAAGGCTACTCAGGATAATATGTATTCTTATCTGAAACCAATGATAGAGGGACATAAAAAGATATTAGTAGTTGATTTGGGATGGTTTGGTACAGGAGGATTGGCTGTTAAGTTTCTTCTGGAGGAAAAGTTTGGACGAAATGTAGAGGTGATCAGTGCACTGGTTGGAACGAATGAGGATCCATCATTGGAGAGCCGTATAGCACGGGGGGATTTGCAGCCGTACGCCTATTCGCCGGTTCATAATGTATATTTACTGCATTGGCATACACGTCATCAATATAATATACATAATTTATTGATTGAATTGTTGTTCAGTGCCCCCCAGCCCAGCTTTTTAAAGTTTGAAAAATTGGAAAACGGAAAAATAATATCCAAATATGGCTATGAGGAAAAGGAAAATTATGATATAATAAATGAAATGCACCGGGGTATCATGAAATTTGCAGAGATTTATAACAGCCTGGACAGTGAAATAAAATCGATGCTGCAGATTGGCGGGGGAGACGCTTATGCCGCCTTTATGTGTACTGCAGATGATCATAAAAAATGTTATGATATGTTTAAGGATTACAAAATCAGCCATCTGTCGGGAATTTTTGGCAGTGAGACGATAACAACTATGGGTCAGATTATGAAAGAGGACGGATATATCTAAATTAGTGGAGTGTAGCGATGACGAATGTGGCAAAACTTATTTTAACTATTTTCAGTCAGCCAGGTTTGATATTTAAATTGGCGAAGAATGATTTTAAGGCGAAGTATTCTAATTCTTTTTTGGGAATAACATGGGCGTTTGTCCAGCCATTAGTGACCATTATGGTATTCTGGTTTGTCTTCCAGAAAGGTTTTAAGACAGCGCCAGTCAATAATATACCATATATTTTATGGTTTATACCTGCATATATACCCTGGATTTATTTTACAGAGATATTGAACTCAACTGCCAACTGTATGCTGGAGTATAGCTATCTTGTGAAAAAAGTAAAATTCAATATAGAAATTATACCGAGTGTAAAGATTGTGTCTGCTATATTTGTGCATGTGTTTTTTATAGGCTTTATTTTCTTTATGTATGTACTTTTAGGTGCACCGGTTACAGTTTACTGTCTTCAGGCTCTGTATTATACGGCAGCATTGACTGTCCTTGGGTTTGGTATGGGAATGCTGGTTTCCTCTGTAACAGTTTTATTTAAGGATTTTTCTCAGATTGTTAATGTGATTTTACAGATTGGCTTTTGGGCGACACCAATATATTGGAATCCGGAATCCATGGAAGGCTGGGTGGTCACGATCTTGAAAATCAATCCGTTATATTATATTATTAATGGTTACAGAGGATGCTTTGTAAGTCAGGATGTTTTTTGGCATCATCCATGGCAGACTTTATATTTTTGGGTTATTACAATTTTAATGTGTATAATCGGATGCAGGATGTTCCTTTCATTAAGACCGCATTTTGCAGATGAACTTTAGGAGATATTATGAAGGCTATTGAGATAAATAACATAAGTAAAGCATACCCCTTGTATGTCAGCAAAAGAGATAAATTTAAAGAGGCAATACTTCCGGGGAACAGAAAATATCATAAGGATTTTTATGCTCTTCAGGATGTGTCTTTTGGTGTGGACAAAGGTGAGTGTGTGGGAATAATTGGTCTCAATGGTTCAGGGAAGTCCACCCTTTTAAAAATCATAACGGGAGTCATTACCCAGACAACAGGAGATGTAAATGTAAATGGTAAGATATCAGCGCTGCTGGAGCTGGGGGCAGGGTTTAATCCCGAATATACAGGGATGGAGAATATCTATCTGAATTCTACAATTATGGGATATTCTGACGAGGAAACCAAGAAGCGTATACCGGCTATTCTGGAATTTGCAGATATAGGTGATTTTATTCATCAGCCTGTAAAAACGTATTCTTCCGGTATGTTCGTAAGGCTGGCCTTTTCGATTGCGATTAATATTGAACCGGATATTTTAATTATTGATGAAGCGCTGAGTGTGGGAGATGTATTTTTTCAGCAAAAGTGCTATCAGAAAATACGAGAGCTGACCGGTAAGGCAACTGTGCTGATTGTATCTCATGATATGAATGCTATGACGAAGTTTTGCCGTCGTGTTCTGGTGATGAACCATGGAAACCTGATTTTTGATGGAGCGCCCCAGGAGGCTGTTACCAAATATTTTAAGATTAAGCAGGGGGAGTTTAAAGGAGAAAGCAGCAGCAAAGAAAGCCTGGATCTTGCCAGCCTTGATTTGACTGATTATAAAACGCCGGATGTATCACAGTACAGCGGCAATATGAACGTGCTTATAAAAAAATATTTTTATGCTTTTAACGGTCATACAGCCGCCGAAATGTGTGAGGAGGGCGATATTTTACAGGTATCTATGCTGGTAAGCTCTAAAATTAAAATTGAGGATTTAATTGTAGGATACCAGGTGCGGGATAAATATGGAAACGAAGTCTTTGGGCAGACCAATCTTACATCGAATATGGAGAGTTTTGAACTGAAGGAGGGTGATAATTTTGTATCTTTTTCTGTCCAGTGGCCCCAGGTTCGGGAGGGTGATTATTTTATCACCCTGGGGATAGGAAATGGTACGGATGTATTAAACCAAGTGGAGGAATGTTGGGTTAATAATGCGATTCATGTGGTTTCTACCACATACGGAAGAACGATTTTTGGGGTGTTTAATCAAAATATGCTGACGTTTGATGTGAATAATTAGAGGAGGGGGTAACTGTAATGGACTGGAAATATTATGAGCCGTGTTTTGAGAGTGATGAATATAATAAGGAGATGATAAAATACTCGCCATGGTCCGGTCACAGATATTTTGTATATGATTTAATTGCAAGCTGGCGGCCAAAAAGGATTGTGGAGCTGGGGAGCTTTTATGGGTGTTCCACCTTTGCTATGGCGCAGGCGGCAAAAGACTTTAACCTTTCTGCGGAAATTTTTGCAGTAGATATTTGGGAGAGTTTTGAAGATTATACTCATCAAGACTATGTAGAGGACATATACGGAAGTTTTCTGGGCGTGAGAGAGCGGTGTAGGGTTGAAACGTATATAAAGCCGTTAAAAATGACTTTTTCAGACGCTAGCAGGCAGTTTGAACGAAACAGTATAGATTTGCTGCATATTGATGGTTCCCATTACTACGATGATGTAAAACGGGATTTTACAGAGTGGCTGCCCTATGTAAAGGAAGATGGAGTCATACTGTTCCATGACGTGGGAGATACTTTGATAAACGGTCATATTATGGGTTCTCATATTTTTTGGAATGAGTTAAAGGAGAGGTATCAGAATCATTTTGAGTTTATGTTCAGCTGTGGTCTGGGAATAATATGCCTGAATCAGGAGCAGGCAGATTTACTGGCTCAAGTTGATTTTGGCTGGTATCAAAAGAAATATAATTTAGACAGTGATCAATTTAAAGATGAATTACGTAAAAAGTATTTTGAGACTCGTGATAAAGGACTGTATATAGAGGATCTTAAAAAACAGATTGAAATTAAAGATGAGCATTTAAAAAGATATGAGCGCGATATGAAGGAGTTGCAGCAGGATTATGAACGTGATAGGAAGAAGCTGCAGCAGGATTATGAGCGCACGATTGAGGGAAAAGATTTGTATATAAAAGAATTGGAAGACAGACTGAAATAGAATGCAGGGAGGGGAAAATGAAGCCAATAATTTCTTTGATTATTCCGGTGTACGGCACAGAAAAATATCTGGAGAGATGTATTGACAGTGTTTTAAATCAAAACTATAAGGAGCTGGAAATTATTGTGGTGAATGATTGCTCTCCCGGCAATGCTGAAGAGATGATACACAAATTCCAGAGCAGGGATGCAAGGATAAAATATATTAAGCATGAAGAAAACAGAGGCTTATTCCAGGCGAGAATGAGCGGCGCTGCAGCGGCAACGGGTGATTATATTGCTTTTTTGGATAGTGATGATTATGTGTCATTTGATTTTTACTATGGTTTGATTACAAAGGCAGAGGCTGAGAAAGCAGATATTGTCATCGGGAAGACTGTGATAGAGAACGAAGATGGGTCAAGATATATCAATCATTTTCATGATTGCAGTTTAAATGTTGAAAAGCTGGAAGGTGAGGAGGTAAAAAGAAGGTTTTTTGGGCAGCGGTCACGGTGCTATTCCTGGCATACGGTGTGGAATAAATTATACGCTAAGAAATTATGGGATCAGGCATTCCCTTATTATAAAAAAATAAATACACATGTGATTATGACAGAGGATATTGCGTTTTCATCTGTTCTGTTTTATTTTGCCCAAAAAGTGGTCACAGTCAAGACCTCAGCTTATTTCTACTGTGTTAATGAGGGCGCATCTACCAATTCCAGAAATATGACAATAAAAAGATTTAAGAAAAACATGACAGACATTATTACTGTATTTAATTTTGTGAGAGATTTTCTGGAAGAGCAGGGTGCAGATGAACGTATCAGGGAAGATTTTAATGATTCCAGGAAGTTCTATACAAAATTATGGCTTGGATTAACCCATGGGGATTTTGTGGGAAAATACAAAAAAGAGGCGCTAAAATATATTGATGAACTATGCCCTGGTTTTCGGGATACCATGCAGCCGGAAGATTATTTTTATGACTCTATGCGTGTAAAATGGAATGATACCTTTGAGATTGTAAAAAAACTGGTAAGTGATCCTGAAATTGAATATATCAGTTTTGATATTTTTGATACATTGATTACCAGACCGCTGTATAAACCGCAGCATGTGTTTGAATTGATGGATTATGAGTTTAAAGAGCTGGTTCCCACAAACGCCTCTTTTGTTAACATTCGTGTGGACGGTGAAGCGGCAGCCCGCAAAAAATTTGGAGTGGAATATCCCGAATACCAGGATATTACACTGGACGAGATATATGATGTAATTGGAGAGATGTATCATTTAGATTTCAGTGTTATCCAGTTGCTGAAAAACAAGGAGATAGAGCTGGAGATTGGTTTATCTGCATGCCGCAGAAGCACAAAAGAATTATTTGATCTGGCAAAGTCTCTTGGTAAAAAGATTATTATTGTATCAGATATGTATCTGACAAAAGATACCATAGAGAAAGTCTTGAAAAAGAATGGATATGAGGGTTATAATAAATTGTATCTCTCGTCAGACATACGTTTGACAAAGTATACAGGGGATTTATTTAAATATGTTTTAAATGATTTGGAGGTGCCGGGAAAGAAAATTTTACATCTGGGGGACACCTGGGTTAATGATTATGAAAACCCACAAAAGCTGGGATTTCACACATTTTTTATTCCAAAGACAATAGAAGCTTTTGAGAATAGAATCAATGGGCAAGTTACAAACCGGTGCGCAACCATGGCAAATTGGGCTGCAGCAGGAATAATCAAGCAGAATTCTTATAAGGATTCTGCCGGTTATGGCGCTTTCATGGCGCTTGTGGCCAATAAGTATTTTGATAATCCGTACCGTACTTTTTGTGAAAAGACTGATTTGAATGCGGATCCATATTTTATTGGTTATTATCCAGTGGGAATGCACCTGTATGGCATGGCAAAGTGGCTGCTCGAACGGGGGAAAGAGCTGGGATATAAAAAGTTATACTTTATGTCCCGTGATGGATATTTGCCAATGCTTGTTTACCAAAAACTTGCGGGGGCAGAAAAGGATGCGCCGGAAGCAGAATATATCTATTCTTCCCGAAAAGCAGTAATGCCTTATATTATGAACAACAGATTTGATCTGTATGGTTTTCCCACAGCGATTCTAAATCAATCTGCGGAAACAATGAAATATCTGTTGGAATTTTGCATGAAAAAACTGGATATGGAGACATACAGGACAATTCTGAGTAAGCATGGGATTGTACCCGGTGCACGATTTTCCGACAGAGAGGCTTATAATAGGTTTATTGGTGTGTTTTTACAGGAATTTTATTCGGAAGAGGAACATAAACGATCAAAAGAATTGTGCGCTAAATATTATTCCCGGCTTGAAGAAAACAGCGCTACGGTGGATATGGGGTACAGCGGCCGGATTCAAGGCGCAATCTGCCAGGCTGCAGGACATGGAGTAGACGTGTTTTTTATTCATGCAGACAGCAATCAATATATAAAAGAAAGCCAGAACCATAACTTTAAAATTCATAGTTTTTATGACTATGAGCCTTGTATGTCCGGGGTGATCCGTGAGCATATTTTTTCCAGCTTTGAGCCGTCCTGCACAGGCTTTGAGGAGGAAGATGGCAGAGTGGTTCCGGTCTTTGAAAAGGTAAAGAAGGATATTCAGGATTGCTGGCTGGTGGGTGAAATCCATAGAGGCGCTCTGGATTTTGTGGATGATGTGGTGGAAAAGCTGGGCGGCTATATAGGGAGAATGCCGTTGAAAGCCACTGAAATCTCATTGCCGTATGAGGGATTTCTGAGATTTGCACAAGAGACTGATTTAAAGATATTTTCTGCTTCTTTTTTTGAGGATGAAGTCTGGGGAGGGGCAAACAGAATTAATATTGCCCAGTTTATTCAGGATCAGCATGTGTACTATAACAGGAATAATGGCATTCCTGAAACGGGCGCTGTGATAACTGATGGAGGTGGGGAAAATCGGGTGATAACCAATATCAAAAGGAAACTGAGCCGTTATCCAAGGCTGGAGTGGATGGCAAGGAAAGTGTATAGAAAATTGGGGGGTTAATAAGTTTTATTTAAGGAGGAGAAGTGATGAAGAATGCGGGGAAATTAGTATCAACTTGGATGGCAAGCGTATTAGTGTTATTTTTAACGTATGGAATGTTTCTTAGGATGCATTACTCGTTAGATTCCTATGCTTCGTTTTATGAAAGTAATGCAGATATGCAGTTGCAATCAGCAAGATATTTACATTATCTAATAGGAACACTCCTTTTAAAATGGGGAATTAATAGGGTTGTTTATCAAGCGTTATTTACTATGGTACTAATTTTTTCTTTGAGCTGGGTTACAGCGCGCTTAACAGAGCTAATAAATTCGATTATCAATTCTGAAAAACGGGTAGTTAAAGGACTTATTTGGTTATCTACAGTTATTGGTGTAGCTAATGTTTTTCTTTTGGAATGGTTTTTATATCCTGAAACAACATTATTTTATTCATGTGCAATGGTTTTTGCCATAGAAGCAGTATTAGCGGCTGTGGAAAAAACGGGATTAAGGAGATACATATTATCATTAAGTTTTCTTCTTTTGTCACTTTTTTCCTACCAGGCTGCAATGCCTGTGTTTATGATTTATTATCTAACGGTTATTTTGGTGAGCAATCATTTTGAAGCCACGAAAAAGGCAATTAGAGAATCCTTGACTGGGATAGGGATAGGCTTTACTGGCAGTGTGATTCTGGTTTTGATACAGAAGATGGTTGCGGCTGGTGGAAGAGAAGCCAACTTAGATATAAAAAATATCATTAATAATGTAAAAGTATTGCTGGTGTATCAAAAAGATATATGGAAAGACCAGCTTGGTTTTTGGCCGAAGTATGTTTTGTTTTTTTTGAGTGTACTTTTGCTTATTATAATCATGATTCAAGTGAAAAAACATACTAACTATAAAGCTTTTTGCTTCCTATTGCTTATACTATGTATAAACTATGCGATTGTGTTTGCACCGCATTTGATTACAAAAGAGTTATGGCTGGCGGAACGGACAGTAGTGGGATTTTGGAGCTTTGTATCTTCACTTTGTCTTTTAGTAACATTTATTGTCGATAAATATCAAAATAAAATCAGATTTTATGTTTTTGTTGGTCTTGTATTGATGGTGGGTATCAATATGGTTTATATTTGGAAGATAGGTTATAATCATATAAAATCAAATGAAAATGACCGGGACTATATAGCAGCAATTCAGGAGGCAATAGAAGATTATGAAAGAGACCATGGCGTGGAGATACGAAATATTGCAACTTGTAAAGACGATAATTTTGAATATGTTTATCCAGGTATAAAATATGCCCGTTATGACACAAATGTCAAGTGCTTTTGCGTGGACTGGGGGGACGTTACGGCGCTAAATTATTATACAGGGAGAAATTATCAAAAGGTAGAAATGGATGAGTCTATATACCATTCATTTTTTGAGGGTAGAGATTGGAACAGCTTTAATGCATTGGAGCAAATAATTTTCCAAGGAAATACAGTGTATATCTGCTTCTATTGACAATGCCATAGATTAATAACAGTGTTTATTTGGAGAAAGTGAAATGTTGAGTGATATGATTAAGAAAAATGGGAAAATAATAATATTAGGAGTACTTTTTTTCTTAATGTTTATTAGCGGGTTGAGTATTTGCAGACCAATATTAAAAAATTGGTGCCATAATCAAAAAATAGTATTTAGAGTTCTTGAAGAAAAAGAGGGTGATTTAAGGGGCACAACTGTACGTATCAAAGATGTTTATGTTAATGAACATTACCCAATTAATTTGAAGGATGTTAATCTTTCAGAAGGTTGGAGCTATTATCCAGATCCTGAAATGCTGGTTTCAGACACCCCTGGAAGTGAGCTTGAAATCAATCTGGAAAATGTTTATTTTGTCAGTCTTAGATTAATTGGCAGCAATAGTTCTGGCTTTTTGGAGGTGGATATAGACAGTAAAACTTATGAAATAGACTTGCATCGTGATAGTGAGTGGGAAGCTGTGTTTATTGATGTTTATGATTCATTTTTAATTTTGCCAGAAAAGCACGTTGCTTTTTTGGGAATAGTATTTGCAGCCTGTATGTTAGCATCTTATGTTATAGTAAAAGTTGTTGGAAAAACGAAGAATTTGGATCAATTTGAAAATAATATATTGATTTTAGTCAGAACTTTTTTGATAGCTGTCATATTAGTGTTTTGTTCAGAACTCATTGTGAGAGGAGAATTTACAGATGTATTAAGGTGGATAAAACATAATCTACATAGTTTTATTCTTATTACTATTACCATTTGGATAAGTATCAATTCAATTGTAGTTATCACAAAAAAAGAATACCTTGGTGTTATGGGGCTGTCTTTAGTATTATTATGTCTTGCAATGGCAAGCGCTTTTAAGATAGAATACAGGGGGACTCCAGTGACTCCATGGGATTTACAGTTGATATCTGTGCTTATGAGCGTTATAGGAGGAATTAAATTTCATTTAACGAAAGGGATGACGGGAGGGCTCCTTCTTATAGCTGTTTTGAATTTTATTGTTATAAAGCAGAGAAGATGTTGGAACCAAGTTATAAAATTGCGATGTGCCATGGCAGCATTCATTGTTGGAACGTTGATGTTTCATTTAAAAACTACATACATTCAAGACGCTATTGGAATTAATCAGTATCAATTAGAAACTGTTTATTCTACTCAGGGAGTTGCGAATACATTTTTATATTTATTGAGATATACTACTCAAGTAAAAGCTCCGGATGGTTATGACTCAAATGCGTTGGAGAACATTATAATAAGCGAAAAGGATAACGATACTGTTGATACGATTAAGCCAAATGTTCTTATAATTTTGGGAGAATCCTATTGGGATGTGAGCAGGATACCAAATATAATTGGCAGTAAAAATCCCCTAAAGAACTACAACCAATTAAAGCAGGAAACGCTGTATGGAGAGGCTATGGTAAATGTTTTTGGCGGAGGAACTGTGAACTCAGAATGGGAAGTTCTTACAGGCTTTAGCTCCATGTATTTACCGACAGAATATATGCCATATACAACATGTGTGCAGAAAAAGAATGATTTTTCTATAATCCAAGTTTTAAAAAACAAAGGTTACAGAGCGTTTGCGATACATCCATATTTAGGGTCTAATTACAATCGAAATGTGGCGTATGCAAATTTGGGTATTGAAAAATTTTTAACTGAAGATGATTTTGACGAAAATACGGAAAGGATTAGAGGCTTTATTTCTGATAAAGAAGTCTATAAAAGAGCGTTTTCAGAAGGAGAGAAATACGGCGAAGATCCTTGGGTCGGAGTATTAGTGACGATGCAAAATCATGGGGGGTATGCTTATTCCCCAGAACTTCAAAAGTTGAAAGAGGAGTATCCTCTGGATTTAAATTTGGAGGATTACGCCAATCTTGATGCAGATGGAATCTATGATATGATGTGCGGAGTAAAAGCAAAAGATGAAGCACTAAATGTATTAAAACAGTTGGGTGAAGAGAGTAAGAAGCCAACATTGATTATATATTTTGGTGATCATATGGTTGATTCACAAAAAGGAGGACTATCCCTCCTTGACTCTTCAGATCTTTATGATGAGCCAGGTTCAGATGAAGCAAATTATCAAAGACATAAGGTGCCGTTTTTTATTTGGAGCAATTATGCAAAGAAAAGTAAGGATTTAGGAATAGTTGGATTGCCGCAGTTATTACCGATTGCATGTACGGAATATAACATGGATGTTCCTAAATTTTGGGAATTTCTTGTACAAATGAGAAGTGATATAGGGGCTTGTTTTAATGGACTTTATATTGACAAACAGGGAGAGACAAAAAAAGTTTCCGAAATGAATGATAAGGAGAAAGAATGGTATATGGCATATGAGGTTTTGCAATATGACTATCTGTTTGGAAAGAAATATTTTCTTGATTGGTTTCAGTAAGTAACGTATAAAATTAAGTAGTTAAAATGCCCTCTAAGTTAAAATTCAGAGAAGAATGCAGACGCACAGAGAGACTGGAAAAAGAATTAAACTGTACCTAAATTCCAAAGCAAACAAAAAGAGGAAAGAAAGGTATGAAGAGTCCCCAATTAATAATTATAATACCATCTTATAATGAGAAAGATGTACTGCCTTTAACGAGCAGCATGTTCCTTAAAAAATAGAGCAGCTTGTGCAACAAGAAAAAATCTATGAAGATAGTAGGATTATGTTTGCGAATGATGGTTCAAAAGACGAGACATGAGATATTATATGTGATTTGGCAAGAAAGAATAAACATTTTACAGATATTTCACAAAGCCGAAATAGAGGGCACCAAAATGCGGTTTTGTCTGGTTTGATGAAGGCAAAAGATATTTGTGATATTACTATTTCAATTGATTGTGATGGTCAAGAATGACATTAATGCAATGAATGATATGGTAGATGCCTATTTGAATGGATGTGAAGTGGTCTACGGTGTTCGAAGTAAACGTGATACAGATACCTTTTTAAACGTTTTACAGCAGAGAATTTTTATAAATTAATGGATTGGATGGGTGTAGAAACCGTCTATAATCATGTAGACTATCGTTTGATTAGCTCGACAGCTTTGCAGGAATTTGCAAACTTTAAAGAGGTCAATATTTTCCTGAGAGGTATGGTGCCATTGGTGGGATTTAAAAGTACCAGTGTATACTATGAAAGGTATGAGTGAATTGCAGGCAAAAGTCATTATCTACTAAAGAAAATGCTAGCATTAGCATTTAATGATATTACTAGTTTGTCAGTCAAGATGATTCGGTTGATTACATGTTTGGGATTCTTTATCGCTATAATTAGTTTTATTGGTATAATATGGTCAGTTATAGCAGAAGTTTTTGTGGAATAATGGTTGCGGGGTGGAGCTCTACCATTAGCATAGTGTGTTTTTTAGGAGGTATACAACTTTTAACACTGGGCATTATCGGAGAATATATTGGTAAGATTTATTTAGAGACAAAGCACAGACCAAGATATATTATTAGTGAGCGGACGCAGAATAATGATACGATTCATGGAGGAAAGATATAACGGATATGTAAGGCGTTTGTGAGAAAAATTAAAAGGTATCGTACAAAACGGTGATGAGGTTGATGTCCATACTTTGATGAGATCAACAAAGAGCCTGTCATCTACCATTGGAAATAAAAAATGGATGATATCGCAAAGCCTGATGCCACATTTGAGTGGTATGGTACTTATTAAATGGTCGATGTACTAGTGGGGAGGTCGTTAATGAAACAAAAGTTACAGACTACTTTAGAAAAACTGGATAATCGCTTTGATATTCTATCCTGGAAAAAAGCTTTTGCTATATTAACTGCTATATATTTAACAGCAATTTACCCAATTATTCGGGCAAATTATAATTATATAGACGACATAGGTCGGGCTTTTGAGGGATATGCACGCTATAAAGGTTTTAGCCGGTATATATCCGAATATTTATCTCGTGTTATTCACGCAAGCCGTAATTTTTTGTTTGATATTTCACCGATTCCTCAGCTATTGGCTGTTTGCATTTTGGTGGTTTCCAGCCTGATTGTAATTTCACAGGTTAAAAACAGAAGAACAATTTCCCTATGGGAACTTTTAATGATGTTGCCACTGGGGTTGTCTCCATATTTTCTGGAGTGTTTATCTTATAAATACGATTCACGAGTCTATGAAATTTTTTCTGTAAATAAAGATTTAAAAGGTCTTCTATGATAAA
>CANPMS010000028.1 GCA_947575275.1 uncultured Clostridium sp. | reverse complement strand
GAGGTACTTAGAGATTATTTAGGGTCAGTGTAACATATGTTTGACAAACCCACATCTCTGATAAATCATCACAATCAGATTTCACCGGGAAAAGTAATCCTCAATTAAAAAAATGCTTCTATTTGCAGTATCTCTATCTGTGCCACTGCACTCTCATATAATTCCTGTAGAACACCACTGCTGGAAAGCCCAATTAACAACATACCGCACAATACAATTAAATATATTTTCTTCATTACTTTTCATATCTCCCTGTTAAATAAAACTCAATCCTATCAAAATCTTTGTATGATGTTACTTGTTCTGATATTGTTTTGCCAGGTTTTATTTCCGAATCAAGATCTCTAAAATATTCAGTTTTATAGTCTACCAGTTCCTCCCCTTTGAAAAACAAAACATCTCCCCCAACACCTTCTGCTGCACTTGTTCCATTGTTGGTCACTTGGAACACGGCGCCTTTTTCAATATCATTTTGCATATACGACAAATCCGCTGGTTCAGCCTTAAACATCCCGTGTTTTTTGGTTGATGCAGTTATATCCGTTTCATAACAATGAGCTTGCGTATCTATATCGAATCTTTCAGAAAGAACGGAGGTACCTCCTGCACCAAGACAATACAACCTGGTATCCGACGCTCCTATTACCGTTCCATCTTCAGAATATGCAAGCGACGAAGTTGAAATATTAACTGAATTACCGGAATGATTCTTTACCACCATGACATGTGTTGTATTATAATCTGATAATGTATACTCTGCTAAAATTTCAACTTCTCCACCTTCATTTCTCTCATCCTCCCTATCCAAATACTCTCCTGTTAAATAAAATTCCATCCTGTCAAAATCTTTATTTGATGTTACTTGTCTTGACATTACTTTGCCAGATTTTATTTCCGAATCAACATCTGAAAAATATTCCCTTTTGTAGTCTACCAGTTCTTCTCCTTTAAAAAACAAAGCATGTCCCTTAACATCTTGTGCTGCTTTTGTCCCATTGTTGGTCACCTGGAACACCGCGCCTTCTTCAATATCATTTTGTATGTACGACAAATCCGCTGGTTCTTTATAAAACGCCCTGGGGGTTGATGCAGTTATATCTGTTTCACAATAATCAACTTGCGTATTTATATTAAATCTTTCAGAAAGAACGGATGTACATCCTGCACCAAGAGCATACAAACTAGCGTCTGCCTCTCCCAGTATCGTTCCATCCTCAGAATATGCAAGGGATGAGGTGGAAACATCAACTGGATTACCGGAATGATTCTTTACCACCATGACATGTGTTGTGTCATCATCTGACAATATGTACTCTGCCAAAATCTCAACTTCTCCACTATCACTTTTCTTATCCTCCCTATCGGAATGCCATCCTGTTAAATACAATTCAATTCTATCAAAATCTTCATTTGATGTTACTTGTTTTGATATTGTTTTGCCAGATTTTATTTCTAAATTAACATCTCCAAAAAACTCAATTCTGTGGTCTACCAGTTCTTCCCCTTTGAAAAACAAAACATCTCCCCCAACACCTTCTGCTGCACTTGTTCCATTGTTGGTCACCTGGAACACCGCGCCTTTTGCAATATCATTTTGTATGTACGACAAATCTGCTGGTTCACGATTAAACATCCCGTAGTTCTTGGTTGATGCAGTTATATCTGTTTCATAATAATGTAATTGCGTATCTATATCGAATGTTTCAGAAAGAACGGATGTACATCCTGCACCAAGAGCATACAACATAGCATCTGCCTCTCCCAGTATCGTTCCATCCTCAGAATATGCAAGGGATGAGGTGGAAACATCAACTGGATTACCGGAATGATTCTTTACCACCATAACATGTTTTGTACGATAATTCGACAATGTATACTCTGCCAAAATTTCAACTTCTCCACCATCACTTTTCTTATTTGCTCTTTCTTTTATATGTGTCTTTTGCGGTTCTTGTAGAACACCACTGACTGAACACCCGGCTAACAACATACCGCACAACAGAATTAAACATATTTTCTTCATTAATAACCTCTTTCCACAATCTTTCGTTTTCCTGCTATCATAGCCTGTTTCAAGTTATCCTGTCTAAACCATCACAATCAGATTTGGAAGCGCCATTGCCATAAAAACCGCATAAAAAAAGTCAAGCCACACTACGGAGCCAACTGCACCGAGATAAATCAGACCAATCACCGGTGCAACCAGAATCTTTATACCCAGGTTTACATTCGGATTCTTCAGAATAGAGTGAATCATCACCTTGGCATCTCCGGTACTGGGGAATGCATGCATCAAAATTGAAATCCCCAGCCAGCCCAGAAAAAGCATCAAAGGGTTATTATACACGCTGAAATGGGTTAGTACAACTGCTGCAGGGAATACGATCAGCATTCCCAGTATGGTATTGACCAGAAAAGGTCCCACTGAAATCATAAAAGAGGCAAGGGGGCGTTCTGTGGGCTCATGCGCCACATAGCCGCAGGGATTCTTAAACTGAAAATACACCACATTATACACCGGTACACGGAACAGCCTGCAAAATATCTGGTGGGCAAACTCATGTACCATCACACCCGGAAATGTCACTGCTGCAATCAGAAAGCCTGGAATAATAAACATATCTCTTCTCCTATTCTTCGTCTATGTAATAATCATGAAGGCTGATCATCCCTGACAGATAATCTTCAAACTCCTGGTCAAATGTCTCCCCTGCCGCCTCAAATTCGTCTTTTCTCTGCTGCGCCTCCTCAAACCTGCCGTTTTCTGTCAGCGCGATCATTAAAGTTTCCTTCACATATTCCTCATCAGGAGCCCTGTCATATGCCATCTGTATATTGGCCAACCCCTGTTCCATATTCCCCTCAAGCATCTCTAAGATTCCCACCACCCGCAGTGCGCCTGGATTATAGCTGTCAATCGAAAGCGCTTGTTCATAGCATTCACGAGCCTGTTCCAGATCCCCGCTCCTTCGGTAATTCGTTCCCAACTGCACCTGCGGGTAAGTGAGCAGAGGATCGATTTCAACACTTTTCTTTAGATACTCTCGTGCTTCCTTTTGATCCTCCGCAAACTGTGCAATATAATAATACAAAAGGGCTTCATCGTACTCTGCCTCACCCGTCAATTGGAGTAGTTTTTCTTTGAATTCCCGTACCCATCGGATCGCCGCTTCCTCATCCGCCTCCAAGTCCGTTCCTTCCTCACCACCGGTTATTTTCAATAAGTTGTCATTCATCTCATTGACCAATAACTCTAAACGCTCCTGGGTATTATAGTAAGGCTTCAAGCGATCCATATAACGCGTCAGCTTGGCATAAAGCTCATCACTGATCGATTTTCCATGAAAATATGTATCCACCGCATAAGCAGCTGCGTCATAATAACCGTGCTCCATCGCCAGATCCACCATGCGCTCTGCCACCGGAACAGAATCGGGATAATCCTCCAGAAATTCATCAAGAGTTAAAAGCGCTGAAAAAATATCCCCCTCATCTGCCTGTATTCTTGCCTCCTGGTAAACCTGCCTGTAATCCTTCAGTACCTGGAACGTCTGCACCATCGCCACAGTAAGCGCCGCAACCAAAGCCAAAGCGATCAGAACCACTTTTCGCGGTAAAGGATAGCGAATCTGCTCCTCCCTGCAGGTATGACACAAAATCGAATTGGAATTTTCACTCCTGTCAATGCTGCGGGCATGGCATTTCCGGCAAAGCTGATCTTCCAAAATCCTCTCCCAGGAATTCTCAGCCTGTACATTATCATTCTGACCAATCTGCCCGTTTGCATCATAGCCACCTTTTATCTCCTGATTATCCATATCTGCTCCTCTTTCTGCTTTCTTCCTGTTTTTCCAGTATGCTACACAATTTTACGAATCCAGCCCTCGGGGGCCTGAACCCTGCCCATCTGGATACCGGTCAGTGTATCATAAAGCTTTCTCGTCACCGGTCCCATATCGGTCATGCCGCTGGGAAAGCAGATTTCTCTCCCGTGATCCACAATCTTTCCCACCGGGGAAATAACTGCCGCAGTGCCGCAAAGACCACACTCAGCAAAATCAGACAGCTCAGACAGCCTGACCGGTCTCTCCGCTACTTTCATCCCCAGGTAATGCTCCGCTACATAAATCAGGGAACGCCTGGTGATGGACGGCAGAATAGAATCAGATTTGGGGGTGACAATCTCCCCGTCTTTGGTCACAAACAGGAAATTTGCACCTCCTGTCTCCTCAATACAGGTTCTGGTGGCCGGGTCGAGAAATACGTTCTCATCAAATCCCGCTCCATGGGCAGCCATGGAAGCGTGAAGGCTCATGGCATAGTTGAGTCCTGCTTTTACATGACCGGTGCCCCGGGGAGCCGCACGGTCAAAATCACTGACACATAAAGTCAGAGGCTTTGCACCGCCCTTAAAGTACGGTCCTACGGGGGTTACAAGAATACGGAACTGATACTCATCGGAGGGCTTTACGCCAATTACAGGACCGGACGCAAACATATATGGACGGATATAGAGCGTGGCGCCGCTGCCATAAGGCGGAACCCACGCAGCGTTTGCCTTCACCACCATATCAAGCGCCTCCAAAAAACGCTCCTTCGGAAATTGAGGCATCTCCAGCCACCCGCAGGAATCCATCATGCGCTCCGCGTTCATATCCGGTCGGAAGGTGACAATGCTGCCATCCTCAGTGGTATACGCTTTCAGACCCTCAAAACATTCCTGGCAGTACTGTAAAATCCCTGCGCACTCATTGAGCACCACGTTTGAATCAGAGGTAAGACCGCCTTCATCCCACACTCCGTCTTTATAATTTGCCACATAGCGGGCATCAGTGACCATGTAACTAAATCCCATATTGCTCCAGTCAAGATTTTTCTTTTCCATAACCTTTTCCTCCATGTATTTTAAATATCATTATATCCCTGTAACCAGTCAAAATCAATGGCTGATTGTACCTTTCAGCCGCTAATACTCAGCGAAGCCTCTCCTTGTAATCACGCTCCACCTCACGCTGCTGGTCTTTCTTTGCAATGTCAGCACGCTTGTCATAAAGCTTCTTCCCCCTTGCCAGCCCGATTTCCACCTTCACCAGGCTGCCCTTAAAATACACCTGCAACGGCACCAGAGTAAGACCTTTCTCCCGGATTTCCCCCTCCAGCTTGTTAATCTCGCTTCGGTGCATCAAAAGTTTTCTTGCACGCAGCGGGTCCTTGTTAAAAATGTTTCCCTTCTCGTAGGGATTCACGTGCATGCCATACACATACACTTCCCCCCTGTTGATGCGGACAAACGCCTCCTTGATGCTGCACTGACCCAGACGCATGGACTTAACCTCCGTTCCGAACAGCTCAATGCCGCACTCGTACTTCTCGTCTACAAAATAATCATGATATGCTTTCTTATTATTGGCAATCAGTTTCATGGAATCCCTCACGTCCTTAATCCTCCCAAATACTGCCCTCTCCGCCATTCTCAGCCGGAATGAAATCTATGGTTTTCGTCAGCCGGTCCGTGCCGGTGACGATGATTCTTATCTTCTGTCCCAGCTTATATACCTTCCCGCTCATCTCACCCCGCAGCTCCATACTGTCCTCATGGAACACATAGTAATCACCAACAAGGTCGTTTACATGAACCATGCCCTCCACAGTGTTGGAAAGCTCCACATAAAAGCCCCATGCAGTCACGCCGGATATTACTCCCTCGAATACCTCGCCAATCCGTCTTGACATAAACTCGCACTTTTTCAGCTTCACGGTCTCCCGCTCCGCCTCCTCAGCACGCCGCTCCGCGGCAGAACACTGGAAAGTTATACCTGTCAGGATTTTATCATAATGGGAAAGCCTCTTTCCTGTCAAGTCACCACGCAGATTTTCCTTGATAATCCGATGAATCTGCAAGTCAGGATAGCGCCGTATAGGTGAGGTAAAATGTGTATAATACTTTGCCGCCAGACCAAAATGACTGGAGCAGATTGGCATATACCTGGCCCGCTTCATGGAGCGCAGAGTCAGCCGGGAAATCAGCGCCTCCTCCTCACTTCCTGCAATGCTGTCAAGAAGCTTTTGAAGCTCTTTCGGGTGCACCTCGCCATTCTGGGTTCTGATATGATAACCAAAGTTATTGATAAACACGCCCAGCCGCTTCATCTTCTCCGGGTCCGGATTATCGTGGGTGCGGTAGACAAAGGGAAGTTCCTGCCAGAAATAATCCTCGGCAATGGTTTCGTTGGCCAGCAGCATGAAATCCTCAATAATCCGGGTGGCAGCGTTTCTGTCGTAAGGCTTAATTTCCACCGGCTTTCCCTTTTCGTCCAAAGTAATCTTTGATTCGGGAAAATCAAAATCAATGGAGCCGCGCGCCCTTCGCCTTGCCCGGAGCAAATCTGCAACTTCCTTCATGCAGTCAAACATCTCTACAAAATTTGCGTACTCCTCCATCACTGCCTCGTCACGGTCGCTGACAATGGCATTCACTGCCGTGTAGGTCATGCGCCGATCCACGTTTATCACTGTCTCTGCAATCTCGTGCCCCAACAGGCGCCCCTGGGAATCAATTTCCATGATACAGCTTAAGGCAAGCCGGTCTGTGCCTTCATTTAAGGAGCAGATACCGTTGGACAGTTTGTGGGGAAGCATGGGGATTACCCGGTCCACCAGATAGACGCTGGTGCCGCGCTTTAGCGCCTCCTCATCCAGAGGACTGCCCTCTGTTACATAATGACTCACATCGGCAATATGGACGCCCAGTTTATATCCATACTGCTCACGGCTCAGAGTAATGGCATCATCCAAATCCTTGGCGTCCTCTCCGTCAATGGTGACAGTCTGCCAGCTGCGAAGATCCTTCCTCCCGGCAAAATCCTCCGGCCAAACCTCCTCCTTAATCCGGCTGACCTGCTCCATCACCTGCGGGGGATATTCCTGCGGAATATTGTAGGCGCGCACAATGGAGAGAATATCTGTGCCCGGGTCATTTACATGGCCGATAATCTCCGTGATTATGCCCTCCGGCTTTCTTCTCTCGCCGCCGTAATCTGTCAGCCGCACTACCACCTTATGCCCTGTCACCGCCCCCATATCATTCCCCTGGGCCACAAATACGTCAGTTCCAATCTTCTGATTGTCCGGTATCACAAAACCAAAGCCCTTATTTTTCTGATAATAGCCCACCAGTGTCTTGTTGGCGCGCTCCAGAACCTTTACCACTGCCCCCTCCGGGCGTTTTCCTGCAGGCGTGCTGTCCACAGTGACCTGCACCCGGTCTCCGTGCATGGCATCTTTGGTTCTGTCTGCGGGGATATAAATATCCTGGGACTCTCCCTCCACAGTGACAAAACCAAACCCCTTTGCTGTTCCCGAAAACATGCCTGTCAGCGCAACCGTTTCCGGCTTTCCGTATTTACCCCGCTTGGAGAGCCCGACTTTGCCCTCTGCCACCAGCGCGTCCAGCACCTCCTTAAGCTCGTCTCTGCGCTCCTTTGGCACGGAAAGAAGTATCGCCAGCTCTTTTAATTTCATAGGCACATAAGCCGGATCCTGAATCACATCCAGCAGCGCCTCTTTTCTATCTTTCAACAATTCCTCTGTCATGCTCTATCCCTTTGCCTGTCTTTCTTCTCTAAAATTTCATCCGGTTACCTTTTCAGTATGCCCGCGTATCTACATCGAATTCGGAAGTACTTTACTTTATAGGACACAATTTCCTATAAAGCAGGAAAAGCACCCTTGTTGCCAAGAGTGCTTCTCTTTTCTTACAATAAGTTTAACACAATCGCCAGAACCATAAACGCAACCGCCGCAAAGGACGTCAACTTTTCCAGGTTACCCTCCATAGAACGCCCCTTGTTCCTGCTCCAGTAAGTATCTGCCATACCGCCAATCGAACCCAGCCCTGCAGATTTTCCTTCCTGAAGCAATACAATCAAGGTCAAAACCACACATATAAGAACGAAAATCACGGATAAAATCACTTTCAGCATCAGAATACACCTCCTAATAGTTAAACACAGGTATTCTAGCATAAATTTTCATAAATTACAAGCATAAATTATATGGTTTGACCGTCCTGAGCGTTTCTATTCCTTCTGATCAGACGGCGGCTTCAGCCTCTCCTCAATTCTCAGCAGCTGGTTGTATTTCGCCACCCGCTCTGAGCGGCAGGGCGCACCGGTTTTAATCTGTCCGCTGTTCACCGCCACCGCCAAATCTGCAATAAAACTATCCTCCGTCTCGCCGGAACGGTGGGAGATCACAGCAGTGTATCCAGATTTTTTTGCCAGCTCAATGGCTTCTAGGCTTTCCGTCAGCGTTCCAATCTGGTTCACTTTCACAAGAATCGAGTTGGCTGCGCCCTCGCGGATTCCCCGAGCCAGGCGTTTCGTGTTCGTCACGAACAAGTCATCACCCACCAACTGTACCTTATCGCCCAGCTCCTTCGTTAACAGCTTCCAGCCATCCCAATCCTCTTCCTGCAAACCGTCCTCAATCGAACAGATGGGAAAACTCTCCACCAGCCTCCGAAAGTAGTCCACCATCTCCTGGGCGCTTCGTGACACCTGAACTCCACTCATCTTGCTCTCACCAGGGAATACATATTTTCCGGTCTCCTCATCATACAACTCACTGGCCGCTGCATCAATAGCAAACTGAATATCCTTTCCTGGCTCATATCCGCTCATTTTCACCGCATCAGTCAGATACGAAAGCACCTCCTCGGAATTCTTAAGATCCGGAGCAAATCCTCCCTCATCTCCCACTGCAGTGCTGTATCCCCCTGCTTTTAACAGATTTTTCAGGGTATGATATATCTCAGAACACATTTTTAACCCTTCCGCAAAGTCCTTTGCCCCCACCGGCATAATCATAAACTCCTGCAAATCTACCGTATTATCTGCATGGACACCACCATTTAGCACGTTCATCATGGGAACCGGCATCGTCCTTGCATTTACCCCGCCCAGATAGCGGTACAGCGGAATCCCCTGCTGGGCCGCGCAGGCACGCGCCACAGCCAGGGATGCCCCCAGTATGGCGTTGGCGCCCAGCTTCGCTTTATTTTCTGTGCCGTCCGCCTCAATCAAGAGACGGTCAATGGTAGACTGGCAATAGGCATCCTCAAACATCAGCGTCTCCGCAATCACAGTGTTTACAAACTCTACCGCATGCTGCACGCCCTTTCCCTGATAGCGGGGTCCGCCGTCGCGCAGCTCCACCGCCTCGTACTTTCCGGTGGATGCGCCGGAGGGAACAGCAGCCCGCCCCACTGCTCCTCCCACCAAGCTTACTTCCACCTCCAATGTAGGATTCCCGCGGGAATCAAGAATTTCCCGACCATATACCCCGGAAATCTCAAAATCATGATTCATAAAAATGGCCTCCTTACCTTATATTACTCATAAAGTAAGGATAGCCATTTTCCATGTTTCTATACGGTGCTGCTCCTGTGCGATTCCGATAGAAAATGCCGTAACTTTTATGCCCTGAGTTGAATCCCCATACCTTCCAATCCGTTGAGGATTTTCTTCATGGCAGCGTTTACCTCGTCATCCGTCAGGGTTCTGTCCTTGGCGCGGAAGGTAATAGAGTAGGCCAACGATTTATGACCTGCAAGAATCTGTGAACCTTCATAAATATCGAACAGATTATAGCTCTCCAGAATCTTTCCTCCCCGCTGTACAATAATATCCTCAATCTGTCCCGCAAGAATCTGCTTTGGCACCACCATACTGATGTCCCGTGTGGTAGCAGGATATTTGGCAATTCCTGTGTACTTCCGATCAAAATCGGCAAATGGAATCACATTTGGCATATCCAGCACAGCAATATACACCTTATCGCCAATCTTGTAGCTATCAGCCACTTCCGGATGAAGCTCACCTATATATCCCAAAGTCACCCCCTCATATACAATATCGGCTTTTCTGCCGGGGTGCAGATACGGGCGGCTGCATTCCGGCTTATAATGAACCTTCTTTTTCATGCCCAGCTTATCGAACAGTTCTTCCAGCACGCCTTTCATGGTAAAGAAGTCACCCTCGCCATAACAGCCCAGGGTAAACTGCACACGCTCATCGGGAAGCTCCACAAGCGGCAGGGATTTGGGCAGATAAACCGTCGCCAGCTCATACAGCTTTACATCCTTATTCCGCCTGTTATAGTTGGTGGCAAGGGAGGTCAGCATACCATTCAGGGGACTGGTGCGCATAATGCTGAAATCCTCACCCAGCGGGTTTAAGATGTCCACCGTATTTCTGAGTCTGCAATCTTCAGGAAGCAACAATTTGTCAAATACCTTCGGGCTCTCGAACGAGTAGGTCATGCTCTGGCTGAATCCTGAGAATTCCGCTACTTTTCTCGCTATCTCCTCAATGCGAAGCTTGTAGGAGAGTTTTCCGGTTGTCGCCTCACCGGATGGCAGTGTGGTTGGAATGTTGTCGTAGCCGAAGAATCGGGCAGCCTCCTCCGCCAAATCTGCCATGCAGTGAATATCCTGACGGAAGGTAGGTACAATCACCTCTCCCGACGCCGGATCGTAATCCAGCTCAATCATCTTAAAGTAGGCAATCATATCTTCTGCGGGAATCTCAGTTCCAAGAAGGCTGTTAATTTTTTCCGGCTCAAACTTTACACGAACCGCCTCCCGCTTCACCGGATAGACATCGATGATGCCGCCTACCACCTGGCCGGCTCCCAGCTCCTCAATCAGCTGACATGCACGGTTGATTGCAGCCTCCGCATTATTGGGGTCAAGCCCCTTCTCAAACTTTCCCGAAGCATCGGTGCGCATGCCAATCTTCTTAGAGGAAAGACGGATATTGGTACCGTCGAAACATGCCGCCTCAAACACCACAGACGTTACATCTTCGGTGATCTTAGAGTTCTCACCGCCCATAATTCCGGCAATCCCCACTGCCTTCTCCCCATCATGAATCATCAGCACGCTGCTGTCCAGTTTTCTTATCTGGCCATCCAGAGTCTGAAACTCATCTCCGTCCCCGGCACACTTTACCACAATTTTATGTCCTGCGATTAAGTCATAATCGTAAGCGTGCATGGGCTGACCATACTCTTCCATAACATAGTTGGTAATATCCACCAGATTGTTAATGGGACGGATTCCACTTGCCGCCAGACGCCGCTGCATCCACTCCGGTGACGGAGACAGCTTAATATTCTTTACCATTCTGGCACAGTAACGTGGGCAGAGCTCCCGGTTCTCCACTTCCACCTTCAGGTAGTCGTTGATGTCCTCGTTATTTCCCGTCTTTTTAACCACCGGAGGAACAAAACCTTTCCGAAAGGTTGCTGCAGCCTCCCTGGCCAACCCTGTCACGCTGTAACAATCCACACGGTTGGAGGTAATCTCATACTCAAACACCACATCGTGAAGCCCCAGCACTTCTACCGCGTCCGCCCCCACCTGCGTATCCTGGGGAAGAATATAAATGCCGCTCTCCGGCGCCAGCGGATACATATCTCTGGAAGCCCCCAGCTCCTCGATGGAGCACATCATGCCATTGGACTCAATCCCCCTCAGCTTTCCCTTCTTGATTTTAATTCCCGCCTCAGGAAGGGAGCCGCCGTCGTGACCGCCAGCCACCTTCCCCCCATCTAAAACCACCGGAACCTTGTCCCCTTCCTTCACATTGGGCGCTCCCGTCACAATTTGAATGGTCTCCGTTCCCACATCCACCTGGCAGACAATCAGCTTGTCTGCATCTGGATGACGCTCAATCTTTTTAATCTGTCCCACTACAATCTTTTCCAAATTTTTGTCCAGGCAGGTGTATCCCTCCACCTTACTTCCCGACAGAGTCATGGCATCCGTATACTCCTGCGGTGTCACATCAAGATCCGGAACATATGCTTTAATCCATGATAATGCTGTATTCATGTGCTGTTTTCCTCCTTTTAGAACTGTTTAAGAAAACGAATGTCGTTCTCGTACAACAGTCTCATATCGTCAATTTCATACTTTAAGAGTGCAATGCGCTCCAGACCCATGCCGAAGGCAAACCCGGTGTACTCATTGGAATCGATGCCGCACATCTCCAGCACATGGGGATGAACCATGCCGCAGCCTAAAATCTCAATCCAGCCAGAGCCTTTACAGAAGCGGCAGCCTTTCCCGCCGCATTTAAAACAGCTTACATCCACCTCGGCGCTGGGCTCGGTGAAAGGAAAGTGGTGAGGACGGAATTTCACTCTTGTCTCTTCTCCAAACAGCTCTCTGGCAAACTCTGCCAGGGTGCCCTTCAAATCGGCAAAGGTGATATGTTTGTCAATAACCAGCCCCTCCACCTGATGGAAGGAAGGAGAATGGGTCGCATCCACCTCGTCAGAGCGGAACACACGCCCCGGTGCAATCATGCGGATTGGCAGCTTTCCCTGTTCCATGGTGCGCGCCTGTACCGGGGAAGTCTGTGAGCGAAGACAGATTTCAGGATTGATAAAGAATGTATCCTGCTCATCTCTGGCCGGGTGATTCGGCGGAATATTGAGTTTGGTAAAGTTGTAGTCCTGATACTCCACCTCAGGTCCCTCAACCACCTCGTAGCCCATCCCCACGAAGATGCGCTCCACCTCCTCAAGCGCAACCATATTGGGATGGCTGTGGCCCACATTTGTCTTCTTTGCGGGAAGTGTCACATCAATCACCTCTCGCTTCATCTGCTCTTCCCGGGCTGCTTTTGCCAATGCTGCTTTCGTCTCCTCCAGCTTCTCTTCAATCAGCTCCCGCACCTCGTTCACCATCTGTCCCACCTTGGGTCGTTCCTCCGGTGCAACGTCTTTCATACTCTTTAGCACACTTGTAAGCTCGCCTTTCTTTCCCAGATAAGCGATACGAATATCGTTTAATCTCTCCAGGGCATCGGAGGCCTCAATCTGCTTTAAGGCTTCCGCCTTGATTCTTTCCAGCTGCTCTCTCATAGTTTCCTTCCTTTCCTCTCTTAGATTCTCTAAAGAACAAAGAGTCCGGCTTGCCGGACTCTCGCGCCGGAGCGCGGTTGCCACAACAACCATTTTCCCTGAGCGCCAAGTGTGCATCCCCCGGAGGGTTTTGCTTTATAGGTCGCAATTTCCTATAAAGTCAAAAACGCCCCTCTGCAATCTCTTGCAAAGGGACGATTCATCTAACCGCGGTACCACCCAATTTCCTGCCAAAAATAAAGTCTGATTCCGGCAGACACCTTGTAATGCGTAACGTGCACAACTCGTCGCCGCCTACTCCCGTCAATCTGCCTGATTCTTTCAGATAACCTTCAGCCGCGCAGCTCCCGTGGGAAATTCATACGCAGTCTGAACTGAAAGAGGCTTGCAGCCGGCGACCTCTTCTCTCTGGCAGAAAACAGCGTACTACTGAAACACGCTCTTAGCTTTTCTTTTTTAACCTATATGATATTCTAGCGAGGAAGATTTAAAAAGTCAAGCGCTATTTTCCCTTTCTTGTCTTGTGTCTACCTTAGATTCTCCTGCGCCGGATCATCCAGAAGTCCTCCATTCCCATCAAAACGGGAGCCATGGCATGGACATTCCCAGGTCTCCTCATCAGAATTCCAGGAAAGTCCGCAGCCCAAATGGGTACAGCGCTTTGTATCTTTCCGTCCGTCAAGCCCGTAAACAACTCCTTTTATCAGTCCTGCTACGCTCTCCCCCAAGTCCATCATCAGGGCGCCTGCGGCAGATAAATGAAGCCGTTTTGGTGTAAACAGAGATTCGTAAGGATTTTCCACACCGCAAATTAAATCCCTCAGAAGAATCGCAGAGACCATGGCCGTGGTCATACCCCATTTCTTAAATCCCGTAGCCACATACCAGTTAGGCCGTATCATGGAATATCGTCCGATAAAGGGCAAGTCATCATGAGACATACAGTCCTGGGCAGACCATCGCGCCACAGGCTTTGCCTGAGGAAATAGCTGCTCCATCTGCCTTTCCAGAGCACAGTATTTGCCTCCTGACCGGCTCTTTCCCGTCCGGTGTCCGCCTCCTCCAATCAACAGCAGATTTTCATAATTGCGGAAGGACAGTCCACCCTTGTCAATGGTGTAATACATGCCTCCCAAATCCCCTGCGTTCTCACAGACCAGAACATAGCTTCTCTCCTGGTGCTGGCGCGTAAAGTAAAATCCCGGCACATTGACAAAGGGATAATGTGCCGTAAATATAACCGAATTTGCCGTCACAACTCCCTTATCTGTGATAACTCTGCCCCCATCTACCTTTCGTACCCTTGTCCTTTCGTACACCGTAAGGCTGCCGGAGATTGCCCGAATAAACTCCAGAGGATGAAACTGCGCCTGACGCTCAAAACACACAGCCCCCACAGTTGACATAGGAAGTCCAATCTTTTCCTGATAGCAGGAGGGAAGCCCCAGCCGCGCCGCTGCCTGAGCCTCATGCAGCAAAGCGTCACGGTCACAGACCGAATACAGATAGGAAGGAAGCCGCTCAAAATGACAGTCAATCTCATTTTCACGAATCAATTTCTCATACTCCAGAATCGCAGATTCGTGCGCTCTGGCGTAGAGCCTCGCCCGCCCCTGACCAAGCGTCTTGGTCAGCTTTCCGTAAATCATGCCGTGCTGGCTGGTCAGCTTCGCCGTTGTATTCCGCGTCTGTCCCCCGGCAATCCGGTCTGCCTCTAAAACTACTGTGCGGATCCCGCTCCGCTCCAGCATATATGCGGTCAGAATACCAGCCATCCCGGCTCCAATGACCACCGCCTCCGCAGCCATGTCCCCGTTTAAGCTCTTCCTCTCAGGGATTTTAACTGTTCTGCTCCAGATTGATTCCATGATTGCGCCTCACTTTTTTCCTATTTTAGAGTAGTATTCCCAATTCTGTGGGAAATAACAAACCGTTGTTACAACAACATACCTGTCATTGGATAAATAATGAGAAATGAATGATGGGTTGTTTTTCTTTTACTCTGATCAGCGCCGTTTCCTCATCACATGGAAGCACCGTTTTAGAGATTACCTCTGACTCCATTGAAATTCCTATTCTGTACTGTTTTTCAGTCCCTCTCTGCCCTTTTTTGTGCCATATAAACAGGAACACCCGAGTCAGGATGCCGGCAGCCAGAGCCGTCATCTTGACTCCCATATCCAGTCCCTGATAGACCAGTGTTATGCCTATGACAGCAAGACAGATGCCTATCTGTTTTATCTTTGTTTTCTCTATGCTAGAAAAATCAATATCCCGGAAAGGCTTTATCTCAACTCTTCCCAGTCTCTTTCCGTCCCCATTCCTCATCCCATAACTCCCAAACGTTTTATCCACGATCTTATTATATATCTGGCGTTTCTTATGGTTGTGGAGTATGGTATAAGCCTCTGATATTTTCTTAAACTGAGATTCTGCTTCTTTATCTCCCAGGTTTGCATCCGGGTGATATTTTTTCGCCAACTCCCGATATGCCTTTTTTATCTCCTCTTCCTTTGCGTTTCTGGAAACCCCCAATACCCCATAAAAATCTGTCATACGCCCCTGATTTGCCCTTATTCGTCCCCATAAATGACATGAGCATTCCTCTCCCTGCAGATATTTCAAACATACTTCTTTCAACTTTCAAATATATAAAATACTTTAAATTATTATCACAAAACTTAAAACAGCTCAATGGGAGTTCCAAAAACTGTATCCATTTTTTCCGTTTTTTGTCGATTTTTTTATTGTAGGAGTCTGGATATGATCGATTTTTGTAGAGCCAAGTGCGCACCCCCGGAGGGTTTTGCTTTATAGGACACAATTTCCTATAAAGTCAAAAAGAAGGGACTGTCGGTTAATACCAATTTTAGCCCCTGATTCCTAAGAAAAGAGAGAATCCCATGGATTCAGGTTTTTTCAAACTCTGACATGCCGCAGGATTCTCTCTTTTCTTTTTATCAAACTTATTTCAGGGCGCAAAAATCCCCTGGTCTTATTTTTTCAGGCACCCTTTTCTTTAAGCTGTTTCTCCTCTGTTTTTCCCTCGTATTTCTTTATTTCTTCATGAAGGAACCGGTGATATCACCAAAGTGCCCCTCTCATTGATCTTTATGACCTTGTTCCGGTCTGCATTCTTTTGTGCATTGTATTGAGATGGTCAAGCATTTACGGACTGTCCCGTCTCCTAACTGGAATTCTTCGTTTAGACTTTTTATCGTGCGTCCTTCTTCTAATATACAGTTGTACGATTTTCTTCTTGAATTCTGGCTCATAAACCTTGGTCTTTGGCATATGTAAACACTTTCCTTTACATTTCTTGAAGTATATCATTTATTTCCTATTTGGTGTTACAAATTTATTATACCAGCTCAAATCTCTGATTTTATTGTGCGTTTTTCTGCCACAAATAGGGCAAATCAGCCATTCTGTTTTCATTATATATGTCACTCCTGCTTTATCTACCAAAAGGCGGCGACAACTTTTGCAGTATCCTCCGCCTTTTACTCAATTACTTTTGACTTTTAGAACCCGCTACATACTGACAGATTGCCGCAACACTATCTTCTATTCCAATAGAACTGTCTATAAGCAAATCATAGTTGTGTCGATCTCTCCAAAATTGTCACGAAATATTTTTATAGTATGCTGCTCTTGCTTCGTCAGAACGGCGAATGTTTTTCTTTGCTTCTTCCAAACTATCTCCATACACCTGCATAACACGCCGCACACGGTAATCTGCGGGGGCATACACAAAGATATTTACGACATTTTATAACTACGCAAAACATAGTTGGCGGCTCTGCCTACGATAACGCAACTGCCCTGTTCGGCGATTTTGCGAATGACCTTATCCTGCGCCGCAAGAGCCGTCATTTCCTTATAGTAAAAAGGAATACCGAGTTTTTCGGCAACCAATTTACCGATTTGCTTACCCAATGAGCCGTGTTCTCTACCGATTGTAATGATAACGCCCTGAATTCCCTCGATACCAAAAAAATTAGGCAAAATAAGAATGAGCGGAATAAAGCAAACAATATCTCGAATCATCGAAGAAATGACCGCCTGTGCCGGCTTGCCTACCGCCTGAAAGAAAATAGAGGTCATTTTTATAATACAGGTAAAAGTGACAAGCGCAAGGAATATGCGGAAAGTCTTTTCAGCGAAAACCCAATAATCTTCGGGATTCGGGATATTCGTAGGCGTTCCGAAAACACCAACAACCGTCTGTGGCGCTAACTCAAACAGTAGTGTTGAAACAATACCGATTACAACCGTACATAAAAGAATGGATTTATAGAGTTTCTTTACTCTATCGTAATTTTTTGCTCCCATATTATAGCCGATAATCGGCTGACAGCCGAGGACAATTCCAACGACCAAGTTAATAACTACGGTAAAAACCTTGCTTTCGATACTGATAATCGCAATCGGTATATCCGCACCGTACTTGGCAAGCATAATGTTGCAGACCAGCGAAATAATGACGATTGTCATTTGTGTGATAAACGAAGAAGTACCGAGTTTAAGAGCCCCTGCAAACGCTTTGAAATCGGGTATAAAACTTTTCTTTGTGAGTTTAAAGGTCTTGGTTCGGAAAAAGTAAAGAAAACTAATCACCAAGGAAACAAACTGCCCAATCACAGTAGCGAGAACAGCGCCTTTCATACCCCAATGCAAACCAAAAATGAATATGGGATCTAAAATGATGTTAATAATTGCGCCGATCAGCATAGAAGCCATAGACCAAGAGGGACTCCCATCCGCACGGATAACTGCGTTCATCATATTAGAGAGCATATACACAGGGAAAAATGCTAAAATGATGTTGAAATATTCGATTGCCATTTCGATACTGTTTTCCGAAGCACCAAAAAGCGTTAAAAGTTGCGTTTTCAGCGGGAAGAATATCGCCGTCAGTATAACGCTGGCAGACAGCGTAACAACGATTCCTGTTCCGATTGCTTTGTGGGCGGACTGCGTATCATTTTTGCCTTGACAAATATTCAAGCAGGCAGCACAACCGTCGCCGAAACACCAAGCAAAGGCTTGTGCAATGATAAAGATTGGAAAGACAACGCCTGTTGCCGCATTTCCGAGCGCACTTAGTTCACTGTTGCCGATAAAGATTTGGTCAACAATATTATAGAGTGCGCTTGCTAAAAGAGAAAGTACACAGGGAATGGAAAACTTCAGCATCAGTTTTCCTATTTTTTCTGTCCCTAAAAATTGACTGTTTTCTGACTGATTTATAAAAACCTCCTTGAAACCATTGATTTTTTTGGAGTCTTTATCAGAGAGAAAGCTACCTGAAAACTACGAAGAATCAGCACCGCCCGTCTAACGGGCGGTTTGCTCTGCGGCTATAAGCCTTTGTTACCGGCCAGCGCCTAAAGACGCTGGCTTTCACTTCGTTCAAGCCATCTTGCCTTTGCCGCTTTCGCCACCCCTTAAAGGGGTTATGTACTACCTGCTACCCCTAAAGGGGTCTTCATACTCTCTTACACTGAGTTTATCAAGGGCTATATCCGCACTTTCTTGCTCTTTAATATACTTCTTTATCGTCTCTTCATTTAACCCTACTGTACTAACATAATAGCCTCTGCCCAGAAATGACGATTCCCAAATTTGTACTTTAAATTTGCATGTTTGTCGAATATCATTAATGCACTTTTCCCTTTCAGATAACCCATGAAACTGGACACACTGATTTTGGGCGGTATGCTTACCAGCATATGTATATGATCCGGCATCAAATGTCCTTCTATTATTTCCACACCTTTGTATCCACACAGTTGTTTTATAATATCTCGTATGCTATCTTTGTATTGATTATATATAATTTTTCGTCTATACTTAGGTGTGAACACAATATGGTATTTACACATCCATTTTGTGTGTGCTAAACTATTTGCCTTTTTGGCCATTGAAATCACCTTTCCTTTCGTATCATGTGGCTTGAACAACTTCATTATAACGGAAAGGTGATTTTTTTGTATAACAATTACCGCGCACCCGCATAGCGGGTGGTTTATATTTCGTGCGCTCTGCGCACTCAACTGGGTCTAACCGACCCATAACAAAAAAGAGCGCAGAATCATCGTGATTCTACGCTCTTTTGGCTGTTCGATATTAATATTATATCATAAAGATACTCAAATATCAAGATTAATACGCACGCCGGTCACGACAAACAATATACAGTTTTCAAAGCTAAAATCAAAATGTTTTCCCAAAATTGTCACCATTTTCCACTTTTCGCGCGTTTGACAAGGTTAGTGTTATAGAAAAAATGTTTTCTTGTTCTGTAATTTTCAAAATACCATTATATTTTTCTGCCAGTTCCTTGACATTTTTAATCCCAAATCCATGTCTGGCTTTATCATCCTTAGTTGTCAGATAAACATTCCCTTTTTTATTATTTTCACGCTTAAAATTATTCACTATATGTAAAATGACAATAGAACCATTCCCCTGCCGCAATTCCAACGTTATATAGCCATCATCACAGGCAGCAGCCGCCTCCAGCGCATTGTCTAATAAATTCCCAAAAATCCTGATTTTATCCAAATCACTAATAAAGCTGATATCTATACCGTTGCTAATATCCATGCAGAAAGATATACCTTTTGCTTTCGCAATCTTCTCACGTTCGCTGATAATGGCATCCACAATAGTATCTTCTATATATTTTTTTCTGTCCAACAAAGATTTTTCTTTCAAGAGTTCTGTCGCCTCCAATGAAAGTCTTCTTATCTCCTCAATGTTTTCTGTTTCTGCAAGTCGCCCAATTGTCTTGAAGGCGTGACGCATATCATGTACACAGCCTGCATATTCCTCGTTTATCTCTTCCATTTTCATAAAACGCTGTCTCTCCAGGCTGGTTTTTAAAACAAGCAACTCATTATCCTTGATAGCATTCTGTGCCTGCAAGAGTTTTTCTATCACTGAAAAAATAATTATGTTGCTTACAATCATTATAATACTTCCCAGGCTTATTAAAATATCCCCCAATGGATGTCTATCTAATGTAATCACTCCATTAAAAAGCAGCATCGCCGCCACAGGAAAAATATACAGGCTTTTTGTATACTTGCATCTTCTATTTGGGGGTATATAATATCTTTGTTTTATCAGCTGTACAATAATAAATCTTAAGATGTCCTGTAACATCAAAAATATGACTCTTCTTAAATTTAATTTATTAATATCAATCCCCAGTAATGGGTAGATATACAAAAACGCAGCTTCAGTGACTGCTAAAATCAAATAAAACACAACAGAATATGGCAGACTAACTTTAAAATCCATACGAAAGTTAAGCCATATGAATAATATATAAATAAGAGGCACACATATCAAATTAAACAGTGGGTTTTTTAAGCAGTTAACCAGAAATATTGCCGTTATACACCCAAGTGACTCCAGCCACATGACCCATTTACGCTCTTCATATACCGGGAACAAAACCTCTAAAAAGTTATATAATAAATAAACCTCAAATATACAATTCAGATACATAACCAGTTGATACACAACCTGCTCCATATCCATTTGTCATTGCCTTCCGATTGTATTTTTTAACCAGAATTCAGTAAACTGGTCATCAAACTGTTTTTTCTTGCTCCGTGCAATGGTCAGCTCATAACCACCTTTGAGCAGAACAGAATCTTTATATCTGCTAATAATTAACTGAGCATTTATAATATAGCTTTTTTTTGCATAAATAAAACCATTATTCTTCAGTTTTTCATAATAGGTTTCCAATTTTACCCCGCTTTTAATGGTCTGTGCCATTAAGTCCTGATTTCTCTTTAACTCTCCGAAAATTTCTAACCTCCGCTCATCAGTTAACCATATAGCCGTCCCCTTATCAAGAATGGATATATACAAAATATCAGACAGCGGCAGTATAAACGTTTTCCCACCGTATGCTACAAATAATCTCGGCACCTCTTCCTGATTGCATACTTTCTTCAGAACATCATGGATCATGGCTTTATTTTGCTCCATACTGTCTCTCTTGATTAAATAGTGAATCGGATGTGTTTTGACGACCTTGCTGGTCTGAAGGTCAAAATTAGTAAAAAATACAATCGGTACTTCTTGATCCTTCAGGCGTATTAATTCAGCCGTCTGTATCCCGTTTATCCCATTCAATTTTATATCAAGAAATATGAGGTTAAATTTTGAAAAGTTTTTAAGTAACTCTTCCCCTGTGTAAAATACAGAAAGCTCTACTTCTTTTGGGCAAATCTCACACTCTAAAATGAGTTGCCTCAGATATTCAATATCTTCCTGATAATCATCACATATGGCTATTCTCATACCTTGTCCTCTACGTATCCTTATTTTTGAAATACCTTCTGGAAGATTATACCATATTTTTAACATATTGTTTATTTATTTGTAAAATGTTTTTTATTGGTAAAGCCTAAAGCCGGCGGAAAGCGTCCGGGCGGAAAAGATGGTGTTTAACAGCATGGTCAATCTGAGTAAGTAAGGCGGGAATATCCTGATTGAAGGTTCCGGCTAAAGGGATATAGTTAGAGGCATGATTTGCACGGAACACTGTACCTTCACTGTCAATGTTTTGGAGAAAAAGTGTCATTTCCCTAAAAACAGCTTCAGGTCCTTCCAGCGGATGAAATTCTCCTGCCTTCCACTGGTCGTAGAGCTGCGTACCTGGTTCGATGAGCAGCGTCAAAAGACTGGCATACTCCGGTTTAATGGCGGAAATTACTTTCGCAGACTCAATGGCGTGTTCTTCCAGATCCTCAATGCCTCCAAGACCGGAAATAAGCGTAATGGAAGACTTTAAACCGGCAGATTTTAATTTCTGTCCGGCTTCAATCATTTCTGCCTGAGTAGCATTTTTCCTCACAGCTTTCAGAACCTTATCAGAACCGGATTCAGCACCCATATAAACCATATCCAATCCAGATTCACGCAGTAATTTAAGCTCTTCTGGCTTCTTTACAAGGACATCCTTCGGGGCGCCGTAAACGGTAATTCGTTTCACTGTGGGAAGGATTTCATGAATTTTATCAATAATGTAGAGCAAATCCTTCGTTTTTACGATTAAGGCATCACCGTCTGCCAGAAATACCCGTTCAATATCAAACATATAATGTTTTTTAGCCATTATTATATCTTCAACAACCTCATCCAGATTGCGGATGCGAAACTTTTTATCTTTGTACATGTTACAAAATGTGCATTCATTTCGAGCACAGCCGATGGTCAGCTGGAGAATCAGACTGCGCGCCTCACTGGGCGGACGGTAAACCATTCCCTCATATCTCATGTCAAAACTCCTTTCCAAACGATTCACTGAGAAATAGTTTTCTCACAATTTTTGTATTAGTATATCATACTTTAAATGGAAAAAGAAGCACCTCCAAAGAGATGCCTTTGTGATGAATCCACTCACCTGCTGCAAGCTCCACTCTTTCCCCATGTCAGAGCTTTTTAAATACGCTGAATTTCATTTTGCACGTTTGCTAAGAATCTGCCTGCGTGAGCGCCATCCATCTGGGTATGATGAAACTGGAACGAGACTGTCAGGTAATATTTAAACAGCTTCTTCTTGTATTTGCCCCAAATAATAAACGGATTATTAAAAATACCGCTGTTCATACCGACAGCACCGTCAATCTCTGTGTCTATAATGGCAGAGGTTCCAATCACCATACTGTCCACTAAATCTCTATTTTCACAGTTTTTCGCAACCTGTGATGTATATTTTAAATACTCACAATTATATTTTTCCAAATCATCTGTATAGAGAATATCGCAAGAACTTACTCCTCCGTCTTTATTCTTTACAATCGTATTAACTGCAATGGAATCATACTGCATCAATTTACCATCTACAGGGAGTATATAAAATTCTTCTATGGAAGATGCAGCTTTACCAATACAATAATCAAGAAGCATATTAAATTTCAGATTTTTTCTCTTACTTGTTTTTACTAATGGTGTCACATCCAGCGTCTTGAAAAATGTCACCATGGGATTTGGAGCCTGCATCCAAAGTTCAAAAGCTTCAGCTCGTCTTGTTTGTTTTGGTTCTATTTCTTTTACCATATTTCCTCCGTGTTATCTAACCTACTGCCTAAACCCTTCTTCTGTCTTACCAGCATCCAATGCTTGATATTGCTGATTTAACTCTCTTAACAAATCTTTCTCGCTTGGCAAGTATAATTTATATTTTGAAGCGAAAATCTGTGTTTTATCTTCTGGCAACGTATATTTAACCACAGATTCACTTTTATCCGCACATAACACAATACCAATCGGGTGATTATCTCCTTCATTCATAAGTTCTCGCTCATAATACTGAAATTAAAATTTCTTTGATTTCGTTATAGAAACATGAATTCATCTAATCATAGCACCCCACTTGGTATATTATACCAATATTCTTTATTAACTTCCATAGTATACTGCAATAGGATGAACAATACAAAGATTATTCTGACTTGTAGGAAGTATCCTTCTCAGCACTTCATTTGCTGTAAACTGCAATGTTGCAAAAATATTTTTATCGTCATCTGGATTAGTATCTTCTCCTATTATATTAGTAATCATCCCAACGCATGTAATCTGACCACCATATTTAAACCCTAAATCTATTGGGTCAACTCTAAAATACTCTAAATTTAATGGAACTAAATATCCATCATTTGAAATAAGCATGCGATTATATGGTATTAATCCTCTTAAAGCTTTAATAATTGTCGCAATATCATCATACTGTTTATTACTAACATCTATAGCTTGCTTTATTTCACTTTTAAAGTTAATTCCTGCTTTACGTAATTGCTCTCTATTATACCCTTCTTTTATTTTTTCTGCCTCAGCTTCAATTTGCTCAGCCGTATTTTTTTTTAATAAAATCTATAATACCTTCTTCTTTGAATAAGCCCTCAAGGTAGTCAAAATCAACAAAATCAAATACTCGTGTCATTTCAATGTAATTACCAGTATCATTAGCACTCTGATTTCCATTTACAATTTTGATCGGACTAATATGACTATATGCAATATCAAAAGCCGCATCATGCATTGTCTTAGAAATGATTTCACGAGAAGTTGATGTTGATGAACCACTCTCCACTGATTCTAAATTTCCCGACAGATTAGCTTCTGCTTTTGCGAGTTTTATAAGCGATCCACCTAATTTGGCACTGATCTTTGCTGCCATTTTTGAACTATCCGATTCTGTATCGCTAGATACTTGCTCATTAGATAATGACTGTACTAGTCCCTGTTCAGACTGTGCAATAATAGAATTTACTATATCTACATCAAGATATAAAAACTGTTTCATATGTTTTCTCCTTTTAAATTTAAACACAAATGGTTTCTAATTATAGTTTCTGTAACTTTCGAGCTTAAATCAAAATATCTCAAAGCATCTTTAATCGCTTCCACTTTCTCCGCTGTCGGATATTTCCTCGGCTGTTTCAATTCCTCTACTACATTAGGAGTATCATACATCAGCAATCCTGGCTCCCTCTTTACCTCTGCGATATATGTGGTATGTACTTTGAAGCTGTATTTCGCTTCTATGTACTCCTTAATCAACTTGCATGTCACTCGCTCTTTCGGCTTGTACGCTTCGGCTCTTTTGGCGATATTAACAAGCGGCACTTTGCCCTCACCCTCGTCAAACTCCACTTTTACTTTGATTACGCTGTCGTTTTTTTGTGGGAAAGCATTACAACCGTCTCCACATGCTCCGTCTCCGGAAACAAATCATAGGGCCATGACCCCTGCGCTTCATAGCCCATCTTCTTGAAAACTCCCAAATCACGCGCCAGCGTTTCGGGACCGCAGGACACATAGACCACCCGCCTGGCTTTTACTGCAGCCACTGCACGTATAAACTGCTCCGTGCTGCCAGAGCGGGGCGGATCCATAAATACTACATCCACCGTATCTCCCGCTTCAGCCATTTGCATCATAAATTTTGTGGCATCATTGCAGAAGAACCGGATATTCTTCACATTGTTGCATTTGGCATTCCTCACCGCATCACGAACCGCATCGCGGTTCAGCTCCACTCCAATAACAGAGGCGGCATGGGGCGCAGCAATCATTCCGATTGTGCCGATGCCGCAGTAAGCGTCAAGAACCGTCTCCTCTCCCGTGAGAGCAGCAAGCTCCACTGCTTTTTCGTAGAGGCGCTCCGTTTGCACCGGATTCACCTGGTAAAAGGACTGTGGGGATATTCGGAACAGGAAGCCGCACAGCTCATCCTCGATATATCCCTTTCCGTACAGCACATGCTCCTGCTCACCCAGCACCATGCTGGTTCCCCGCCTATTGATATTCTGGACAATTGTAGTGATTTCCGGGTGCTTTTCACGGAGCGCTTTCACAAAATTATTCTTTGATGGGAATACCGGCGAGGCTGTCACCAAAACAACCATAATCTGATTGGTCGAAAACCCGCGTCGAATCAGCACATGGCGCAGAAGACCGCATCCAGTGTCTTCGTCATATGTGCGGATTTTAAAGGACTTCAGCATTCCACGAATTGTCCCGATAATCTCGTCCGCCTTCTCATCCTCAATCATACACCGCTGCACCGGAACCAGCTTGTGTGTACCTGCTTCGTAGGTACCAGAAATGGCTTCACCATTTTTATAACCGAATACGGCGTGAACCTTATTACGGTAGTGAAACGGATGTTCCATCCCTTTTATAGCATAAACTTTGCAATAGCAGCCAAGGAGCCTCTGCATTTTCTCCTGCTTTTTCTTCAACTGTTCCTCATAAGGTATGTCAAGGTACTGACAGCCGCCGCAGCGCTTTGCTACCGGACACAGTGTTTCCGATGGAATTTTTCCTGCTGATATCCCTGCTTCTTTTCCCGATGATCTCCTTTTACCTTTTCTCATATTTCCTCCACTCCTGTCACTGTCTCAATCCCCCAACGGACGGGTGCTCTCCCTAAGCCACATTCTCTCTTCTTCCGTCAGGTACGGAGAAATTTTTTCGTAAACCTGAGCATGATACTCATTCAGATATGAGACATCCCGCGGCTCCATCAGTGATACATCCACCGGCTCCAAGTCAATGGGAACATAAGTTAAATACTCAAAACTCAAAAACTGCCCAAACTCTGTCTTTTCATCCTCCTTACAGAAAACCATGTTCTCCGTCCGAATTCCATGACTGCCCTCAATATAAATCCCCGGCTCATCTGAGCAGACCATTCCCGGCAAAAATGGTGTGCTGTCCTGTCGCTCCTGAGCCGTGCGAAAACGAATGCTAACCGGTCGCTCATGCACATTCAAAAGATATCCTACTCCATGTCCCGTTCCGTGGTTATAATCCAGTCCTTTCTGCCACAAAGGCTCTCTGGCCACATAATCAAGACTCAGTCCGGTGCATCCTTTCAGAAATTTCACATGGGCCAGCCGCAGCATGCTTATCAACACCAGAGTATAATGTTCACGCTCCTTCTCTGTCACTGGTCCCAGTGACACTGTACGTGTTACATCAGTTGTTCCCTCCAGATACTGACCACCAGAATCCACAAGGTATAGTCCCCTTGGTTCTAATTCTGCACAGCTTTCTGGTTGCGCATGGTAATGACAGAGGGCAGCATTCTTCCCGTAGGCAGAAATTGTAGTAAAACTGGGCTCCAAAGCCCCCCGTTCCAACCGAAGCCTATCCAGATAACCTGCAGCACTGCACTCTGTCATAGGTATTTTCCCAATATTTGTCTTCAGCCAGTAAAGATATTTTGTCATGGCAACTCCGTCTTTTATATGGGCAGTCTTTAAATTCTCAATTTCCGTCATGTTCTTACAAGCCTTTGCAAGCGCTGTGGGATTCATCCTGTCAATTATGCAGTTATGCTCCTTCACATACTGAATCAGCCCATAATTTACCTTTTCCGTCTCGAGAAGAACCTGGGCACCGGAAATCTGCTGTGTATAGGTGTAAATGTCCTGATATGGATACAAATCTACACCAAGTCCCGTCAGATACCGCTTTACCTTCTCTGACACCACCACAGGATTTACAAAAAGACGGATTTCATCCTGAGTTAGCACCAGGTAGGACAGAACCACCGGATTACCCGGAATATCACCTCCCCGGACATTGAGAAGCCACGCAATATCATCAAGTGTGGTGAGCACGTGCATATCGGCATGGTACACCTCCATCTGCGCCCGCAGTTCCCTGATTTTTTCCAAAGCGGACGTTCCCGCATATCGTTCCTCAAGAATCCACATTGGCTCTGCGGACAGAGGAGGGCGAGCCTTCCAGATTGCCCCGATCAGATCCTCCTTGTAGGAAAAAGAGATATTTTTATCCTCCAAGCGCACAAGCAATTTTTCTGCCAGACCTCCATTCACTACACTCCCGTCAAAACCAAGAACTCCACCCGCCTGCAAATGCTCCGCCAGATATTCTTCCAAACTGGGAACATCTGGCTGCCCCATCCTCATAAGCTCAACACCGCTTCCAGAAAGCTCCTTGGCGGCCTGCACAAAATATCTTCCATCAGTCCAAAGCCCTGCCCAATCCTTCATAATAAGCGCAGTACCTGCAGAACCGCTAAATCCTGTAATGTAGCTCCGACATGCAAAATGCTCCCCCACATACTCTGACTCATGGTAATCAGAAGTTGGCACCAGATAGGCATCGATGCCACGCTCTGCCATCAGCACCCGCAGACGTGCAATCCTCTCTCTTATTTCACTCATTCTCCTTCTCCTCTCAATACTTCTGCTTCATGGCATAATCAATTGCCGTTGCCACTCTCTCCGACCTGCCTTATTCCTTAATCAGCCTTAGATGCACGCAGGCATTCCACACACCATCTTCGTCGATGGACGTGGTCACATAGTCTGATACCTCTTTGAGCTCTTCAACCGCATTCCCCATCGCCACACCAATTCCCGCTGCCTTGAGGATTTCATAATCATTCATACTGTCGCCAAAAGCGACTGTTCCAGAAAGGGGTATGCCGTAATAGTCACACAGACGTTTTAGACCCTCCGCTTTAGATACATCCCTCTCCATAATATCTGCCCCTTCCCTATTGGAAAACAGAGGAAGTTTTAACTCTGGAAATTCAGACTGAATCTGCTTGGCACCGGACTCCTCCCCCATATAAACCATAGTCCGCACATCCATATCAAGCAGCCTCCACGGATCTTCAAACCTTCTGGCTGACTCACCCCAACGCCTCATGTCATGCCGAGTGACAAATTCAGGATTTATGTAGTAGTCCCCATCCCCAATCGTTATTCCCACCGAAAATTTATGTTCCTGCGCAAAGGCAAGCAGCCGACGAATCAGCTCCCGATCCATAGTATGGCTGTAAATCATCTCATTTCCTACTGTTATTTTCGTTCCGTTTAAATGGATTACCGCATCAGGTCTGACCAGCCTTGACAACCCTATACTAAATTTACTATCCATGTCGCGCCCGGTGGCAATCACTATATAATAATCTTCCCTAAGCCGCTTAAGCGCATGTATGGCGCTGTCTGGAATTTTATAATTCACATGGTTGAGCAGTGTCATATCCATATCAAAGCTGACTATTCCTTTCATCTGTCATTCATCTCCTTTCATGCTGGTGTAATCATGACACACAATCGTGATAAAATCAATATAGAAAGAAAAACATGAGCAATCTCATGTAAAATGAAGATGCCCATGTTTTCACTGTTTTAGATAAATCGGGGCAACAGGATTTGAACCTGCGACCTCTCGGCCCCCAGCCGAGCGCGCTACCAAGCTACGCCATACCCCGGTAAAATATCAATCTGTTTTCTGTCGCCTTTAAATGGAGACAACAGGGCTCGAACCTGCGACCCCATGCGTGTGATGCATGTGCTCTCCCAGCTGAGCTATGCCTCCGTTCCTTATTGTAACACTTATCACGAAAATTGCAAGAACTTTTTTAAATCCCTCAATGTCCTTCTCATTCTTTTAATAGCAGTTTTTACACCTTCCATATCCACGGCTGACAGCATCTTCACATTTTATCTTCCGCGCCTTCGCTGGATTCATCCTCCCGCAATTATTGATTCTATGGTATTTTGTACCTGTTTCAGAGAGCCACACCTCTGCTCCCACAGATATATCACTGGTTACAGATGTAACAACACTTTCCTGAGTTCCATTCTGAGCCGCAGCCGGGATATTCTGAGGCACCGCTTCTGCCTGGACAGCTTTCGTTTGAATGATGCCATCAATCACCCACTCGCCGTTCTCATTCACTTCGTATCCGTCCGGAGTAATGGTATTTACGAGACAATAGCCCTGGTCATCGAAATAATAGGCATATGCCATTCCATCGCCGTTATTGTCAAGCCACAGCCAATTTGCAGACGCATAGGTTTCATCATCATTCTGATATTTCATTCCAATCATATCATGCTGCCACTGACCAGCCAATGAGGGAAAGAAAGCCGCAGCGACCATAAAGCCAGATATTGCTAATGTAAGCATCTGCTTTTTCATAAATAATCTCCTTGATGTCTCTTTATTTTTACTATTCTATTTATTCGTTAACTCTGTCGGAACCACAAGGCTGAATTAGTATTAAATCAATGATTTCCATATTATACCATAACCTTTATATAATTACAATGACCACTTTTGCCTTAATACTTCTGCTTTCTTTAAAGTATTACTGACTAAAACTCGTCCTATTCCATCAAAAAACTTGTAATATACTCAACGGTATAGTAAAATAAATCGGCAAATTGTATTGGAGGAGCAAAATGAAGATTGAACATATCGCCATGTATGTAAATGATCTGGAGGCGACAAAAGAATTTTTTATTACATATTTAGAAGCAACATCAAATAACGGATATCACAATCAAAAAACAGGTTTCCGCTCCTATTTCCTGTCATTTGAGAATGGAGCAAGATTGGAAATTATGAATAAGCCGGGAACATTGGATACCAGAAAGATGTTAGCACAAACAGGCTATATCCATATTGCTTTTTCTGTGGGAAGTCATGAAAAAGTGGACGCACTGACCCAGAAACTTAAAAATAATGGATATGAAGTGATAAGTGGTCCAAGAACAACAGGGGATGGTTATTATGAGAGCTGTATTGTAGGAGTTGAGGGCAATCAGATAGAAATTACAGTCTAATCGGCAAAATTCTGTCTGTTTTACCAAATCCCTTAACGCACTTGCATGTTTAGATTACCCCAAGCTGGGCATGAAGGGACGCTCTGCCTGCTTATCGGTACTGACGTGGATATAGGCAGAGCCAATCTCTATATTTTGAATTTTTGACATTTATATAATCCGCCTTTCTACGAAAGGCACCGATGGAGTTATGAAACCCGTT
>CANPMS010000027.1 GCA_947575275.1 uncultured Clostridium sp. | reverse complement strand
CACTTTATTATAATGGATGGTGCATTATTGTGTCTACCTTTTTAGTATAGATCCATGATGAGGTTGGGCAGTCTGTCGCGCTGTATGACAGTGAGGAGCAAACATTTTGGTTTGTTACAAAAGATAAGATGTCATAGGAACGATTAGAAAAACGGATTGGGTTCTCAAGCGATGATTATGAAAGGGGTAAGAATTATGGGATTATTTAGCAAAAAGAAGAAAGAAAAACCGGAAGAAAAGAAGCAGGAAATGAAGGTGTATATACAGGGAGCAGGAGGCAGTATTGTCAGCAAATCTATTTTAAATGGCACATCGAGACTGAAATGGCTGTTTAGACAGGAGAGTGAACATGGGAATGGCTGGGTGGCATTCGGGGATACAGATACTCAGGAGTATGTGGACGATGCAAACAACATGGCCATTGTGGATTTTAACACCTTAGCCAATATGGAACCCACAGTGGTGAATGTATTTTATATGCCGGTGGGCAGCGATTTGGAATTTCGCTCCGATAAGACAGGAAAATATTTTGTGGATACAAGAACTGGAAAGGAGATTCGGGAGTCGGTGAAACATCCGGCGCAGATTGCTTTTGAGAAAAATCTGAAATTTCTCAACCAGGAGACGTATCCAGCGGACTTTTTTCAGCTGCTTTTTATAGAAAGTGCCAAAATCAAGGTGGCTCAGGCGGGAAAAGCGGATTTCCCTACCGGGGAAGTGGTGCTGGCAGACCCTGTGGCTTACCTGGGAAGTTCCTATGAGACGGTTCTGGACAAGAAGGTTCCAACCGGAAGCTATCCGGTGGAGCTATCTGTCTGCCACTCTCAAATCGTTGGTTTGCGGATTTCTGCCGCAAGGCTTTTGATCAGCGAGAGACCGGCTGTCTCCTATGAGATCGCCATGCCAAAAGGGAAGAAAAAAGAGGATCTGGAAAAGCCGGGCGTTTTTACTTTTTTTGGCGTAGACACGGGACTTGCCTGCTTTGCAGATAAGAGGATTTCGGAGGAGTGCCGTATATTTTTTGAAAAGTGGGAGAAAGAGAATCCAGGGAAAAACAAATACACAGATTATTTTGCATCTCTTTTCCATAAGAGCTATGAATCCCAACCAGAGTTTCAGAATCAGGACGGAAGTTTTCTTGAGTGGGAGCTGCCAGAGAGCGGGCAGAGGACGGTTCTGTTTTCCAGCGGTATGGGGGACGGCATATTCAGCGGATACTGGGGGCTGGATGCAGAGGGGGAGATTGTCTGCCTGGTAATACCGTTTATGAATCCGGAGTATTTTTGATAGGAGCTGGATGCAGGTGGCGAAACAGATTGAGAAATGGAAAGCATAAATTTTGGAGTGAAAACCAGTTGCGTTTGCATGTCCTATCAGATATAATGAATTCCAAATAAAAAACTGAAAAGAGGAGAATAAAATTATGGCAATCAGAGTAGGAATCCTGGGATATGGAAACTTAGGTAAAGGTGTGGAGAGCGCTGTTTTGCAGAACCCGGATATGGAGCTGGCGGCGGTGTTTACCCGCAGGAGCCCTGAGAAGCTGAAGATCCGCGCAAAGGGCGTGAAGGTACTTTCCGCGGATGAGCTGGAGTATATGCAAGATCAGATTGACGTGTTGATTCTTTGCGGTGGAAGCGCAACAGATTTGCCTGTGCAGACACCGGGCTATGCGGCGATGTACAATGTAGTAGACAGCTTTGACACACATGCCAAGATTCCAGAGCATTTTGCTTCCGTAGATGCTGCGGCAAAAGCAGCAGGTAAGGTTGCCGTGATTTCCGGAGGCTGGGATCCGGGTATGTTCTCTTTGAATCGTCTGTATGCAAATTGTGTGCTGCCGGAGGGACATGACTATACTTTCTGGGGCAAGGGCGTAAGTCAGGGACATTCCGACGCGGTGCGCCGGATTGAAGGAGTGAAGGATTGCAGACAATATACGATCCCGGTGCCGGAAGCACTTGCGTCAGTGCGGGATGGGAAAAATCCAGAGCTGACAACCCGTCAGAAGCACACAAGGGAGTGTTTTGTGGTTGCTGAGGAAGGGGCAGATCTGGCACGAATTGAGCAGGAAATTAAGACTATGCCCAACTATTTTTCTGATTATGATACCACTGTGCATTTTATTACTGAGGAGGAGATGAGCCGGGATCACAGCGGTCTGCCTCATGGCGGCTGCGTGCTTCGCACGGGTGTTACGGGTATGAACCGGGAGAATGGACATGTGATTGAATACAGCCTGAAGCTGGATTCCAACCCAGAGTTTACCGGTTCTGTGCTGGTGGCATACGCCCGCGCAGCGGTTCGTTTAAGCCTCGAGGGAGTGAGCGGCTGCAAGACGGTGTTTGATGTGGCGCCGTCCTACTTGTCTGCAAAGAGCAGTGAAGAGTTGAGAGCAACGCTTCTGTAAGGAGGAAAGCATGATTAAACTGGTTGTTTCCGATATAGATGGTACACTTTTGGAAGACGGCGGTAATCAGATAAATCCGGAGCTGTTTGAGGTAATCTTGAAGCTGCGGAAGAAGGGGATGCAGTTCGCCGCTGCCAGCGGAAGACAATGCGCCAGTATCGAGGCTGTATTTGAGCCGGTCAAAGAAAAGATTTTTTACCTGGCGGAGAACGGCGCCTATGTAGGATGCTATGGAAGGACTCTGTTTACCAACCGGATTGAGCGGAGCCTGGTGCATGATATGGTGAGAGATATTCGTGCCGACGGAATGATTGCCATGCTCAGCGGACCTGAGATGGCATATATGGATGATCCTAATCCGGACGTTTACAAATGGATGACAGAAGGATACAAATTCCGCATGAAAAAGGTGGACGATTTGCTTGCAGTGGATGATGATTTCATCAAGATTTCTGCCTACAAAAAGGCAGGGATTGAGAGCGCAACCATGGGTATCCGTGAAAAATACAAAGACCTTCTGAAGCTGACCATCTCCGGTGATATGTGGCTGGACGGAATGGCAATCGGTGTCAATAAGGGACAGGCTGTGAAGCTTTTACAGGAAAGCCTGGGGATTTCCCCGAAGGAGACCATCGTTTTTGGCGATCAGTTTAATGATATGGAAATGCTTGGACAGGCTTATTACAGCTTTGCCATCGGGAATGCCAGACCCGAGGTAAAAAAGGCTGCACGGTTTGAGGCGGATACCAACGTGAACGATGGTGTGCTGAAAATACTGAAGCTGCTGTTATAGAAGATACAACAGGGCAGAGAAAGGTGAAGGAACCATGAAATTTTTACACACTTCGGATTTGCATATTGGCAAGACGGTCTGTGGTTTTTCTATGCTGGAGGAGCAGCGGTCTGCATTGGAGCAAATCATGAAGCTTGTAAAAAAAGAGGGCATTGATATGGTTTTCCTGAGCGGAGATTTGTATGACCGGTCAATGCCGCCGGTTCAGGCGGTGACGCTGCTGGACGAGTTTTTGACTGGTCTGGCAGAGCTGGGAGTGGTGGTTTGTGCGATTGCAGGGAACCATGACAGCGGAGAGCGGATTGGATTTACCAGCCGTATTTTGGAGCGCCAGGGACTTTATATGGAGGGCGTGCTTCAAAATGTGATTCGTTACGTGGATTTTGTGAGGGATGGAGAACTCCCGGTACGGGTGCATATGCTGCCCTATGCCAAGCCTGCCCAGGTGCGCCAGGTATTTGGATGCAGTGCGTCCAGTTATGAGGAGTGTATGCAGGAGCTGTTAAATCATGTGGAGTACTTAGAGAAGGGAAGGAATATACTGCTTGCTCATCAGTTTGTAGTGAATCGCGGTGTGCTGCCTGAGATTTCTGACTCGGAGACACGGGTCAGTGTGGGAGGAGCCGACCAGGTGGAGGCGGCAAATTTTGCTGCCTTTGACTATGTGGCTCTGGGGCATATTCATGGTCCGCAGCAGATTGGGGAGGGGATGGTATATTACAGCGGTTCTCCTGTAAAGTATTCCTTTTCTGAGGTGTTCCACAAAAAATCTGTTGTGATTGGGGAGTTTAACGCAGACGGGGCGCTCACGGTGAAGCGTGAGCCTTTAACGCCTGTTCACGATATGCGCAGGATTCGGGGAAAGCTGAAGGAACTGATTTCTCCTGAGGTGGTGGAAGCAGCAGATCCAGAGGACTACCTTCTGGCAGTGCTGACAAACGAGGAGGAGCTGGTTGACCCCATTGGGACGCTCAGAAGTGTCTATCCCAATGTGATGCAGCTTCGGATGGAGCGGATACAGTCGGAACTGCCGCAGGAGGAATGGAGTGAAAAGCGAAAGAAGCGGACTCCTGATGAGATGTTTGAGGAATTTTACCGGTACGTGACAGACAGGGATTTAACCGATGATGAGAGAGCGCTGGTAAAGGATGTAATTGACCAGGCGAAGGGGGAGACGGAATGAAACTGCTTAAGCTGACCTTGACCGGGTGGGGACCGTACAGGGACAGTCAGGAGATTGATTTCTCACCTCTTAGCGGGGGCGGTCTGTTCCTCCTGGCAGGCGCCACCGGTGCAGGAAAGACTACTGTGTTTGATGCAATTACGTTTGCTCTCTACGGGGAGGTCAGCGGTTCTGTCCGGGAGAAGGACAGCCTTCGAAGTGATTTTGCGGCTGCCGATGTGCCTACTCAGGTGGAACTTTCCTTTTTACATCGCGGAGAGATCTATCAGATTGTGCGTAATCCCAGATATGAGCGTGGGAAGCTTAAGGGAGAAGGAACCACCACAGAGAATGAAAATGCTCAGATGATATGCGGGAAAGCTTTGATGGCAGTGGGTGGACAGCAGGTGACCATAGCGGTGACAGACTTGTTAGGTCTGGATTACCGCCAGTTTAAACAGATTTCCATGATTGCTCAGGGAGAGTTCACACATCTTCTGATTGTAAGCTCAAAGGAGAGAACGCTGGTTTTTCGGGATATTTTCCAGACGAAGCTGTATGACACGATTACACAGAACCTTGCAGGACGTGTGCGGCAGCTGAGTGGAAAGCTGGATGAGGCGAAAAGCCGTATGGATGAGACCACAGGCTCTTTTCACTTGGATTCAGAGGAGTGGGAAGCGCTCCGAAGCCAGAAAAACCGTAATTATGAAAAGATGCTCAGATTTGCAGAAGCTGACTTAAAGGAGAAGAGGGCACAGCGGGAAGCTCTGGATAAACAGCAGGAAGTGTGGGAGAGCGCCTACAAGGCTCTGGTACAGAAAAAGGAGCAGGTGAGACAAAGAAACAGGGAGATTGAGGTTTATCTGGCGGACAGGGCGAAGCTGGAGAGACTGAAGGCAGAGCTGGTCAAGATGAAGGAAAAAAAGAAGGAGCTGGCTCAGGAAAAGAAGAGAATCCCTGATATGCGCCAGGACATGCTAAAGCTTCAGGTACAGATACAGGACTTAGAGCAACGTCAGAAGAGAATCTGTCAGTGGCGTCAGGCTAGGGAAGAGCTTACCCGTCTTCAGGAGCGTTATCTGGCGCTGGATGCTCAGGCGAAGCAGGCGAAATCCCGGTATGAGGAGCAGGATGACCGCTGCCGGAAGGCTTCTGCGGGAATTCTGGCTCAAGGGCTGATTGCGGGACATCCCTGCCCCGTGTGCGGTTCTCTCACCCATCCAAGCCCAGCAAGTCTGGCAGAGGAGCTGCCTGATGAGCAGTATTTAGAGAAGCTGAAACAAGAAGCGGAGGGCAAAATCAGACTGGCAGGTGAGGCTCAGGTACAGGCGGCATCAGCTCTTGGTGTATTAAAACAGGTAGAGCAGGAGCTGCTGGCGGAAGGTTTGACAGAGGCGCTGGCCGCTCAGATGGAAGCGGAGCTGTCTGTGGCAATCAGGCAACAGGTACAGCAGCTTAAACAATTGACCAATGCTGTGGAAATGGTGGAGCAGGAGGCGAAGAACATCGAGCTTGCTTTGGAGCGTCAGAGAGCGGCAGTAGAGCAGAAAAAGGAGAGCTTAAAGAAACCGGCTGGTATGCGTCCCCAGAGTCTGGAGGAGTGTGAGCGTCTGATTCGGGAAGCCGAAGGTCAGCGGCGCAGCCTGATGAGAGAAAGGGAACAGCTTCATACCTCCATTGCTGTGAATACTGCGGCTGTCCGCCAGTTAAAGGAGCATATGGAGGCACGCCGGAAACTGGAAGAGGTATATGGAAGCCTTCGTAAGGTGGAACGTGCTGCAAATGGCAGCAATAATAAGAAGCTGGTGCTGGAGCAATATGTATTGTCCGTATATTTTGAGGATATTCTCCGCTCTGCCAATCTCCGTTTGAAGGAAATGACAGGCGGCCGGTATGAACTGTACCGGCAGGAAGAGGTAAGGGATCGGCGTACAAAGGAGAGTATGGAGCTGGAGGTTCTGGATCAGTATACAGGAAAGAAACGCTCAGTGAAAACTCTGTCCGGGGGAGAGACCTTTAAGGCGGCCTTGGCTCTGGCATTGGGAACTGCAGATGTGGTGCAATCGTTTGCAGGCGGCGTCCAGGTGGAAACACTGTTTGTGGATGAGGGGTTCGGAGCCCTGGACAGCGAGTCATTATCTCAGGCAATCGAGACGCTTGCATCACTGGGCGACAATTACCGTATGATTGGCATTATCTCCCACGTAGAGGAGCTTAAGGAGAGAATTGAGAATCAGATTCTTATAGAGAAAGGGAATAATGGAAGCAGAATAAAATGCAGTTTTTAGGAGTTTATGATAGATGATAAAATGTAAACGATGTATCGGAGGAATGATAGTTGTCATGTCCTTGGCAATGGTTCCGCTGCTGGTCGCCTGCGGTGGAAATATTCCGATTGTCTCCGAGGTAAAGGTGGAGGAGGGATATACGGATTCTCAGATTATGCTGATCGTTGCAACGGAGCGAAACCGTTACAGGAAGGTGTATACGGATCAGATCTGGCAGGTTAAGGTCAGTGATGGAGGGATGGATTTTCGTGAGTATTTCCTGGGACAAATCCAGAATTTTCTCCGGGAATTAAAGATGATGAATCTGCTGGCTGATGAACAGGGAATTACCCTCACCGGACAGCAAAAGGAGATTCTAAACCAGATGGCTCACCAGTATTATGAGTCCTTGAGTGAGGCGGATTTGGCGTATACAGGGGTAGAGGAATCGGATGTATACACAATGTATGAGGCATATTACCGGGCCAACCGACTGGTGGAGGAATTGACAAAAGAAGTAAATCTGGAGATTAGCGACAGCGAAGCAAAGATGATTATCGTTCAGGAAATAAAGCTCAGCGATGAGGCACGCGCCCGTGAGGTATATGAGCGGGTATTGGAGGAGGGAGCTGATTTTGCGGGACTGGCCCGGTCGGTATCCGAGGAAGATAATATCGAAAAAGAGGTTGGACGGAGCGAGCGAAGCAAAGAATATGAGGCCGAAGTATTTAGTCTGGAATCAGGGCAGATAAGCCAGGTGTTTCAGGATGGAGACCAGTGGTATATTGTGAAGTGTATCAACGATTATGATGAAGAGAAAACCCTTGAGCGGAAGCAGGAGCTGGCGCTTCAGCGAAAGGAGAGGGTATTCCGTAAGATTTATGATGCTTTCGCCGCAGAGCATCCAATACAAATACAGGGATCGCTCTGGGACGAAATTTCCCTGATGGACGGGGCTGAGTCTACCACCACAGATTTTTTTGAGAAGTATCATGATACGATGGAGCAGTGGGGAGAACAGGTATGGTTGCACTGAAAATGGAAGATCTAAAACATTTTACGGGACAGCTTTTTGTAGGGGATATGTTTGACAACTGGTTGGTTCGTGAGGCCGTGATTGTCACGTTCAATCGTTTTGCCATTGACGGGCGTATTCGCCGGGGTTATTATTCCCGGCAGGAACTAGAGGATAATAAGCTGGAGGAATTGTCCTCATGGAAGGTTTTAAAACCAATCTGTTACTCTTTGATTAAGGGAAAAAAGCTTCCAGAGAGCTTTCGGATTACGTTTCAGCTTTCCTCCGGGGAAGTGGAGGCATTTTTAAAAAGTGCGCAGCTTGACCTTACGTGGGAGCAGGTTGCCGGTCTCTATATGAATCTCCGCTATGAGAATCATGTGCTTCATTGTATCACAGGGACATCCCTTAATGTGTTTGCCCCGGATAAGCGGATTGAGCATGAGTGGGATGAAGCGGCGCGCCTGTATTTTAAGGGCAGAAAAATCCCGTTTGTGGAGGAATGACAAAAGCGCCAAGTTATCAGCACTCGTTAAAAACGAGTGCTGATTTTTGTTGACATTTTCCATAATGCGTATTAAAATGCTCGTATAGTACGATGACAAAGGAGCGATTCAATATGAGCAGCAAGACAGGAAATTTATCGATTAATAGTGAAAATATTTTCCCGATTATCAAGAAGTGGCTGTATTCCGACCATGATATTTTTTACCGCGAGCTGGTATCCAACGGATGTGATGCCATCACGAAGCTAAAGAAGCTGGAGCTGATGGGAGAGTATGTGAAACCGGAGGATATGGAATATAAAATTCAGGTTACGGTGAATCCTGATGATAAGACGATTTCTATTACTGATAATGGTCTTGGAATGACTGCTGAAGAGGTGGAAGAGTACATTAACCAGATTGCGTTTTCCGGCGCCCGGGATTTTCTGGAGAAATATAAGGACAAGGCCAATGAGGATCAGATTATTGGTCATTTTGGACTGGGGTTTTATTCCTCATTTATGGTAGCAAATAAAGTGAGCATTGACACTCGTTCTTATAAGGCTGACAGCGTTCCGGTGCACTGGGAGTCGGATGGCGGTTTGACGTTTGAGATGAAGGATGGAGATAAGGAGACCCAGGGAACCACAATCACCTTGTACTTAAATGATGACAGCTATGAGTTCTCCAACGAGTACCGCGCCCGAGAGGTTCTTGAGAAATACTGTTCTTTTATGCCAGTGCCCATTTATCTGGATAATAGTAAGGCGGAGCCCCAGTATGAGACAATCGAGAAGACCGAGCTGACAGACAAGGATACAGTTGTGGAGACGGTTGTAGAGCCTGCCAAAACTGAGGAAAAAGAGAATGAAAATGGCGAAAAGGAAACGGTCGAGGTGGAGCCGTCCCGGGAGCGTTATAAAATTTTAAAGCGTCCGGTTGCCTTAAATGATACCATGCCCTTATGGAACAGGCATCCCAACGAGTGCAGTGAGGAGGAGTATCGCGACTTTTACCGCAAAGTGTTCCACGATTACAAGGAGCCCCTTTTCTGGATTCACCTGAATATGGATTATCCGTTTAATCTAAAGGGAATTTTGTATTTTCCGAAAATTAATACGGAGTATGATTCCATTGAGGGAACCATTAAGCTATACAACAATCAGGTGTTTATTGCTGACAACATTAAAGAGGTAATTCCTGAATTTCTGATGCTCCTGAAAGGCGCCATAGACTGTCCGGATCTTCCGCTGAATGTATCCCGGAGCGCGCTGCAGAATGATGGTTTTGTAAAGAAGATCTCCGATTATATTACCAAGAAGGTGGCGGACAAGCTGAGCGGTATGTGCAAGACCGAACGGGAAAATTATGAGAAATACTGGGATGATATTGCACCATTTATCAAGTTCGGCTGTCTGAAGGATGAGAAATTCGCGGAGAAGATGAATGACTTTATTCTGTTTAAGAATCTGGAGGGCAAGTACCTGACCTTAAAGGATTATCTGGAGGCTAACAAGGAAACCCAGGAGAACACTGTTTTTTATGTGACGGATGAGAGGGAGCAGAGCCAGTATATCAACATGTTCAAGAAGGAGGGGCTGGACGCAGTCATTCTTCCTCATAATATTGACAGTCCGTTTATTGGTCATCTGGAGCAGAAGAATGACGACCTTAAATTCCTGCGCATTGACGCGGATTTGAACAGCGTATTTAAGGAGGAGGTAAAGGAGGATGATGAAGAGTTCAAGAAAACCTTTGAAAGCCTGACGGAAATCTTCAAGAAAGCGCTGGGCAGCGACAAGCTGGAAATAAGGGTGGAGAAGCTTAAGGATGAAAGTATTTCTTCTGTGCTGACCGTTTCTGAGGAGAGCCGCCGTATGCAGGATATGATGAAAATGTATAATATGTACGGTATGGATTCGTCCATGTTTGGTGGTATGGGTGAGACCCTGGTACTTAATGCCAACCACAAGCTGGTGCAATATGTACTGGGTCACGGAGAGGACAAACATACTGCAAAGATCTGTGAACAGCTTTACGATTTAGCGCTTTTGAGCCATGGAACCTTAAGTCCGGAGCGCATGGCTGGGTTTATTGGTCGAAGCAATGAAATTATGATGCTGATGACCCGGCCTGAGGCGGAGTAAGTGCAGTAGTGATGAGAGGGAAGAGATCGTGATTACAATCAGACCGATGGAGAAAAAGGATACGGATGCGGTGTTTCAGATGATGCGGAGCTTTTATAACTCACCGGCAGTTCTGCATCAAAGCTCTGATGCTGTGCTGCGGCAGGATATTGCGGACTGTGTCGGGGACAATCCTTTTGTGGAGGGATTTTTGTTTGAGGACGGCTCTGTGATTGCAGGGTACTCTATGGCTGCTAAGGGATACTCCACTGAGTATGGAGGCGTTTGCGTCTGGGTTGAGGATATTTATGTAATCCCGGAATACCGTGGGAGAGGAATTGGAACACAGCTTTTTCAGTTTCTGGAGGACAGGTACAGGGATAAGGCAGTGAGGATACGCCTGGAAGTTGAGAAACATAATCTGCGGGCGATTGAATGTTATAAAAAAATCGGATTTGAGGAGGTTCCTTATACGGAGATGAGTAAGGATTTGTAAGGTATACTTCCTACTAAAAAGAAAAGGCTGCTGCAGAATCGCCGGTGACAGTGATTCTTGCGGCAGCTTTTTTGTGTATTGTCTGAACCAATCAGATAATCTATGCCGGTAATTTTCACATTATAATCTGGGCATATAAGTGTTGAAATCCTAAAAATATATGTTATAATAAGTAGTAATAAAAACTATGTTTTGTGGAGACGACATTTCTGGAGGAATGATATGAAATACAAGGTTATCGGTGACAGTTGTCTGGATTTAACGGAGGAATGTAAAAAGGATGAGCGGTTTATGATGGTTCCGCTGACCCTTCAGGTGGATGACACCATGGTGATAGATGATGAGAGCTTTGACCAGAAGGCGTTTCTGAAGCTGGTTCGGGAAAGCCCAAACTGCCCCAAAACGGCGTGTCCGTCACCGGAAGCGTTTAAGAAGGCATGTGAGTGTGATGCAGAGGATATTTACATTATCACGTTATCCAGCCATTTAAGCGGCACTTACAACAGCGCTGTGCTGGGAAAGCAATTGTTTGAGGAGGAGTATGGAGCAGATTCCAAAAATATTCTTGTGATTGATTCGGAATCGGCATCCTCGGGAGAGCTGAATCTGGCGTTGAAAATTCGGGATTTGTATGACTCAGGGCTGGGATTTGCAGAGGTTTCCGAGAGAATTCTGAATATTCGGAACCGGCAGAACACATATTTTGTGATTGATTCTTTAGAACCGCTTCGGAAAAACGGAAGATTGACCGGGCTTCAGGCGTTCTTTGCCACCGCACTAAATATTAAGCCTGTGATGGGGGCGGAACGCGGGGTGATTATCAAGCTGGATCAGGCGCGCGGCATCAACAAGGGTCTGGGGCGCATGTGTGAGATTGCAGCAAAGCAGGCAGGAGACACATTGGAGAAGCGTGTGGTTATCGCCCATTGTAACTGCCCGGATCGTGCAGAGCAGGTAAAGAGAGAGTTGGAGAAGATGGCATCCTTCGGCGAGATCGTGATTACTGAGGCCGCAGGTGTATCGACGGTGTATGCAGGAGATGGTGGAATTGTTCTGGCAGTCTGCGGATAGTGTTTTATAAGGAAAATAGAGGGGTGGAATGATGAAAGCAGCAGAGACATTACAGTTACTGGAATCGCTGCAGGTGAAGTGCCTGATGGAGCAGCTCTATGGAGCAGACAAGGTGGAGGAAAATATTGAGCGTTATCGCCAATTGGTTGGCAAGTTTCAAGAGACCTTTGGTGACAGGGATATTCTGATGTTCAGCTCACCGGGAAGGACAGAGATCAGCGGAAATCATACGGATCATAACCATGGAAAGGTGCTGGCAGGAAGTATTAATCTGGACTGTGTGGGAATTGGCGCAAAGAATGATTCACCACAGGTGAATATCGTCAGTGAGACGTTTAACCAAAGGTTTACCATTGATTTAAGTGATCTTGCGCCCAGTGAGAAGAAAGCCGGAACTGTGGATTTGGTAAAAGGTCTCTTAAAGGGATTTCTGGAGTCAGGCTATGAGATTGGCGGCTTTGACGCCTATATTACCAGCAACGTAATCAGCGCTGCCGGCGTCAGCTCCTCAGCCTCGTTTGAGATGCTGCTGTGCTCTATGATCAACCGCCTTTTCAATGATGGCCGTATGGATACGGTTACCTACTCACATATTGGAAAATATGCTGAGAACGTCTACTGGGATAAGGCTTCGGGTCTGCTGGATCAGATGGCGTGCGCGGTGGGCGGTTTAATTACGATAGATTTTATAGAGCCTGCCGCCCCGGCGGTGGAGAAGATTGATTTTGATTTTTCATCTCAGAACCACAGCCTGATTATTGTCCAGACCGGAAAAGGCCATGCTGATTTAAGCGCTGACTATTCTTCTGTTCCAAATGAGATGAAGAAGGTGGCAGAGTATTTTGGGAAGGAGGTATGTGCCCAGCTGAGCGAGGAACAGGTAATTGCCAGTCTAAACGAAGTACGTGCCTATGCCGGTGACCGTTCCGTGATGCGCGCGCTGCATTTCTTTGAGGAAAATAAGCGGGTGGATGCAGAAGTGGCGGCGCTCAGAGAGGGGCGTTTTGATGATTTCCTGACAAACATTACTGCTTCCGGCAATTCTTCCTGGAAGTGGCTGCAGAACTGCTATACGACTGCCGATGTGCAGGAACAGGGAATTTCCATCGCTCTGGCGCTTACAGAGCTGTTCATTGCTGAGAAGGGAAAGGGCGCCTGCAGGATTCACGGCGGCGGCTTTGCAGGCGTGATTATGGCGATGCTGCCTAACAATCTTGTGGACGAGTATATTACGTACATTGAGAAAGCCATGGGTGAGAAAAGCGCATACCGGATGAGCATACGCCCTTACGGGGCAATCTGCGTAAATGATCTGGTATCATAAGCTTAAGTCCTCTGCCTGAACTGCCGCGGCGTCATGCCGAATTTTCTCCGAAACAGGCGGTTAAAATAGGAGAGATTTTCAAAGCCGCAGGCTCCTGCCACGGTCAGAATACTGTCCTCGGAAGACAGCAGAAGACGGGACGCCATGGTCAGGCGGTAGGTGTTTAAGTAAACGGTGAAGGACATTCCGAATGTCTGCTTAAAAAATTTCATGAAATGAGACTGGCTGAAGCCGCTGGCTTCGGCCATTTCTTTTATGGAGAGGGGGTCTGTGTAATGCTGTTCAATATATTTTATAATCTGACGGGTCTTTTCAAGAGATTTGCCGGCAGCCGGGCTGGCAGTCCGGGTCACCACCATGTTGTGGTGGTAGAAGAGGAAAAACAGCTCAAACAGCTTCCCCTTGATAAACAGCTCATACCCTGCAGGGAAGCTGCGCCGGATTTCATCAATCTGGTCAATGCAGGAGGCAATTTTTTTGTAGTGGGGTGAGTCTGGTCTTATAAGCGCGGGAAGGGCGGATTTGTGCAGTACAACAGGCGCAAGATATAAGTTCCAGCATGAATCGGACTGGGAAGCGCTCAGAAGCCGTGGGTGAAAAATGATATTCTCGTATTCTACGGACTCCTGATTCCTCTGCCGGATTGCGTGGAGCTGACCAGGGTTGATGAACAGCAGATCTCCCGCGTGAACATGGTAGTCTGTATGATCCAAAGAGACGAGGCAAGCCCCTTTTTTGATATAGATGAACTCTATTTCATCATGCCAGTGGAGAGGGACTTCCGAGAAATCGTACGGAATCGAGCAGGGATAAGTCAGGTAAGGAAAATCCTCGGGCTGCTCATATCGTCGTTCTTGATAGTTTTCGTATTCTATAATGTTCATAAAAATATCCTTTGAAAGAATGAGTACTGTTTAATGATAGAATTGTATCATATTATAACGGAATATTGCAAGAAGGGAAGAGACAGCATCTGTATAATAGGAGTAATTGGAAAGGAGAATTCAATTATGAGCATTTCAGAACGGATTTCGGCAAAGGCGGGAAAGCCTGTGGCAGAGTGTGATAACCGTGAGCTTTATAAAGCGCTTCTTACCATGGTTCAGGAGGAAGCCGCAGATAGGATAAGGGATGATGGAAAAAAGAAGGTCTACTATATCTCAGCGGAATTTTTGATTGGGAAGCTGTTGTCAAATAATTTGATTAACCTGGGATGGTATGATGAGGTGCGCAGGATTCTTGAGGAGAACGGAAAGAGCCTAAGCCGGGTGGAGGAGGCAGAGCCTGAGCCGTCTCTTGGAAACGGCGGTCTTGGGCGTCTTGCCGCGTGCTTTCTGGACTCCATGGCGACGCTGGGGTTAAACGGGGATGGAATTGGATTAAACTATCATTTGGGACTGTTTAAACAGGAATTTGAGAAGCAGCTTCAGAAGGAGACACCCAATCCCTGGATAGAGCGGCAAAGCTGGCTTTTGCCGAGAGAGATAAGCTATGAGGTGAGTTTTGGCGGACTGACTGTTCGTTCCCGGCTCTATGATATTGCAGTGACTGGCTATCATAACCGGACGAACGCCCTTCACCTGTTTGATGTGGAGAGCGTGGATGAGGGCATTGTGAAGGACGGGATTGATTTTGATAAAAGTGAGATTGCAAAGAATCTGACCCTTTTCCTCTATCCCGATGACAGTGATGAGGCGGGGCGCAAGCTGCGGATTTATCAGCAGTATTTTATGGTAAGCAATGCAGCGCAGTATATTTTGGATGAGGTGACAAGAAAGGGGTGCACCCTTCACGACTTGGCGGATTATGCGGTAATTCAGATTAATGATACCCACCCATCTATGATAATCCCGGAATTGATCCGTCTGTTGACAGAGCGTGGCATTGACTTTGATGAGGCGGTGGAGATTGTAAAGAAAACCTGTGCCTATACCAATCACACCATTCTGGCTGAGGCGTTGGAAAAGTGGCCTCTTGCCTTCTTAAAGGAAGCGGTTCCTCAGCTTGTCCCGATTATGGAAGCCCTTGATGACAAGATTCGCCGGAAATACAATGATGATGCTGTGGCAATCATTGACAAGGACTCCAGGGTTCATATGGCTCACATGGATATTCATTATGGCTTCAGTGTCAATGGCGTGGCTTACCTGCACACGGAAATTTTAAAGAGCTCGGAGTTAAAGAGGTTTTATGACATTTATCCGGGGAAATTTAATAATAAGACAAACGGAATTACCTTCCGTCGCTGGCTGCTGCATTGCAACAGTGAGCTGGCTGACTTTATTACAGACCGAATCGGAAATGATTATAAGATGGATGCTTCCAGGCTGGAGGATCTGGGTGTGTTTACCGATGAGGAGAGTCTTTCGGCGCTTCTTAAAATTAAACGTGACAATAAGGCGGCTCTGAAGGAATACCTGATGGCAACTCAGGGAGTGGAGATTGACGAGAACTCTATCTATGATATTCAGGTAAAGCGTCTCCACGAGTACAAGCGGCAGCAGATGAATGCACTTTATGTGATCCACAAGTATCTGGAGATCAAAAGGGGAAAGAAACCGTCGACGCCCATCACAGTGATTTTTGGGGCGAAGGCTGCGCCTGCGTATGTAATTGCCAAGGATATTATCCATCTGATTCTGTGTCTGGAGCAGTTGGTGAACAATGACCCGGAAGTCAGCCCGTATCTCAAGGTGGTTATGGTGGAGAACTACAATGTGACTAAGGCAGAGAGGCTGATTCCTGCCTGCGATATTTCTGAACAGATTTCCCTTGCCTCTAAGGAAGCCAGTGGCACAGGGAATATGAAATTTATGCTGAATGGTGCGGTGACGCTGGGAACCATGGACGGAGCCAATGTGGAGATTGCCGGGCTGGTGGGAGAGGATAATATTTATATCTTCGGCGAGTCAAGTGAGACGGTAATTGAGCATTATAAAAACAGGGATTATGTGTCCAGGGATTACTATGAGAAGGATGGGGACATTCGGGAAGCGATGGATTTTCTCGTGGGTGAAGAGCTGCTTGCCATCGGACACAAGGAAAACCTGGAGCGCCTTTATAAAGAACTTTTAGATAAGGACTGGTTTATGACCCTGCTGGATTACAAGGCTTACACGGCGGCGCGGGAGCGGGCATATACGGACTATGAGGACAGGAGCGCATGGGCAAAAAAGATGCTGGTGAATATCAGCAAGGCGGGATTTTTCTCCTCAGACCGCACCATTGGGGAGTATGAGAGGGATATTTGGAAGCTGAATGAAAGGTAGAGCGGACAGGTGAACAGAAAATGTACATTGGAGAGAAGTGAGGTATGAGCGACCAGCAGTTTGAAGAGAATATCAGGCAAATCTGCAAAAATGACAAAGAGGGGCTTCGCAGTATCTATGAGGATTATGGTGCAGTCATTTATTCCGTGGTTCTGGAAATTTTGAATAACCACGAAGATGCGGAAGATGTGACCTCAGAATTCTTTATCCGGCTGTGGGATGTTGCATCTTCCTACCGCCCGGGGAGAGGCCACCGGGCGTGGATTTTGACGATTGCGCGGAATATGGCCATCGACCTGGTGCGCAAACGGGGGAGGGAGAGGCTGACAGAGGAGATTCCCAATTATTTGCAGTCCGGGGAGGATTTCCCCGAGGAGCGGCTTTGTCTTGGGCTGAGTCTTCAGCAGGCGCTGAGTCGGCTAAAAGCGGAGGAGAGGGAAATCATCAACTTAAAGATTATGGGTGAACTTACCTTTAAGGAGATTGCGGAGCTATTAAAGAAGCCGCAGGGGACAGTGGCATGGCGCTACCGGAACGCAATGAATAAGCTAAGGGAGGTGCAGTTGTGACAGACGACAGAATGCTGGAACAGGAATATAGGAACTTTAAACGCCAGGCTGCACCTGATCTTTGGAGCCGGATTGAGGAGAATCTGACTGAACACCCGGAGGGTGAATCAGACATCAGGCGGGGCAGTGAAAAAAGGAACAGAAGGCTGCCTGTGTGGACACCTGTGTGCGGGACTGCTGCAGCCGCGGTGGTACTTTGCATGGTAGTATATGCAGGTATGCACGGCGGTTTAGGAAAGATGATTACTGACAGGATGACTACAACAGAGAAGATGGATATGCAGATGGATATAGATGGAGCGGCAGAGATTGTGATGGAGACCACAGCGGAAGCTATGGAATGGGCACAGACAGGAGCAGGTGAGAGAGATGGAGAGATGGCGCAGGCGAAATCGGCGGTGCGGTCAGAGGAAGACATGTGGCTGGAAAGCTATATGGAGGTGGAAACCAGCGCAGATTTAGTGTGCAGCGGAACAGTGGTGGCTGTACGGGCGCTTGAAACAGATGGTGGGGATGAGGCACAAACTTATGAGATCCTGATTGGAACAGTTTATCACCAGGAGAACCAAAGTGCAGATATGGGGGGGCGGACCATTGATGTGAAAAGCTCTGTCCAGGGGGACTCCACAGCCCTTGAAACGGGAGAAACCTATCGGTTTTCCCTGATACAGAGAGATGGAGTCTGGGAAGTTTTAGATGCAGATTCAGAGTAGTATTTACACACAATAAAAAGGAGTGACGAAGGCATTGCATTATAATATAAATCTACGGAACTCAGTTATAAGAAAAATTACCGAGTACGGTTTGATTACCGTGAGCATCTGGATTATAGTAGCAGGAGTTTACTTTTTTAAGTTTCCCAACCATTTTGCTTTTGGTGGTGTGACCGGCTTTTCGGCGGTGGTAAGCAGGCTGACTCACTGGAGCGCCAGTGATTTTACGTTTATTGTTAATATGAGTTTGGTGGTTCTGGGATTTTTGTTTCTGGGCACGGACGTGGGCGTGAAGACGGTGTACGCCAGTCTGGTAATGTCTGTCAGCCTATCGGTTATGGAGCGCGTTTATCCCATGGCTTCGCCTATGACTCATGATCCGATGCTGGAGCTTGTATTCGCCATATTTCTTCCCGCAGTAGGTTCTGCGGTGCTGTTTAATATAGGGGCCTCCAGCGGAGGCACGGATATTATTGCTATGATTTTAAAGGAGCATACCAGTATGAATATCGGGACAGCTCTGCTGCTTGTGGACGTGGCATCAGTTGTGACGGCGTTTTGCGTGATTGGTCCGACCACAGGGCTTTACTCCTTACTGGGACTGATGGCAAAATCTCTGGTCATTGACGGTGTGATCGAGAACATTAATCTCTGTAAATGCTTTAATATTATCTGTGATAACCCGGATCCTATCTGTGAATATATTATCCATGAGCTGAACCGGAGCGCAACGGTATATCAGGCACAGGGAGCTTTTTCCCATCATAATAAGACTGTGATTATGACTACGATGAAGCGGGCGCAGGCGGTGAAACTTCGCAATTATATCAAACGCGTGGAGCCAAGCGCATTCATTTTAATTTCCGATTCCAGTGAGATTATCGGAAAAGGATTTCTGACCAACTAGCAATGACTGGTTGTCCTCCTTTACGCTTTGCAGGCCTTAAGGGCTGAACCCGGGCGGTTTTTGTGCATATAGTAAATTATGGAAACAGCAGAGGACTGCTGAAAAAAGGAGGAACGCTATGGATGAGCGGACACAGGTGCCAACCATGGCTCAACAGGAATATATAGAAAAGGAACAGCTTCACAAGAGAAAAGTAACTGCATGCCGGGTGATGCTTTTGGTGCTTTTTCTGGCTATGTGGGAGCTCTGTGCACAGTTGGGAATCATTGATGATTTTATTTTCAGCTCTCCGTCCAGGGTCTTTTTTTGTTTTCGTAATATGCTGATGGACGGTAGTATTTTTGAGCATATCGGGATTACGCTGTTTGAGACGTTAATCAGCTTTGTCCTGGTAGTTGTGGTTGGTCTGGCCATGGCGGTGATACTTTGGTCCAGCCGAAGCGCCTCGGAAATTCTGGAGCCTTATCTGGTCATGCTCAACAGCCTGCCAAAATCTGCCCTTGCCCCCATCCTGATTGTGTGGCTGGGCAACCATGTGCGTACCATTGTGGTGGCCGCAGTATCTGTGGCGGTATTTGGCTCAATCCTCACCCTGCATAATGGATTTATGGGCATGGATCCGGACAAAATCAAGCTGATTCATTCTCTGGGCGGTACCAGGAAGGATGTGCTGACCAAAGTGCTCCTTCCAGGTTCTGTTCCGTTGATTATCAGCAATATGAAAGTTAATATCGGGCTCTGCCTGGTGGGGGTGATTATCGGAGAGTTTCTGGCGGCGCAGCGTGGGCTGGGGTATTTGATTATTTATGGAAGCCAGGTTTTTAAGCTGGATTTGGTGATGATGTCGATTGTGCTGCTATGTATTTTGTCTGCAGCGCTGTATCAGGCAATTTCGTGGATTGAAAAGGCTGTCAGGACTTAAGAAGTCTTTTTCAAAATAATGAAGGTCTGAATTTTCAGGATATATGAAAATTCAGACCTTTTCTCTTTATAGGAAATTGCGTCCTATAAAGCAAAAACCTACCCAAGAGGTGTCTTTTTATACCTGTAATTCCTCCCATAGCTGATTAAAGTATGGAGAAAACTCAGGAGCGTTTCTCCGCTTTAAAGGGCTGTTGTACTGCTCGGCGAAGGAGATGGGAAGGATTGTTTTTACCTTTCCGGGGCGGGCAGAGAGAACCAGAATCCGGTCAGCTATGCTGATTGCTTCTGACAGATCGTGGGTAATCAGGATTGCAGTCTTTCCAGTGTCACGGATAATTTTACTGATGTCGTCGCAGACGGAGAGTCTTGTCTGATAGTCGAGAGCAGAAAAAGGCTCGTCTAGAAGCAATAAATCCGGCTTCAGGGCCAGGGTGCGGATAAGAGCTGCCCTCTGACGCATTCCGCCGGAAAGTTCGGAGGGATAGGCAGACTCAAAGCCGGATAGCCCGTAGGCATCCATCATTTGTGTCAGGCGAGTGCGGGAGGCATCGTTTAGTTTTTTCTGAATTTCCAGTCCCAGGGACACATTGCCGTAGATGGTGCGCCACTCAAAGAGATGGTCTTTTTGGAGCATATAGCCGATACTGGCTCCCGACTGGTGGAGGGGGATTCCGTCAATAAGGATTTTTCCTGCTTCCGGCTCCATAAGACCGCTCAGAAGAGACAGAAGGGTGGATTTGCCGCAGCCAGATGGTCCGACTACTGCTAGAAACTCACCGCTTGCAACGGTGAAGGATATATCGGAAAGAGCAGGGGTCTCACCCTCCAGAGTATGGTAGGAATAACTGACCTCGCATGACTCCAATTTTGGTTTCATGGTATGACCTCCTCGTGGTGTTCATGCAGAAACACACTGTTGTATGTAATAATATTTTATGTGTTATGCCGTAAACCTGTGAGAAACTGCTTGCATTTCACGTATTGCGGTGCTATAATATATAAAACAACATGATAGTATGACTAATAAGAGTGGGCTGGTGTCCACTCTTACTTTTATGATACAGGAATTCTGGAAACGAGGTGAGTATATGACAAGAAGAGAGGAATACGAGTCAAGGACCGAGCGCTTTTTACTCCCCCTTCTGGAACAGCATCAGTTTGAGCTGGTGGATGTAGAGTATGTGAAGGAGGCGGGCAACTGGTATCTGCGCGCCTATATTGACAAGGAAGGCGGAATTACCGTAGATGATTGTGAGGTCATCAGCCGGTCTTTAAGCGATTGGCTGGACAAAAATGATTTTATCACGGACAGCTATATTTTGGAGGTCAGCTCTCCGGGGCTGGGAAGACCGCTGAAAAAGGATAAGGATCTTGAGCGCAGTCTGGGAGAAGCGGTGGAGATACGGCTTTATAAGGCAAGAGAGAAACAAAAGGAATTTGAGGGTATACTGACCGCTTATGATAAGGAGACAGTCACGATAGAGAAGGAGGACAAAACATCAGAGGTGTTCATCCGGTCGGAGATTGCACTGATTCGTCTTGCATTTGATTTTTAGTGAGTAGGAATAAACGGAAACGATGTTTTAGGAGGATAAAACCATGAATAAGGAATTGATTGAGGCACTGGAGCTTCTGGAGAAGGAGAAAAATATCAGCAAGGCGACGCTCCTTGAGGCAATTGAGAACTCCCTGATTACTGCCTGCAAAAACCACTTTGGCAAGGCGGATAATGTGAAGGTTAATATTAACCCGGACAGCGGCGATTTGTCGGTGTATGCCGAGAAGGAGGTCGTGGAGGAGGTGCAGGATCCGGTAACTCAGGTGAGTCTGTCAGAGGCGAAGATGAAGGATCCTAAATACGAGATTGGCGATGTAATCCATTTCCCGATTGAGTCAAAGTCCTTTGGGCGTATTGCCACACAGAATGCAAAGAATGTAATTCTGCAGAAAATTCGTGAAGAAGAGCGCAGCATGCAGTTTAATGAGTGGTATCAGAAAGAGAAGGACGTGGTGACCGGAATCGTACAGCGTTATCTGGGAAGAAACGTCAGCATTAATCTGGGCAGAGTGGATGCGATTCTGAATGAAAGTGAGCAGGTGAAGTCAGAGGCATTTCGTCCCACAGAACGTATCAAGGTGTTTGTGCTGGAGGTGAAAGATACGCCGAAAGGACCACGCATTTCCGTGTCGAGAACACATCCCGATCTGGTGAAGAGACTCTTTGAGGAGGAAGTGACTGAAGTGAAGGATGGGATTGTGGAAATCAAAGCAATTGCCAGGGAGGCGGGTTCCAGAACAAAGATTGCAGTACACTCCAATGAGCCGAATGTGGATCCGGTGGGCGCTTGTGTGGGTATGAACGGTGCACGTGTCAATTCCATCATCAATGAACTGCGCGGCGAAAAGATTGATATTGTTCCCTGGGATGAAAACCCGGCGTTCTTGATTGAGAATGCCTTAAGACCCGCTCAGGTCATCTGTGTGGTTGCAGATGAGGAAAGCAGGCAGGCTCAGGTCATTGTGCCGGATTACCAGCTTTCTCTGGCAATCGGCAAGGAGGGACAGAATGCAAGGCTGGCTGCAAGGCTGACCGGCTACAAGATTGATATTAAGAGTGAGTCCCAGGCGAGGGAACTGGGGCTGTTTGAAGAGATGGGGATTGATTATCAGGAAGAGGGTGTGTACGATAATCTCGATGCCGATTTTGAAATTTCAGCTACTGACGATTATTTGCAATAAAAGCCTGGCTGGTGTTGCGCCGTGAGCGTTTTGTATGTGAATATGGAGTTTAAAAGTATAACAGATAGGAAGTGGATGATTGGTGAGTGTCAAAAAGGTTCCGCAGCGCCAGTGCGTGGGCTGCAGTGAAATGAAGAATAAGAGAGAGCTAATCCGTATCTTGAAAACACCGGAGGGCGAGTTCGTGGTGGATGCCACCGGCAGAAAGAATGGGCGCGGCGCGTATATATGCCCTTCCATGGATTGTTTTCGGGCGGCAGTAAAGGCGAAAGGGCTTGAGCGTTCCTTTAAGATGGTTATTCCGAAGGAAGTTTACGGAACTCTTGAAAAGGAGATGGAAGCGCTTGGATAACAGACAGAAGGTATTAAATCTGATTGGGCTTGCTACCCGCGCCAGGAAAACTGCTAGTGGGGAGTTTTCTACAGAGAAGGCAGTCAAGAGCAAAAAGGCGTGCCTTGTGATTGTTTCAGAGGAGGCATCCGCCAACACAAAGAAGATGTTTACCAATCTGTGTACTTACTATAAGGTTCCAATCTGTTACTTTGGAGGGAAAGAGGAGCTTGGACATTCCATGGGCAAGGAGATGAGGGCATCTCTTGCGGTTGTGGATGAAGGACTGGCAAAGGCAATTATGAAACAAATGAATATAATCGGAGGTAGTGAGTATGAGAGTAAATGAATTGGCGAAAGAGCTGGGAAAGTCCAGCAAAGAGGTATTAGATATTTTGCAGAAACAAAATCAGGATGTGAAATCTCATTCATCGAATGTGACAGAGGAGCAGATCAGGATGGTGAGGCGTTCTGTTGAAGGGCAGGCGGCTCAAGTGAAGGAAAGACAGGTGGTTCCGATGCCGGAAGCCAAAGCAGATGGCTCTCAGTCTTCGGTACAGAAGGCTTCTGCCGCTCCGGGAGAAGGAAGCAAGGCGGAAGGGGCAGCTCCCAAGAAAAAACTGGCAGCCGTATATCGTCCGCAGAATTCTCAGCAGAGACCTTCTCATCGCCCGGCTCGTCAGGAGCAGACTCAAACTGCAGGTGGAACAAGGCAGGCAGCGGGAACCGGGGTGGCTCAGGCAAGACCAGCGACAGCAGCTGCAACAGGAGTTCAGGCAAAACCAGCGGCTTCCCAGGGACAGAATGCAGCCACATCAGGGCGTGATGGAAGAGTGCAGAGTCAGAGTATGCAGGGGAGCCGTGATGGGCGCAGCCAGGGCAGCTTTGGAGGAAACCGTGACGGACGCAGCCAGGGCGGCTTCGGAGGGAACCGTGACGGGCGCAGCCAAGGCAGCTTCGGAGGGAGCCGTGACGGGCGCAGCCAGGGCAGCTTTGGAGGGAACCGTGACGGACGCAGTCAGGGCAGCTTCGGAGGGAACCGTGACGGACGCAGCCAGGGCAGCTTCGGAGGGAACCGTGACGGGCGCAGCCAGGGCAGCTTCGGAGGGAACCGTGACGGGCGCAGTCAGGGCAGCTTCGGAGGGAACCGTGACGGGCGCAGTCAGGGCAGCTTCGGAGGGAACCGTGATGGACGCAGCCAGGGCAGTTTTGGCGGGAACCGCAGCAGTGCTGGAAGACCTGGTCAGAGAGATGGGGGAGCAAAGAGTTATGATACTCCCCTTCAGACAAAACCAACCAGTAACCGCCAGCAGAAGAACAGCACTTATAAGAATGACAAGTATGATAAAACGAGAATGATGGAGGACGGACCGAGAGCAAAAGGCGGAAAGGTATCGAAACATCCCTTTATTATGCCGCAGAAGCAGACTGCTCAGAAGGTGGAGGAGATTGTAAAGGTTATTGTCCTTCCGGAGGTTTTAACCATCAAGGAGTTGGCGGATAAGATGAAGCTCCAGCCGTCTGCAATCGTAAAGAAGCTGTTTTTACAGGGACAGATCGTAACGTTGAACTCAGAGATTGATTTTGACAAGGCGGAAGAAATCGCTATGGAATATGATGTCCTGTGTGAGAAGGAAGAAAAGGTGGATGTGATTGCTGAGCTTTTAAAGGAAGACGAGGAGCGTGAGGACGATATGACTGTCAGACCGCCGGTGGTCTGTGTGATGGGTCATGTGGATCATGGCAAGACTTCCCTTCTTGATGCAATTCGTCAGACTAATGTGACGGCTCGGGAGGCAGGCGGCATTACTCAGCATATCGGAGCATATACGGTCGATGTGCGCGGACAGAGAATTACCTTTTTGGATACGCCGGGGCATGAGGCGTTTACTGCCATGCGTATGCGCGGCGCCCAGTCCACGGATATTGCAATTTTGGTGGTGGCGGCGGATGACGGCGTGATGCCGCAGACGATTGAGGCAATCAATCATGCCAAGGCGGCAGAGGTGGAGATTATTGTAGCTATTAATAAGATTGATAAGCCCAGCGCCAATATAGACCGGGTAAAGCAGGAGCTGTCTGAATACGAGCTGGTGTCGGAGGACTGGGGCGGAAGCACGATTTTCGTTCCCGTATCTGCCCATACGAAAGAAGGAATTACAGAGCTGCTGGAGATGATTCTTCTGGCCGCCGAGGTGAAGGAGCTGAAGGCAAATCCCGACCGCCGTGCAAGAGGACTTGTTATTGAGGCGGAGCTGGATAAGGGAAAAGGTCCGGTGGCAACCATTCTGGTGCAGAAGGGTACGCTGAAAGTAGGCGATAATGTGACGGCAGGACCCTGTTACGGTAAGGTTCGTGCCATGATGGACGACAAAGGGCAGCGTGTGAAGGAGGCAGGTCCCTCCATGCCGGTGGAGATTTTAGGTCTGAACGATGTTCCGGGTGCAGGCGACGTTCTTATGGTCACCGAGAGTGAGAAGGAAGCCAGAAGCTATGCGGAGACTTTTATTGCGGAAAGTAAAAATAAACTTCTTGAGGAAACAAAGTCGAAGCTGTCTTTAGATGATCTGTTCAGCCAGATTAAAGCGGGTAATGTGAAGGAGCTTCCAATTATCGTTAAGGCGGATGTACAGGGATCTGTGGAGGCGGTGAAGCAGAGCCTGATAAAGCTTTCTAACGAGGAGGTTATGGTGAAGGTAATCCACGGCGGTGTCGGCGCAGTCAACGAGTCGGATGTTTCCCTGGCTTCGGCATCGAATGCGATCATTATTGGATTTAATGTACGCCCTGATGTGACGGCGAAATCTATCGCAGAACGGGAGAAGGTGGATTTGCGCCTGTATCGTGTTATCTATCAGGCGATTGAAGATGTGGAAGCCGCGATGAAGGGAATGCTGGATCCGGTGTTCGAGGAGCAGGTACTGGGCCATGCAGTGGTGCGTCAGACGTTCAAGGCCTCTGGAGTCGGAACGATTGCCGGAGCATACGTTATGGATGGAAAGTTCCAGAGGAACTGTTCTTGCCGCATTACCCGTGACGGACAGCAGATTTTTGACGGGGTACTTATATCTTTGAAGCGGTTTAAGGATGATGTAAAAGAGGTGGCAACCGGCTATGAGTGTGGTCTCGTCTTCGATAAGTTTAATGATATTCATGAGGACGATATGGTAGAGGCGTATACCATGGTAGAGGTGCCGCGTTAAATCAGGAAGGAATGAAGGCAATGCGCAAAAACAGCATTAAAAATACCAGAATCAATATGGAAGTACAGAGGGAACTGAGCGAAATTATCCGCACAGAGATAAAAGACCCGCGTGTAACTGCCGCTATGACCAGTGTGGTTTCGGTGGAGGTTACGCCTGATCTCAAGTATTGTAAGGCATATATCAGCGTTCTGGGAGATGAGGAGAAGGCGAAGAATGCGATTGAGGGGCTTAAGAGTGCGGTGGGCTATGTACGCCGTGAGCTGGCGCGCCGGATTAATTTGCGGAATACGCCGGAGGTTAGCTTTGTATTGGATCAGTCCATTGAGTATGGAGTGAATATGTCAAGGCTGATTGATGAGGTCACTAAAGATCTGGAGGACTGACCACTGGAGTTTGGAAGTGAGGAGTGATGAAATGCAGGCGAACAGGTTGATAGAAATGATAGAAGATGCGCAGAGCATTGCCATATTGGGACATGTGCGTCCGGATGGAGACTGCATTGGTTCCTGTCTTGCCGTCTGTAACTATGTACGGGAGCAGTATCCGAATAAGACTGTGCAGGTCTATCTGGAGAAACCGCCGGAGAAATTTAACTATTTAAAGTATTGTGATGAAATTAGTCAGGATTCGGAGACCGGGGAAACTTACGACCTGTGCATTTGCCTGGATAGTGGTGACAAGGATCGTCTTGGCAGTTTTGCTGTATATCTGGACAGCGCCAAGGCGAGCATCTGTCTGGATCACCATATTACAAACAGGGGATATGCGCAGGAGAACATAATAAAAGCAGGCTTCAGCTCAACCTGTGAAACCGTATGCGGATTTCTGGATATGGAGAAAATCAGCCGGGAGGCGGCAGAGTGCATTTACACGGGGATTATTCACGACACCAATGTGTTTAAAAACAGCAACACTACGGTTGAGACCATGAAACTGGCGGGTATCATGATGGAAAAAGGAATTGATTTTGCACGAATTATTGATGAGAGCTTTTATCGTAAAACGTATGTGCAGAACCAGATTCTGGGGCGCGCGCTCTTAGAGAGCGTAACATTTCTTGACGGAAAGTGCATATTCAGCGTGATACGTCATAAGGATATGATTTTGTATGGTGTGGAGAGCTCTGATATGGATGGTATTGTGGATCAGATGCGGGTGACGGAAGGCGTGGAGGTGGCAATTTTCCTCTATGAGACGGAGAATCAGGTCTATAAGGTCAGCATGCGCTCCAACAATTACGTGGATGTAAGTCAGGTGGCATCGTATTTTGGCGGCGGCGGGCACATCCGCGCAGCAGGCTGCATGATAAGCGGGAGTGTGCACGATGTTATTAACAATCTTTCTGTCCATATTGAGAAGCAGGTGAAGGAGCATGAAGCCTAGTGGATGGAATTATTAATGTATATAAGGAAAAGGGATATACCTCTCATGATGTGGTGGCAAAAATGAGAGGTATTTTGAAGATGAAAAAGATTGGACATACGGGCACCTTGGATCCCGAGGCTGAGGGTGTTCTGCCAATCTGTCTTGGAAGTGGGACGAAGCTGTGCGGGATGTTGACGGACAAGACGAAGACCTATCGGGCGGGACTTCTCTTAGGGATTGAGACTGATACTCAGGATATTACCGGCGCTGTACTCTCCAAGTCCCCGGTATGTGTGACGGAGGAGGAAGTGAAAGCGGCGGCGGAGAGCTTTTTGGGTGTTTATATGCAGGTTCCGCCTATGTACTCGGCATTAAAGATAAATGGAAAAAGGCTTTATGAGCTGGCGCGTGCCGGCAAGGAGGTGGAGCGGCAGCCTCGTCCGGTGGAAATTTGTTCTTTGGCGGTGGAGATGGTGGATTTGCCACGTATGACATTTAGTGTCACTTGCTCTAAGGGTACCTACATTAGAACGTTGTGCAGTGATATTGGAAAGAAGCTGGGGTGTGGCGGCTGTATGGAAATGCTTGTCCGCACGAGAGTGGATCGCTTTTATATTGAGAACAGCCTGAAACTGTCTGAAATTGAGGCATTGAGGGATAGCGGTCAGCTTTTGGAGCATATTGTGCCTGTGGACAAGGTTTTCTCTGAGCTGCCTAAGCTGGTGACGAAGGAGGGAGAGGGGGATAAGCTGGTGCATAACGGTAATCCCTTTTTTCTGGAACGTTCCGCCGTCTGCAACGCAGATGATAAAGGTGCGGCTTACCGGCCGGCCAGGGCCCGGGTTTATGACAGTGTGGGAAGATTTATTGGAATTTATGAATATGACGATATAAAGCGGCGTTATCAGCCGCATAAATTATTTCTGGGAGGCAGCTAAAGATGAAGGTTATCACCGGAAAACGGGAATTTCAGATTGGGGAACCCACGGTGGTTACCATCGGCAAGTTTGACGGACGTCACAAGGGGCATCAGAAGCTTTTGAGGGAGATGATGCGGTTAAAAAATCAAAATGGGTTTAAGACAGCGGTATTTACCTTTGATATGGCGCCGTCGGGCGTTGTATCAGGAACGAGCCGCACTGTCATCACCACCAATCAGGAACGCAGAGATAACATGGAGAAAATCGGCATTGATTATCTGGTGGAATATCCGTTTAATCAGGAGGCGGCTCGCATGTCACCGCAGGAGTTTGTGTCCCAAGTTCTTGTGAAATATATGAATGCAAGAGCAGTAGTTGTGGGAACGGATTGCAGTTTCGGTTATCAAGGGGCAGGTGATGCAGTATTACTCTGTAATCTTGCTTCGGAATATGGATTTGAGGCAGTTATTATTCAAAAGGAGCAGGATGGTCACCGGGATATCAGCAGTACCTATATCCGGGAGGAGCTGGATCGGGGAAATATTGAGAAAGCGAACCAGCTGCTTGGAGCGCCTTACGCCATCCACGGAGTGGTAGTTCATGGCAACCATATCGGCGGTCCGATTTTGGGATTTCCCACGGCCAATATTCTGCCGCCTCCTGAGAAGCATCTGCCGCCTTTTGGCGTTTATGTGTCGCGGGTGCTGGTGGATGGTGTGGCTTACGGAGGTGTGACCAATATCGGCAGAAAGCCTACGATTCATGGGAAAAATCCGGTGGGGGTGGAGACTTTTATCATAGGACTGGAGGAGGAGATGTATGGAAAGAGCATCGAGGTACAGCTTTTGAATTTTGAGAGACCGGAACAGAAATTTGCCTCTCTGGAGGATTTGAAGGAGCAGATTACAAAAGATAAGAAGTATGCAGTGGAATATTTAAAAAAGCACTCCATAAAGGGCAATAGTCTGTAAGAGGATGGAAGAAACAAAGCGATAAATCGGAATACAGAAAGAAGATATTTGGGAGGCGGATGAAAAACCCGCCTCCCTTTTTGGAGGAAAATTTTGGCAGCGTGTTATAATCTGTTAGTTGCAGGAATTGCAGCCGCAGGTGTTTGCAGTAGTGCAGCCGCAGGTGTTTGCAGTAGTGCAGCCGCAGGTGTTTGCGGTGTTAGTGTTTCTCGTACATCCACAGCCATTCTCAGATGCAGATTCAATTGCTTCCATAATGCCAGAGCAGGACCAAGAGCCATCTCGGAAGCCTGCTTCATATCCGTCCCGGTATCCGTTGTTGTAGCCTTCGGTGTATGCCTGGCGAATCCGTGTGTTGCAGTTTCTGCAGCAACAGCAGTTGTTATTACCATTGTTATTTGTGGAGTTGGAGCTGTTGGAGCCGTTATTACAGCCACAGCCACACCCACATCCACATCTTCTACAGCCACACTGATTACAACTATTTGTTCTACACATAATGAAAAACTCCTTTTTTGATGTTTGTACTGTATCATATGTGGACGCAGGGACATGTGTGACAACTAAAAGGCAGCAGTGGATTTTATCCGTTTTTGGCAACGCACCAGCTGTGTATCTGGCTCATAGTATGATATTAGAATATTCTAAAGGAGCAATACAGTATGGATTGTTGTAACAATCGGCGCAGTGCCTGTACGCAGAGACCTCAGCGACAGGTACCTCCGTATATGAATACCGGCTGTACCTGCGGCTGTGGCGGAAGTGCACAGGTTCCCATGAATCCCATGCAGCCTTCTCAGCCAATCGCACCCACGCAGCCGCCTTCTCTGATTCAACCAAGAATGCAGAATCAGATGAATACAGCAGTATCACAGCCTATGAGACCAATGCAGCCTCAACAGCAGGTATCCCCTTCTTGTAACTCGTCAATGCAGGGGAGTGAATTGTCTTGTATGCCTATCGGTATGGCATATGTACCATGGCAGAAATGGTGTCAAACTTACGCCCTGGATCGGGGATTTAATCGAGGCACTATATTTCCGGAGCTGGACTTACCGTTTTTAATGGGGAGGTGCCAATAATGACATGCGATTGTGGAAACCAGTTATTGAGGCGTGTATATGAGACTGGATTTGCCTTGGATGACGTATCCTTATATCTTGACACCCATCCCACTGACAGGGAGGCAATGAATTACTATCAATATGTTAAGAAAATGAACCAGGAGGCCGTTTATGCCTATGAGCAGGCGTACGGTCCGCTTATGATAAATCAAGTCACTTCCAATAATTGGAGCTGGATTAAGAGTCCGTGGCCATGGGAAGGAGGAGAGCGTTAAATGTGGAGATATGAAAAACGATTACAGTACCCTGTAAAAATTACACAGACAAATCCGAAACTGGCACAGTTTATCATCAGTCAGTATGGAGG